>SLQW01000057.1 GCA_007131295.1 Pseudomonadales bacterium | reverse complement strand
TGTTCCTGCTGTTCGTCATCATGCCCGTGCTCGAACTCTACGTCCTGATTCGCGTCGGGCAGTGGATCGGCGCCTGGCCTACCATCGGCCTGGTTTTCATGACGGCCGCGGTGGGCATCACTCTGCTGCGTTACCAGGGCTTTGCCACACTCCGCGCGGTACGCGCCCGTCTGGATGCGGGTGAACTGCCGGCCCAGGAAATGGTCGAGGGGCTGGTTATCGTGGTGGGTGGGGCGGTGTTTCTGGCGCCCGGGTTCATTACCGATGTGTTCGGCTTCTGCTGCCTGTTGCCACCCACCCGTCGGCGCATCGCCTGCTGGCTGATGACGAGGGGGACCTGGCATGTGCAGGCGGGGTTCGGACCCGGACCCACGGGTACCCATGCGCGGCGTCCGGGCAGGGACGGCGACATCATCGAGGGCGAATTCGAACGCAAGGACGATCACCGCCCTTGAAATCCCTTCATCCGCCTCCATCAACGGGCAGCGTGCCGTAGTGGCGCGATCCGAGGGAGGCCGGAATTTGGCACTCTCGGGGTTGACTGCTAGGCGCGGCTTCCTATCATTGGCACTCCCGTCGAGGGAGTGCTAACGCATCCCGCTTCCGGGCGCCCGCTCAGGCGCAGGAATCGGGGATGTAGGGCCGCCCGCGGCGCAGAATATTCACGTCAAGGACTGGGAGACACACAGCAATGAAGATCCGTCCGCTGCACGACCGCGTCGTGGTTCGCCGCCTCGAGGAAGAGGCCAAGACCGCCGGCGGCATCGTCCTGCCGGATTCCGCCGCCGAGAAGCCGAGCCAGGGTGAAGTTCTCGCAGTGGGGCCTGGCAAGGCACTCGACAACGGCGAAGTTCGCGCACCCGGCGTCAAGGTCGGTGACAAGGTGGTGTTCGGCCAGTACGGCGGCAGCACCGTGAAGATCGACGGCGAGGAGGTTCTGATTCTTGCCGAAACGGAGATCTTCGGAGTGCTGGAAGGCTGACTGAGGTAGGCACGCCGGCGACCCACGCCGACCCTACTCGCAAGCCACCGCAATCCGGGACATCGAATCGACGCTGAACACAGGGGTAATTTTGCATGAGCGCAAAAGACATCAAGTTTGGAGATAGTGCACGCCAGCGCATGCTGAAAGGCGTGAATCAACTCGCCGACGCGGTCAAGGTCACGCTGGGTCCGAAGGGACGCAACGTCGTGATCGACAAGTCCTTCGGCGCACCTACGGTGACCAAGGACGGCGTGTCCGTGGCCAAAGAGATCGAGCTTACCGACAAGTTCGAGAACATGGGCGCTCAGATGGTCAAGGAGGTTGCTTCCCAGACCTCTGACGAAGCGGGCGACGGCACCACGACTGCCACGGTTCTCGCCCAGGCCATCGTGACCGAAGGGCTTAAGTCCGTGGCCGCCGGCATGAACCCCATGGATCTCAAGCGCGGCATCGACAAGGCGGTGGTCGCAGCTGTCAAAGAGATTCAGAAGCTGGCTACGCCCTGTGAAGACTCCAAAGCGATTGCCCAGGTCGGCACCATCTCCGCCAACTCCGATTCTTCCATCGGCGAGCTCATCTCCCAGGCTATGGATAAGGTCGGCAAGGAAGGCGTGATCACCGTCGAAGAGGGCACCAGCCTCGACAATGAGCTGGAAGTGGTCGAGGGCATGCAGTTCGATCGAGGTTACCTCTCGCCGTACTTCATCAACAATCAAGAGAGCATGTCCGCCGAACTCGACGATCCCTACGTCCTCCTGGTGGACAAGAAGATCTCCAACATTCGCGAGATGCTTCCGGTGCTCGAGGCTGTTGCCAAGTCCGGCAAGCCGCTGATGGTGATTGCCGAAGACGTCGAGGGTGAAGCCCTGGCGACCCTGGTGGTCAACAACATGCGCGGCATCGTCAAGGTCGCTGCGGCCAAGGCGCCGGGCTTCGGTGACCGCCGCAAGGCCATGCTGCAGGACATCGCGATCCTCACCGGTGGTACGGTGATCTCCGAGGAAGTGGGTCTCACGCTCGAAGGTGCGACCCTCGAAGATCTCGGCCATGCGAAGAAGGTCCAGCTCACCAAGGAGAACACCACCATCGTCGATGGTGCCGGCAAGAGCGCGGACATCGAGGCGCGGGTCAAGCAGATCCGTCAGGAAATCGAGGACACCTCCTCCGACTACGACCGCGAAAAGCTTCAGGAGCGGCTCGCCAAGCTCGCTGGTGGCGTGGCCGTGATCAAGGTCGGTGCCGCCACCGAAGTGGAAATGAAGGAGAAGAAGGCGCGCGTTGAGGATGCACTCCACTCCACCCGCGCGGCGGTCGAGGAAGGCATCGTTCCTGGTGGTGGTGTCACCCTGGTGCGGGCGCTGGCAGCGATCGAAGGCTTGAAGGGCGACAACGACGAGCAGAACGTCGGTATCGCGATTGCCCGTCGGGCCATGGAAGCGCCCCTTCGCCAGATCGTCACCAACGCCGGCTACGAGGCCTCTGTCGTGATCGACAAGGTCAAGCAGCTCAAAGGCAACGAAGGCTTCAACGCTGCTACCGGCGAGTACGGCGATCTTGTGAAGGTCGGTATTGTCGACCCGGCCAAGGTGTCGCGCACGGCGCTGCAGTTCGCGGCTTCCGTGGCAGGCCTGATGATCACCACCGAAGCCATGATCACCGACATTCCTGAAGAGAAGGAAGCCGGTGGCGGCATGCCCGATATGGGCGGCATGGGTGGCATGGGCGGCATGATGTAAGCCCTTCAAGGCTACGTTGCGTCAGCCGGAAAGCCCCGCCAAGTGCGGGGCTTTCTTTTTTCGCTGAGCGTTCCCCTGGCGCGCGCCTGCAGGCGCGCTGGTATGATCGAGGTTGCTCATTGTCCTCGAGCGACGTTGTGGGCAATGCGGCACATGCGCCGGGGTCGCAGCAAGCAGTCGCAGCCGGGGCATCCGTTCTGATCGATTGCGGATGAGGGGAGATCTTCATGGATTTGTTCACTACGGCGGCAGGTATCGATTTCCTGGCGCGCTACGGGCACGTGCTCGCCGGTATCGCCTGGATCGGCCTGCTCTACTACTTCAATTTTGTCCAGACCGAGTACTTCAAGGAAGCGGACGGCGGCGCGCGAACCGATGCGTTCGTCAAGCTCGTTCCAAGGGCGCTTTGGTGGTTCCGCTGGGCAGCGATGCTGACCTTCCTGACCGGTCTCGTGCTTCTGGCAGGACGCGGTGTGGGGTTGAGTTACGACATCGGCGTCGGCTCGCTCCTGGCCACGATCATGTTTTTGAACGTGTGGCTGATCATCTGGCCCAATCAGCGCATCCTCATCGAGTCCAACAAGCAGGTGCAGGGTGGTGGCGAGGCGCTGCCGGAAGCAGCCGCCGCGGCACCCAAAGCAGCACTGGCTTCGCGCACGAATACGCTGTTCTCGATTCCAATGCTGTTCTTCATGATCTCCAGCGCGCATCTGATTCAGGGCGGACCGCTCACAGACGCATCACCGCTGTCGCTGGTTCTCGTCCTGATCATCATCCTTGCGCTCGAAGCGAATGCCATCTTCGGCAAGCCGGGACCGATCGCCAGCATAAAGGGCGTGATTTCCTGCGGTTTCGGGCTCCTGGTGGTACTGTGGGCACTGGTCGCCTTCATCTGACCCCGCTGCAGGCGGTCCGTCGCCTATCTGCGGCGGATCGCCGGGACACGCCAGCTGCGGTCGCCGGAGGCAGCCCTTTCATCCCCGCCGTCACTGCGCTATAACCGGCGGCGTTTTCACCAGCAGCGGTTCCCTCCATGAGCAGCAGCGATCGCGACGATCTCGACGGTTTGCCGACCATCGCCCCTGCCAGCGACGACATCGAGACCCGTCGCCGCGGCGGCGGCCGGCGCAGTGACGGTGGCAGCGGGCGCGGCGGCGGGTCTGTCAATCTCGTCGTCACCAATCTCCTGATCGCCTTCATCATCGCGGGTCTGACGGCCTGTGGCTGGTTCATCGTCGCTCAGAACGAAGCCCTGGCGTCGGTTCGCTCGGGCATCGAGGCGGTCGAGGACCGGCTCGGACGCATCGAGGAGCGGCTCGACATGACGGGCGATGCCCTGTCCAAGACCGAGAGCGAAACCCAGGAGCAGATCGATTTCTGGGAGTCGGAGATCCGCAAGCTCTGGGATGTCTCGAACAGGCGCAATCGGAGTTGGATCGAGGCCAATCAGAAGGCGATCGCTGATATGCAGACGGCCCAGGCGGGTCAGCGGCGGACGCTGGATGAGCTGAACGCCCAGGCGAGCCAGCTCACTCGGGGTCTGGAAGCGCAGGATCAGATACTTGCGCAGTTGGCCCAGATCGATTCACGGCTTTCGGAGATGCTGTCCCGGCAGCGTACGCTGACGGATCGCGTCAATACGCTGACTCAACAGCAGGCGGGCATGGAGCGCCGTCAGAGTGAATCGGAAGAGGCCATCGCCTCGGTGGACGCTTTCCGGCGTGACGTAGTCGGGCGCATGTCGCGGCTTCAGGACCGGCTCGATCAGCTGGCGGGCGCCGACGGCGGAGCGCAGACGATCCGACCCACACCCTGAATCTCATTGTGGATGATGTCAGTTCGAGGTAGGTGTTCCCGGAGCCGGCGGTCATCG
>SLQW01000080.1 GCA_007131295.1 Pseudomonadales bacterium | reverse complement strand
GCGGCGGCTGCGCCGCCGATCGGCGCGCAGCTTCGCTGCACACCTTCCTACAGGAAGTGCTTTCGATTTCGCTGTACACCTTCCCACGAAAGGCGACTCCGATTTCGCCTGACGCTTGTGGGAAGGATTGCCGCCCGCAGGGCGGCGCTCCGATCACAACAGCGCGTCACTGTCGTGACGCGGCGATCAGCTCCAGCGCATCGGCGAGCGCGGCCGGATTCGCGTAGAACGGCGAGTGCCCCATGGCCAGTTCGACCAAGGGGGAGCAGGGCAGGCGCGCGATCATCTTCCGCTGCATCGCAGCCGTGATGGCCCTATCTTCGGTGCACAGGATGTATGACCGCGAGACGCTTCCGAAGCGTTCTTCGCTGGTGCTAACGGCTTCTCCGAGGGGCGCCATGGCCTGGGGTACGAGGCGTTCGATGGCTGCATCAGCGATCTCGCTGCGACAGTCGTGGTAGAAAATCTCGCGCGCGGCGCCGCTCGCAACCACCAGGGTGTCCCGCTCGGGTCCGGATTCGAGACTGCCGTGCAGGGCACTCTCGCGATCTTCCTGGGAGAGCTCGGATAGCACTTCGCCGCTGCGCGGCAGGAACGCGCAGAGATAGACGAGGCCGGCGAGATGGTTCGGTATCTCCTCGGCGACCTGCGTGATGACGGCGCCGGCCATGCTGTGGCCTACCAGTTCCACCGGGCGGTCAAGCTCGCGTATCCAGCGCACCACGCGGTCGACATACGCATCCAGGGTTACCTCCGCCAGCGGCGTGGGGTCTTCCCCGTGGCCTGGGAGATCAACCGCCGTCGCGGTGTGAGAGCGGGTATGCAGCTCGGCCTCGAGGTGCTCCCAGCACCATGCCCCGTGCCAGGCGCCGTGAACCAGGACGAAATGCATGTGGCCTCCCCGTCACGTTTTCCAGGAGCATGGATCGCTGAGAGTACGCGCAACCGCGCGGTAGCGCGAACCGGGGTCGCACGCGTGATAACATTTGCGCGTGAACAGAAATGATTATTGTTTGCACCTCCGCGACCGAACGCGGGCGGCTGTCTTTGCTGCCCGCCTGGCTGACGGTGCGTCCGTGGAGTGTCCGCCATGACCATGGAAGCGACCACGCTCGCGGAACCGGAACAGCCCCAGGCACTCGGCTGGCGCGGGCGGCACGGGTGGACCGCGGCCACCGTGCTGATTGCCGCACTGATCGCGTTGCCCATCGTCGTCGTGCTGCTGCACGTTCTGGTGCCGGCTGGCGAGGTCTGGTCGCACCTCTGGCACACGGTGCTTCCCCGCTACCTGCTCAACAGTCTCGGTCTTCTGGTCGGGGTCGGCATCGGGGTGACCGTGATCGGGGTCGGCACCGCCTGGCTGGTGGTGATGTACCGTTTTCCCGGCCGCGCGTGGTTCCAGTGGGCGCTACTGCTGCCGTTGGCCGTGCCCACCTACGTCATCGCTTATGCCTACACCGATCTGCTGCAGTTCGCCGGTCCGGTGCAGAGTGGCTTGCGCGCGTGGTTCGAGTGGGGGCGGGGCGATTACTGGTTCCCGCAGGTGCGCTCTCTGGGCGGGGCCATCGTGCTCATGTCGCTGGTGCTCTACCCCTACGTTTACCTGCTGTCGCGGGCCGCGTTCATCGAACAGTCGGTGTGCGCTCTGGAGGTGGGGCGGACGCTGGGCCGGGGACCGCTGGCTCTGTTCGTGGGTGTCGCGGTGCCGCTTGCGCGACCCGCCATTGCGGCAGGGGTCGCGCTGGCGCTGATGGAAACCCTGAATGACTTCGGTGCCGTTCAGTTCTTCGGCGTCGACACGTTCACCACCGGAATCTACCGCACCTGGTTCGGCCTCGGCGAACAGGCCGCGGCCGCCCAGCTCGCCGCCTGCCTGCTGGTGCTGGTGTTTCTGCTGCTCGCGCTCGAGCGTGCCTCGCGGCGCCGCGCGCAGTACTTCCATACCTCGAGCCGCTATCGGGAGCTGCCAAGGCAGCCCCTGCAAGGTATGCGTGCGCTGCTCGCGGTCGGCGCCTGTGGACTGCCGGTGCTGCTCGGGTTTCTCCTCCCCGCCGCGCTGCTGCTCGGCATGCATTTCCGAGAGGGCGATCCGCTTTTTGGCAGCCGGTTTCTGGAGTTCGCGCGCAACAGTCTGACGCTGGCGGTGGTAGCGGCTTTCCTCGCCGTAGGCACCGCCGTTCTGCTCTCCTACGGGGTGCGCCTGCGCCGGAACGCGATCACCACTGGCGCGGCCCGGGTCGCGTCGGTCGGATATGCCATCCCTGGCTCAGTGATCGCGGTTGGCGTGCTGATTCCGCTCGGCTGGCTCGATGTCCGCATGAATGTGTTCATGAGCGAACGCTTCGGGATCCTGCCCGGGCTGCTGTTCACCGGCACCATGGTGGTACTGCTGTATGCCTACGTGGTGCGCTTCCTGGCCGTCTCCTACAACACGGTGGAGGCGAGTCTGGGCAAGATCACGCCGAGCATGGATGCGGTCTCGCGCACGCTTGGAATCGGCGCGGGCGCGACGCTGCGGCGGGTGCATATGCCGATCATGCGCGGCAGTCTGCTGGCGGCCGGCATTCTGGTCTTCGTCGACGTCATGAAGGAGTTGCCGGCGACGATCATCCTGCGCCCCTTCGATTTCGACACGCTGGCCGTGCGGGCCTACGAACTGGCTTCCGATGAGCGCCTGGCCCAGGCTTCGACATCGGCGCTGGCCATCGTCGCGGTGGGCATCATTCCGGTGATCCTTTTGAGCCTGGCCATGAGCCGGTCCCGACCGGGTTCCGGCTGACCATCGATCACGAAGCCGGGTAAATGAACACCTGGCTCGGATCGAGCTCGAGTGCGACGGGCTGATCCGGTGGCGGCAGGAACACGCCGGGCATGCGTGAATGGCCATGGAATTCTTCGCCCTGCTCGCCGTGCACACACAGGTGCAGCAGGCTGGTGCGGCCGAGCAAGCGTGACACCACCACGTGGGATCGCTGGTGGGGGTGGGTTTCACCGACGAGACGCACGCTCACTGCTTCCGGTCGGATCAGGACGCGGACTTCGCTGCCTTCCTCGAAGCCGGGTGCCGGCACCGAACCGAACGCGCAGGTGATGTGGCCATCCTGGACCTGCGTGACCACCTCGTTGACCTCGCCGAAGAAACGCGCGACGAAGGGTTCCACCGGGTGGCAGTAGAGCTCGTAGGGCGTCCCGAGCTGGACGATCCGGCCATCGCGCATCAGCGCGATGCGGTCGGCCATGAACATGGCCTCCTCGGGGTCGTGGGTGACCATTAGGGTGCCTGCGCCGCTGTTCTTGAGCACGTGCAGGGTGTCGTCGCGGGTCTGTTCCCGCAGGCGCGCGTCGAGGGCCGAGAACGGTTCGTCGAGCAGCATGAGGCCCGGCGCCGGGGCGAGCGCACGGGCCAGGGCCACGCGCTGCTGCTGGCCTCCCGAGAGCAGATGCGGGTAGCTGTCGGCATGGGTGGCGAGGCCCAGCTTGCCAAGCATCGCCAGTGCCCGCCGGCGGCGCTCGGCGGGCGCCAGGCCGGAGAGGCCGAACATGACGTTGTCCAGCACCTTCAGGTGTGGAAACAGAGCCGAATCCTGAAACATCAGTCCCAGGTTGCGCTTCTCCGGCGGTACCTGCGGACGCCCCGGTGCCGCCACGACCCGGCCCCCGAGTTCGACCTCGCCTGACTGCAGCACTTCGAGTCCTGCCGCCAGGCGCAACAACGTGCTCTTGCCGCAGCCGGAAGGTCCGAGCAGGCACACGACCTCGCCTGGCAGGACATCGAGGCTGACGTCGTCCACCGCCAGCAGGTCATCGAATCGATGGCTGATGTGCCGGAGTGACAGCACCGGCTGGGCGCGATCTTCAGGCTCACGTATCGCTGTGACCGCAGTGTGGGGAAAGCTTGCCATGGATCAGGGGTTCCTTGAGGCAATCCGGCACGGTATGCAAACGAGAATCATTTGTAAATAGACGTGCGCAAACGTTGCACGCGCAATGCTCCATGAGGATAATAATCATTCTCATTTGTTGCCACTCGGGACAATGCCTCGATGCGTGCATGGGCTCTTGCGGCCGCCCTCCTTTTGCTAGCGGCCTGTGACCGCAGCGACGGTGAGCAGCTCTTCGTCTATTCCGCCCGCCACTACGATTCGGACACCCAGCTGTTCGAGGCCTTCACGGCCGAAACCGGCATCGAAGTGCGGGTCCTCCAGGGCAACTCGGATGAGCTCATCCAGCGCATGTCCCGTGAGGGCATCGCCAGCCCGGCGGACGTGCTGATCACGGTGGACGCAGGTCGACTCTGGCGCGCTGAGCAGGCCGGTGTCCTCCAGCCGGTCGCCTCCGAGCTGCTCGAGCAGAGGGTGCCGGCGCACCTGCGGCATCCCGAAGGCCTTTGGTTCGGGTTCAGTCAGCGCCTGCGGGTGATCTTCTATGACCGCGAGCGGGTGCAATCCGAGCGGATCCGTCGCTACGAGGATCTTGCTGATCCCGACCTCGGCCTGTCCGTCTGCGTGCGCTCCTCGACCAACGTCTACAACCAGTCCCTGCTCGCGTCGATGATCGCGCATCACGGCGCGGAGGAAGCCAGCGCCTGGGCGCGCGGGC
>SLQW01000087.1 GCA_007131295.1 Pseudomonadales bacterium | reverse complement strand
GCGCTTCACCCGTCGAGTAGGTCTCGTGGCAGACCTTCGTCAGCGCCGCCGTCAGCGTCGTCTTGCCGTGGTCCACATGACCAATCGTGCCTACGTTGACGTGCGGCTTGGTCCGCTCGAATTTTGCCTTGGACACGTTATCGTCCTCTCATCTGCTGTACGTTGGACGCCGGGGCTGCCGGCGTTGCGTGATGTTCGAGCTGAGCCGACTGTCGCCTCAACTCCTGCGAGCCACGCCTTCGGAAAGCCCCTCGGGGATCTCTGCGTAGTGCGCGAATTCCATAAAGTAGGTCGCCCGGCCCTGGCTGGCGGATCGGAGGTCGGTGGAGTATCCGAACATCTCCGCCAGCGGGACCTCGGCTCGGATGATCTTTGCCCCGTAACCATCCTCCATGCCCTGAACGACCCCGCGGCGGCGATTCAGATCGCCGACCACGTCGCCCATGTAATCTTCAGGCGTCACCACTTCGACTTTCATGATGGGCTCGAGGATGACGGGGCCCGCGTTGCGGGCACCCTCCTTGAGCGCCATGGAGCCGGCGATCTTGAACGCCATTTCCGATGAGTCCACCTCATGGAACGACCCATCGAAAAGCGTCGCCCGGACGCCGATCATGGGGTAACCAGCGAGCACCCCGTTTTGCATCGCCTCCTCGGCACCCTTGCCGACGGCAGGGATGAATTCCCTCGGGACGACACCCCCCGAGATCTTGTCGACGAACTCGAACGTGGCCTCGGCATCCTTAGGCAGCGGCTCGAGCTTCAGCCAGACATGGCCGTACTGACCGCGGCCGCCGGTCTGACGGACGAACTTGCCTTCCGCTTCCACGGACTTGCGAATCGTCTCACGGTAGGCGACCTGGGGCTTGCCCACGTTGGCCCCGACCTTGAACTCGCGCCGCATGCGATCGACGATGATGTCCAGGTGCAGTTCACCCATCCCGGAAATGATCGTCTGCCCGGACTCCTCGTCCGTCTTGACCCGGAACGAGGGGTCTTCCTGGGCCAGCTTGCCCAGAGCCACGGTCATCTTGTCCTGATCGGCCACCGACTTCGGTTCGATCGCTACCGAGATTACCGGGTCCGGAAATTCCATTCGCTCAAGGACGATGGGCTGGTTCTGAGCACACAGCGTGTCTCCGGTGGTGACATCCTTAAGCCCCACGGCCGCCGCGATGTCCCCAGCCCTGACTTCCTTGATTTCGTCGCGCTTGTTCGCATGCATCTGAACGAGGCGGCCAATGCGCTCACGCTTGCCGCGGACCGAGTTCAATACCGCGTCCCCGGTGCTGAGGACCCCGGAGTAGACGCGGAAGAAGGTCAGGGTGCCGACGAAGGGGTCGGTGGCGATCTTGAATGCCAGTGCCGCGAAAGGTTCCTCGTCGTCTGCTGGTCGGCTCTCGGTCTTCTCGCTGTCGGGCAGGTGCCCCTCGATCGCCGTCACTTCGTTGGGCGCGGGCAGGTACTCGATAACCGCGTCGAGCACGGCCTGCACGCCCTTGTTCTTGAACGCGCTGCCGCAGGCGCACAGAACAATTTCATTCGCGATGGTGCGCTGCCTCAGCCCGCGCTTGATGTCGTCGACCTCGAGCGTGCCGTCTTCGAGATAGCGCTCGGTCAGGGAATCGTCTGCTTCCGCAGCCGCCTCCACCAGGCGCTCCCGCCAGGCCTCGCAATCGGCCAGCATGTCCTCCGGTATGTCCTCGAGCAGGTAGGTCGCTCCGAGGTCGTCTTCGTTCCAGCGGATGGCCTTCATCAGCACGAGATCGACTACGCCGCCGAAATGCTCTTCGGCCCCTATCGGCAACTGAATCGGAACGGGATGAGCACCGAGACGATGCTCGACCTGATCCACCACGCGCAGGAAGTCGGCGCCGGCTCGGTCCATCTTGTTGACGAAACAGATGCGCGGAACGCCGTACTTGTTGGCCTGACGCCACACGGTTTCAGACTGGGGCTCGACTCCGGAAGTGCCGCAGAAAACCACTACGGCACCGTCGAGGACGCGCAAAGAACGCTCCACCTCGATGGTGAAATCGACGTGGCCGGGAGTGTCGATGATATTGATGCGGTGTTTGTCGAACTGCTGGTTCATGCCGGACCAGAAGCAGGTGGTCGCGGCTGAGGTGATGGTGATACCCCGCTCCTGCTCCTGCTCCATCCAGTCCATCACGGCAGCGCCTTCGTGGACTTCACCGATTTTGTGAGAAATACCGGTGTAGAACAGTACGCGCTCGGTCGTGGTCGTCTTGCCCGCATCGACGTGGGCGACGATGCCAATGTTGCGATAGCGCTCGATGGGCGTCTGACGAGCCACGACTGAAGTCTCCCGGGAAGGCGTCCAGCTGAGCCGGGGTCAGAACCGGTAGTGGGAGAACGCCTTGTTCGCATCCGCCATGCGGTGGGTGTCCTCGCGCCGCTTCACCGCCGCGCCGCGCCCCTCGGACGCATCGGACAGCTCGCCGGCCAGGCGCAGGACCATGGATTTCTCGCCCCGCTTGCGCGCCGCCTCTACCAGCCAGCGCATGGCCAACGCCTGACGCCGCGACGGCCGCACTTCTACCGGCACCTGGTAGGTGGCGCCACCGACCCTGCGGGACTTGACCTCGACCATGGGAGCAATGCCCTCGAGAGCCTTCTCGAATACTTCCACTGGATCGCGACCGCTGCGCTCCTGAATGCGACCGAGGGCACCATAAACGATGCTCTCGGCGACGGATTTCTTGCCGTCGCGCATGATGTGATTGACGAACTTTGCGAGGGTCTGGTTCCCGTACTTGGGATCCGGGAGGATGTCGCGCTTGGCGGCTACGCGGCGGCGTGGCATGAAAGATTCCTCTTGGCTTCAGGTGACCCCGGAACGATCCGGGCCTTACTCCGCCGACCGTTACGGGTCGGGGTCTGGAACAGTTGTCGGTCTTGCGCGGCAGCCCTTACTTGGGCCGTTTAGCGCCGTACTTGGAGCGACCCTGGCGACGATCGGATACGCCGGAAGTGTCGAGCGTGCCACGCACTGTATGGTAGCGGACACCGGGGAGATCCTTGACCCGGCCACCGCGAATGAGCACCACCGAGTGCTCCTGCAGGTTGTGGCCTTCGCCTCCAATGTAAGAGCTGACTTCGAAACCATTCGTCAGCCGCACCCGGCAGACCTTCCGCAGCGCCGAGTTCGGTTTCTTCGGCGTAGTGGTGTAAACGCGGGTGCAGACGCCACGCTTTTGAGGGGACCCCTGAAGCGCCGGAACGTCACTCTTGCTGATCCTACGCTTGCGCGGCTTGCGCACGAGCTGGGCGATGGTCGCCATTCGGTTGCTCCGTTACATTGCGGCCACACGGCCAGCACCGCCCCGAACGCCGATGCGGCGCGCGGAACTCATATCGTCATGGGAGACGCCTTAGCGCCATCACCGGAAAAGGCCGCGCATTCTAATGACGGCCTCGCGGGCGGTCAAGTTGATCGCGCCAGGCGCGATCATCGCTTTTGACTTTGCTCTTGCCTTTGACTTTGCTCTTGATCTTCCTTCGTTCCCAGGCATTGCCCGCTGGAAGCATTCGGCCAGCTTTGCTGGCCGATCGCCACGCCCGCTTCGCGGACGTGTGCTGTTGCGGGCCATCCCTGGCCCGCACTCCTGCGGAGCGCGCTTCGCGCGACGCGATTCGATCCGGTCGAATCGCGCCCACTTCAGAGTCTTCGCTAGTTCGTGTCGCGGGTGTAATCGACAGCTTCGTTCCAGGGAATTGCCGCCTGAGAGCATTCCGGCCGGCTTGCGCCGGCCGATCGGAGCGCCGCCCTGCGGGCGACACTCTCTCCCACTCCACAGTCTTCGCTAGTTCGTGTCGCGGATCGGAGCGCCGCCCGCAGGGCGGCGCGCTCGGTTGCGGGCCATCCATGGCCCGCACTCCTGCGGAGCGCGCTTCGCGCGACGCGATTCGATCCAGTCGAATCGCGCCCACAACAGCGTCTTCGCTGTTTCGCGCCCTGTCAGCGGTCGCGCAGGGCCTCGGACAGCGCGGCTTCCACGTCTTCCGCCGACGCACCGGTCTCCCGGGCAAGCCGTGCATTGAGCTCGGCCTCGCGCTTGCGCTTGCGCTCATCGTGGTACTTCAAGCCGGTGCCCGCCGGTATGAGGCGACCGACAACCACGTTCTCCTTGAGCCCGCGCAGATAATCGCGCTTGCCGGTGACCGCGGCTTCCGTGAGCACCCGGGTCGTCTCCTGGAACGAGGCCGCCGAGATGAAGGACTCGGTGGCGAGCGACGCCTTGGTGATCCCGAGCAGCAGGCGCTCGACGACAGGCGGCGTCTTGCCTTCGGCCTCGAGGCGGTCATTCTCCTCGAGCACCTGAACGAACTCCACCTGCTCACCGCGGATCAGGGTCGAATCACCCGGATCGACGATTTCCGCCTTGCGCAGCATCTGCCGAACGATAACCTCGATGTGCTTGTCGTTGATCGTCACACCCTGGAGACGGTAGACCTCCTGGATCTCGTTGACGATGTAGTTCGCCAGTTCGTCCACACCTTTCAGACGCAGGATGTCGTGCGGCGACAGCGGCCCTTCGCAGACCGTTTCGCCCCGCTCCACCCGCTCGCCCTCGAACACGCCGATGGTCCGCCACTTCGGAATCAGCGTCTCCACGGGCTCGCCGTCTTCAGGGGTGATGACCAGCCGGCGCTTGCCCTTGGTTTCCTTGCCGAAGCTGACCATACCCGTGGCCTCGGCCAGGATCGCAGGCTCCTTGGGCTTGCGCGCCTCGAACAGATCCGCCACCCGGGGCAGACCACCGGTGATGTCGCGGGTCTTGGAACCTTCCTGAGGTACGCGGGCGATGACATCGCCCACGCCGATCTGCTGGCCGTCTTCCACCGACAGAATCGCCTTGGCCGGCAGCACCTGGTGCGAAATGAGCTCGCCCTTATCGTCGACGATGCGCACCGCTGGTCGAAGATCTTTACCCGCAGCAGGGCGATCCTTCGAGTCGATGACCTCGATGCTGGTAAGGCCAGTAAGCTCGTCGGTCTTGCGGTTCACGGACACACCTTCGTCCATGTCATCGAACTGCACCTTGCCAGCAACGTCGATGAAAATCGGGTGGGTGTGGGGATCCCAGCTGGCGATGACCTGCCCGGGCTCCACTTCTGCGTCCTCGCCGACGGAAATAACAGCGCCGTACGGAAGCTTGTATTTCTCCCGTTCGCGGCCCTGGGCATCGACGACACCGACCTCACCAGAACGCGATGCAGCGACCAGCTCACCGCTTTCGCGCTCAACGGTCTTGAGGTTATGCAGACGGACGCGGCCGCCATGCTTGACCTGAACCGAATCGATGGCCGTGGCGCGGGACGCCGCACCGCCGATATGGAATGTCCGCATCGTGAGCTGGGTTCCAGGCTCACCGATAGACTGCGCAGCGATCACGCCCACCGCTTCACCAACGTTGACCAGGTGGCCGCGAGCCAGATCGCGACCGTAGCAGGTCGCGCAGACCCCGTAGCGGGTGGCACACGTGATGGGCGAGCGGACGACGAGTTCGTCCACGCCGAGCTCTTCGAGCTGCTCCACCCAGGCTTCATCGAGCATCACACCAGCCGGAACCAGCACCTTCTTGCCGTCGGCATCGAGAATGTCGCGCGCCACCACGCGGCCCAGCACTCGGCTCGCCAGCGGCTCGACCACATCGCCGCCCTCGATCAGCGGCGTCATCAGCAGGCCTTCCTCGGTGCCGCAGTCCTGCTCGGTCACAACCAGGTCCTGAGCGACATCAACCAGACGCCGGGTCAGGTAGCCGGAATTGGCGGTCTTGAGCGCAGTGTCCGCGAGCCCCTTACGGGCACCGTGGGTGGAGATGAAGTACTGGTTCACCGAGAGGCCTTCACGGAAGTTTGCAGTGATGGCGGTCTCGATGATGGAGCCGTCAGGGCGCGCCATCAGTCCGCGCATCCCCGCCAACTGTCTGATCTGAGCCGGCGAGCCCCGCGCGCCCGAGTCGGCATACATGTAAACCGCGTTGAAGGAGTCCTGCGAAACCTCTTCACCGTCACGATCCACCACCGACTCGGAGGAAAGACCCGACATCATCGCGCGCGCCACCAGGTCGTTCGCACGCGACCAGATGTCGATCACTTTGTTGTACTTCTCGCCCTGGGTGACGAGACCGGATGCATACTGGGTCTCGATCTCCTTCACCTCGGCTTCGGCATCGTCGACGATCCGCTTCTTCTCTTCCGGAATTTCGAAATCGTTGACCCCGATGGAGCAACCCGAGCGGGTCGAATACTCGAAGCCCGTGTACATGAGCTGGTCGGCGAAAATCACCGTCTCCTTCAGGCCGACGTAGCGATAGCAGGCGTTGAGGATCGTGGAGATGGACTTCTTGGTCATTGCCTGATTGACCAGCTCGTAGGGCAGCCTGCTCGGGACGATCTCGTAGAACAGCGCCCGGCCGACGGTGGTGTCGTAAAGGTTGCGCACCGTCTCCCAGCTGCCGTCTTCCTGCTCGCGCTCTTCGACGATCCGCACCTTCACTTTCGCATGCAGATCGACCTGCCCGCTGCGATACGCCCGCTGCACCTCGCGCACGTCGGCGAACACCATGCCTTCACCGCGGGCGTTGATGCGCTCACGGGTCATGTAGTAGAGCCCGAGCACCACGTCCTGGGACGGAACGATGATCGGATCACCGCTGGCCGGCGATAGAATGTTGTTGGTGGACATCATCAGCGCCCGGCTTTCGAGCTGCGCTTCGAGCGTAAGCGGCACGTGCACTGCCATCTGGTCGCCGTCGAAGTCCGCGTTGTAGGCCGCGCACACCAGCGGGTGAAGCTGGATCGCCTTACCTTCGATCAGCACCGGCTCGAACGCCTGAATGCCGAGGCGGTGAAGCGTGGGCGCCCGGTTCAGCAGAACGGGATGCTCGCGGATAACCTCGGCAAGGATGTCCCAAACCTCGGGCGTTTCCCGCTCCACGGCCTTCTTTGCGGCCTTGATGCTGGTGGCCAGCCCCCGCGCCTGCAGCTTGCCGAAAATGAACGGCTTGAACAGCTCCAGCGCCATCTTTTTCGGCAGGCCGCACTGATGCAGGCGCAGCGTCGGACCGACGACGATTACGGAACGCCCGGAGTAATCCACGCGCTTGCCGAGCAGGTTCTGCCGGAAACGGCCCTGCTTGCCCTTGATCATGTCAGCAAGCGATTTCAGCGGCCGCTTGTTGGAGCCGGTGATGGCACGACCGCGACGGCCGTTGTCCAGCAGGGCATCCACCGCCTCCTGCAACATTCGCTTTTCGTTGCGGACGATGATGTCCGGGGCGGACAGGTCGAGCAGCCGCTTCAGGCGATTGTTGCGGTTGATCACCCGCCGGTAGAGATCGTTGAGATCCGACGTGGCGAAGCGGCCACCATCCAGAGGGACCAACGGACGTAGATCCGGCGGCAGCACGGGCAGAACCGACATGATCATCCACTCGGGCTTGTTGCCGGACTCCTTGAAAGCCTCCATCAATTTCAGGCGCTTGGAGAACTTCTTGATCTTGGTCTCGGAGTTGGTCTGCGGGATCTCCTCACGCAGGGCGGTGATCTCTGCATCCAGGTCTAGGCGCTTGAGCAGGTCCTGCACCGCTTCGGCGCCCATCTTGGCCGTGAACTCCTCGCCGTACTGCTCCAACGCCTCGAAGTACTGATCATCAGTGAGCAGCTGACCGACCTCGAGCTCGGTCATGCCTTCGTCGACGACGACGAAAGACTCGAAGTACAGCACCCGCTCGATGTCGCGCAGGGTCATGTCCAGCAGGAGGCCGATGCGGGACGGCAGCGACTTGAGGAACCAGATGTGCGCCACGGGGCTCGCCAGTTCGATATGGCCCATGCGCTCCCGACGCACTTTCGTGAGGGTCACCTCGACGCCGCACTTTTCACAGATCACGCCGCGGTGCTTCAAGCGCTTGTACTTGCCGCACAGGCACTCGTAGTCCTTGATCGGGCCGAAGATCCGGGCACAGAACAGGCCGTCACGCTCGGGCTTGAACGTACGATAGTTGATCGTCTCGGGCTTCTTCACCTCACCGAAGGACCAGGAACGGATCATTTCCGGCGACGCCAGCCCGATCCGCAGCGAATCGAAATCGTCGATGTTGGCCTGGGACTTCAACAGGTTCAGCAGGTCTTTCATCGTTCCTCCGCGAGAGGCTCAGAACGCGACGAATTACCGTAACACAGGGTAGATCCGTCGCGTCGATATCCTGATGGGGACGCCGAACCAAGTTCGGGGTCCACAAAACTCAACTGCCGGGGCACTGACCGTGGCGCCGGTGTCGCCGGCGCCACGAGCCACGTCAGTCGTTCTCCAGCTCGATGTCGATGCCGAGGGAGCGAATCTCCTTCAGCAGCACGTTGAACGACTCGGGCATGCCCGGTTCCATCTGATAGTCGCCATCGACGATGTTCTTGTACATCTTGGTACGCCCGGCCACGTCGTCCGACTTGACCGTGAGCATTTCCTGGAGCGTGTAGGCGGCGCCATAAGCTTCCAGTGCCCAAACCTCCATCTCGCCGAAGCGCTGACCACCGAATTGGGCCTTGCCTCCCAGCGGCTGCTGCGTGACAAGGCTGTAGGATCCAGTGGAGCGGGCGTGCATCTTGTCGTCCACCAGGTGGTTCAGCTTCAACATATACATGTAGCCGACGGTCACCGGGCGGTCGAATGCTTCCCCGGTGCGACCGTCATAAAGCACGGTCTGCCCGGACAGCGGCAGGTCGGCGAGATCGAGCAGGGCCTTGATCTCGCCCTCGTCGGCGCCGTCGAAGACCGGCGTAGCCACCGGCATACCTGCACGCAGGTTGCCTGCCAGCTCCACGATCTCGTCGTCGTCAAACTCACCGAAATCCTCCGGCACACCGCCACCAGCCTTGTTGTAGACCTTGTCGAGGAAGCCGCGCAGCTCGGACGCCTTGTGACCGCCATCGAGCATCTCGCCGATCTTCGCGCCGATCCCTTTCGCGGCCCATCCGAGATGAGCCTCCAGGACCTGGCCGACGTTCATCCGCGAAGGCACCCCGAGCGGATTCAGAACGATGTCGACGGGCACGCCGTCTTCGTCGAAGGGCATGTCTTCCACAGGCATGATCACAGAGATCACACCTTTGTTGCCGTGCCTGCCAGCCATCTTGTCACCGGGCTGGATGCGGCGCTTGATCGCCAGGTAGACCTTGACGATCTTCAGCACGCCAGGCGCCAAGTCGTCACCGGATGCAAGCTTGCCGCGCTTGTCCTCGAGTCGCTCCTTGAGCTGCTCTTTGCGCTCAGCGAGCTGAGTGCGCGCCTCGTCGAGCAGCTCATTGAGGTCGTCGGTAATCATGCGCAGCTTGAACCAGTCTTCTCTCGGCAACTCGTCCAGGTAGGTCTTGCGGATAACCCCGCCATCGGCCATGCCGGGGGCACTGGCGGCTTTCTTGTTCACGAGCCGATTGGCCAAACGCTCGAAGGTCGCCGTTTCGATGATCCGGTATTCGTCATCGAGATCCTTGCGTGCCTGCTCGAGCGACGCTTTGTCGATGGACTTCGCGCGAGCGTCCTTCTCGACGCCATCACGGGTGAACACCTGCACGTCGATCACGGTGCCGTTGACTCCAGTGGGCACTCGCAGCGAGGTATCCTTCACGTCGGACGCCTTCTCGCCGAAGATCGCGCGCAGCAGCTTCTCCTCCGGGGTGAGCTGGGTTTCGCCCTTCGGCGTAACCTTACCCACCAGAATGTCACCCGGCGCAACTTCAGCACCGATGTAGACGATTCCGGATTCATCGAGCTTGCCGAGGGCGGCTTCGCCGACGTTAGGAATGTCGCAGGTGATGTCTTCCGCGCCCAGCTTGGTGTCCCGCGCGATGCAGGTCAGCTCCTGGATGTGAATGGTGGTGAAGCGCTCCTCCTGCACCACACGCTCGGAGATCAGGATCGAGTCCTCGAAGTTGTAGCCGTTCCACGCCATGAACGCGATGCGCATGTTCTGGCCGAGAGCGAGTTCGCCCATGTCCGTGGACGGGCCGTCCGCAAGGACGTCGTTCTTCGCCACCTTGTCGCCCTTCATCACCAGCGGACGCTGGTTGATGCAGGTGTTCTGGTTCGAGCGGGTGTACTTGGTCAGCTTGTAGATGTCGACCGCCGCCTCACCGGCGCCGATCTCGGCTTCGTCCACCCGCACCACGATCCGGCCGGCATCGACGCTGTCCACGGTGCCACCGCGTCGGGCAACGACGCAGACACCCGAATCGCGCGCGACGATGCGCTCCATGCCCGTGCCTACCAGCGGCTTCTCCGCCTTCAGGGCAGGGACGGCCTGGCGCTGCATGTTCGAACCCATGAGCGCCCGGTTGGCGTCATCGTGCTCGAGAAACGGAATCAGCGACGCCGCCACCGAAACGACCTGCTTCGGCGAGACGTCCATGTAGTTCACGTTCTCGGACTGGGTCTTGGTGAACTCGTTCTGGAAGCGGACGTCGATGAGGTCTTCGACGAAGCGATTCTGCCCGTCGAGCTGCGAACTCGCCTGGGCAATGACGTACTCCGCCTCGTCGATGGCCGAGAGGTACTCGATTTCGTCGGTCACCACGCCGTCTACCACCTTGCGATAGGGCGTCTCGAGGAACCCGTATTCGTTGGTGCGCGAGTAAACCGCAAGCGAGTTGATGAGGCCGATGTTCGGACCTTCTGGGGTCTCGATGGGGCAAACCCGGCCGTAGTGAGTCGGGTGCACGTCGCGCACCTCGAAGCCCGCGCGTTCGCGGGTGAGACCACCCGGCCCGAGCGCCGACACCCGGCGCTTGTGGGTGACTTCGGAGAGCGGGTTGTTCTGGTCCATGAACTGAGACAGCTGCGAGGATCCGAAGAACTCCTTAACCGCTGCAGCCACGGGCTTGGCGTTGATCATGTCCTGGGGCATGAGGCCCTCGGACTCAGCCAGCGAAAGCCGCTCCTTGACCGCGCGTTCGACGCGGATGAGCCCTACCCGGAACTGGTTCTCCGCCATTTCACCGACACTGCGAACACGGCGGTTACCGAGGTGGTCGATGTCGTCGACCATGCCCTGACCGTCGCGGATCTGGATCAGGGTCTTGAGCACATCGATGATGTCGTCGTTGGAGAGGATGCCCTCACCTTCGATCTCGCGCCGGCCGAGGCGGCGATTGAACTTCATCCGGCCCACGCCCGAGAGATCGTAGCGGTCACTGGAGAAGAACAGGTTGTTGAACAGGTTTTCGGCCGCTTCCTTGGTCGGCGGCTCGCCCGGGCGCATCATGCGGTAGATTTCCACCAGGGCCTCGAGCCGAGTGCGACTCGCGTCGATGCGCAGGGTGTCCGACACGTACGGGCCGCGGTCGAGTTCGTTCGTGTAGATGGTGTCGATGGTCTTGACGCCAGATGCCTCGATCTTTTCGAGCATCTCGTCGGTGATCTCGGCGTTGCACTCGGCAATCTGCTCGCCGGTTTCCGGATGCGCCATGTTGCGCGCCAGGACACGGCCGACGAGATACTCACGGGGCACATCGAGGCGCTTGATGCCGGCTTCCTCGAGCAGACGCACGTGCCGGGCGGTGATCCGGCGGCCCTGCTCCACGATCACCTTGCCCTTCTTGTCCTTGATGTCGAACGTGGCGACGTCACCGCGCATCCGCTCGGCGATGAGGTCGAGCGAGTAGCCGTCCTTCTTCACGTGGAAGGTATTGTTCTCGAAGAACATGTCGAGAATCTGCTCGCTGTCGAAGCCGAGCGCACGCAGCAGAACGGTCGCCGGCAGCTTGCGGCGACGATCGATCCGCACGAACACGGCATCCTTCGGATCGAACTCGAAGTCGAGCCAGGAGCCGCGGTAGGGAATCACGCGAGCGGAGTAGAGCAGCTTGCCGGACGAGTGGGTCTTGCCGCGGTCGTGATCGAAGAAGACCCCCGGCGAGCGGTGCAGCTGGGAGACGATGACGCGCTCCGTGCCATTGATCACGAAGGTGCCGTTCTCGGTCATCAGGGGGATCTCCCCCATGTAGACCTCCTGCTCCTTGATCTCCTTGACCGCCTTGTTCGACGACTCCTTGTCGTAGATAACGAGCTTGACCTTGACTCGCAGCGGCACCGCGTAGGTCACGCTCCGCAGGATGCACTCCTTGACGTCGAAAACGGGCTGCCCGAGCCGGTAGCTGACGTACTCCAGAGCCGCATTGCCCGAATAGCTCGTGATCGGAAACACCGACTTGAACGCCGCGTGCAAACCGGTGTCCTGCCGCGCCGCCTCGGGCACTTCACCCTGCAGAAAGCGGTTGTAGGACTCGATCTGGATCGCCAACAGGTACGGCACTTCCATGATTTCGGGAAGCTTCCCGAAATCCTTCCGTACGCGCTTCTTCTCAGTGAACGAATATCGCATCAGCGTCTCCCGGATCGGATACCCTTGATCGCGTGCGCGTTTGAATCGCTGCACGCGGATCGAATCACAACACCGCCGTCGGGCGGAAAACGCACAGACGCCGATGCCCCACGTCCCGGGGGGACATGGGGCATCGGCCCTGCGCGCAGGTCTCCGTTCTGCCTCACGGCAGCGCGGACCTTACTTGATCTCCACCGTGCCGCCGGCTTCCTCGATCTGCTTCTTGATGTCCTCGGCCTCGTCCTTGTTAACGCCTTCCTTCAGCGGACCGGGAGCACCATCTACCAGCGCCTTGGCTTCCTTCAGGCCAAGACCCGTCAGCGAACGCACTACCTTGATGACGTTGACCTTCTTCTCGCCCGAGGTCGCCAAAATGACGTCGAACTCGGTCTTCTCCTCAGCCGCGGCGGCATCACCGCCACCGGCGGCGGCCGCCGGCGCAGCAGCAACGGCAGCCGCTGCAGTGACGCCGAACTTCTCTTCCATGGCCTTGACCAGATCGACCACGTCCATGACGCTCATTTCGGCAATGGCGTCGAGAATGTCTTCCTTAGCAATACCCATGATCTGTTGACTCCTTGAAACCCTTTTTGATCGGCCCGGCTACGCTATGCGTCAGGCCGCCTGCTCTTCTTTCTGGATACGAACCGCGTCGAGAGTGCGGACCAGCTTCGACGGCACCGCGTTGAACGTCTGCGCCAGCTTGGTGACGGGCGCCAGCATGGTGCCCATCAGCATGGCGAGCGCCTCCTCGCGGGTCGGCAGTGAAGCCACCGCCTCGAGACGGCTCGGATCCAGCAGTTCACCACCAATGGCCAGTGCCCGAACCTGGAGCTTGTCGTGGCTCTTCGCGAAGTCCTTCATCAGTCGTGCCGCCGCACCCGGATCCTCTACGGACAGGGCAAGCAGGGACGGGCCGGTGAAGGCCTCCGTGAGACACTCGAAATCCGTTCCGGCCATGGCCCGCCGCGCCAGCGTGTTCCTGATGACTCGCAGATACACGTTGGATTCGCGGGCCTTGACCCGAAGTTCGGTCATTTCGCTGACGTTCAAGCCGCGGTAGTCGGCAAGAACGGCGGCTAGTGCACTGCCCGCGGCCTCGTTGACTTCGGCGACGATCGCCTTTTTGTCCTCGAGTTTGAGTGCCACTGGCATTTCTCCTGGATAACGCCGGTCCGCCGCAAGGCATTCCGGCTGTTGCGTGATACCCCGTCCCGGTAACAGGCTGGGGCGACGTAACGGCGAGATCCAGTGTCGGATCGGGTCTCACCGTCTGCGCAGGCCCTCGTCGAGGCTTAACCGTTGCCAGCCCGGAGACTGGCGACGGACCTGCGGTCTTTGACGGCTTCCGGGTCTCCGGAGTCCTCAAAGTACCTTGCTGCAACCGCTACGGACCTTCGGTCCCTGACGGTCAGATCTCGAGGCTGGACTGGTCGATTGAGAGCCCAGGCCCCATGGTCGTGGAAAGCGTGATCTTCTTCAGATAAACGCCTTTAGCCGATGCCGGCTTAGCCTTCCTGAGATCGCCCAGGAGGGCTTCCAGGTTGGCCTTCACTGCGGCCGGCTCGAACCCGACCCGGCCAATACTGCCGTGAATGATACCGTTGCGGTCCGTCCGGTACCGGACCTGACCCGCTTTGGCATTGCGCACCGCCGTGGCTACATCAGGCGTTACCGTACCGGTCTTCGGGTTCGGCATCAGCCCGCGCGGGCCAAGAATCTGACCAAGTTGGCCGACAACCCGCATCGCATCCGGGGATGCAATGACGACGTCGAAGTCCAGCTGACCTTCCTTCACCTGCGCGGCGAGGTCGTCCATCCCGACCACGTCGGCGCCGGCTTCCTTGGCTTTGTCGGCGTTGTCGCCCTGAGTGAACACTGCCACCCGAACGCTACGGCCGGAACCGTGCGGCAGGCTGGTCGCGCCGCGCACGACCTGGTCCGACTTGCGCGGATCAACGCCTAAGTTCACGGCCACTTCGATGGCCTCGCTGAACTTGGCGCCGGGCAGTGTGTTCAGCAGGTTTACCGCCTCATCGATCGGATAGGCCCGTCCGCGCTGAATCTTCTCCTCGATCAGGCGCCGGCGTTTGCTCATTGCAGCCATTTACAGCCCCTCCACTTCGATACCGGCGGAGCGCGCGCTGCCGGCGATGCTGCGCACGGCGGCCTCGAGACTGGCTGCGGTCAAATCAGGCATCTTGGTCTGGGCAATCTCCTCGACCTGGGCCAGGGTCACCTTGCCAACCTTCTCCGTGTTCGGCCGACCACTGCCGGACTTCACTCCGGCGGCCTTCTTCAACAGTACGGCCGCCGGCGGAGTCTTCTTGATGAAAGTGAAGCTGCGGTCGGCGTAGACGGTGATCACCACCGGCGTCGGCAAACCCGGCTCGAGGCCTTGGGTTTCGGCATTGAACGCCTTGCAGAACTCCATGATGTTGACGCCGTGCTGGCCCAGCGCGGGACCAACGGGCGGGCTCGGATTAGCCTGACCTGCAGGAACCTGCAGCTTGATGTAGGCCGTGATCTTCTTAGCCATCTTCGTGCTCCTTGTGGGTGCAAGCGTCGGACGGTTCTACGCCGACTCCCCTAGTCCGAGCAGAGCTCGAGCATTTTTCGGAAGTCTCCCGATGCGGCCTGAGCGCCGAATCACGGAGACACTGAACCGCTCGGTGGCTGCGCCGCCGGGCGATCATCGGGGCGCTCATGCCGCCGCTTGCGGCACGTCGCCCTGTGGGAGAGCGCAAGCGGCGCATAGCGCCGGTGCGCCGATCGCGGCATCGCCCCTTCGGGGCGCTTGCCGCTTCCCACAGCGGACCGTCCGGGACGGTCCGCTGGCGG
The DNA here is from genome assembly GCA_007131295.1 of Pseudomonadales bacterium. GTDB lineage: Bacteria > Pseudomonadota > Gammaproteobacteria > Pseudomonadales > Azotimanducaceae > SLTB01. Next base: position 1,226 of record SLQW01000087.1, on the reverse strand, counting down.
TGCTCACCCCTTCTCGACCTGATCGAAGTCGAGTTCGACCGGGGTGGACCGGCCGAAGATGGTTACTGCCACCCGCAACCGGTTCTTTTCGTAGTTGACTTCCTCGACCACGCCGTTGAAGTCGTTGAATGGCCCATCGACTACTCGCACTACCTCGCCAGGCTCGAATAAGGTCTTCGGGGTAGGCTTGTCGCCACCCTCCTCAACCCGAGACAGAATCCGGCGAGCTTCGGCATCGGTCAGCGGTGCAGGCCGATCGGCCTTACCGCCGATGAAGCCCATGACCCTCGGCGTGTTCTTGACCAGGTGCCAGGTATCGTCGTTCAGCTCCATCTCAACCAGCACGTAGCCGGGAAAAAACTTGCGCTCACTGCGGCGCTTCTGACCCGCGCGCATCTCCACCACTTCCTCAGTGGGGACGAGCACCTCGCCGAACTGCTCAGCGAAGCCGGAGAGGGCGATCCGCTCCTTGAGCGCGCGCATCACCTGCTTCTCGAAGCCCGAATAGGCATGCACGACGTACCAGCGTTTGCTCATGGCGCTCTCCGATGCCTGCGTGGTCATCCGATCAGCCCGGAGATGATCCAACCCAACAGGGAATCCAGCGCCCACAGGATCAGCGCGACAATGACGACCAGGGCCAACACGATCAGTGTCGTCTGCGTAGTCTCTTCCCGATTCGGCCAGACGACCTTGCGGATCTCGATCCGCGCGTCTTTCAAAAGCTCCCAGAACGCCCGACCTTTGGCGGTCTGGACTGCAACGGCGGCAGCAGCCAGAGCCACTACCACGAGACCGAGAACCCGATACAACAGGGACTCGTCAGCGAAGTAGGAATTCCCGAAGGCTCCCGCTGCTATCAGCGCGAAGACGACGACCCACTTGACGCCGTCCAAACCGTCACGCTGTGCTGCCTTGGATGTACTCATGGAAGCTACGGACTACCTCGTTGCACTCATCTGCACCCGGGTCACAGGCTGTTGGCAGGCCAGGAGGGAATCGAACCCCCAACCTGCGGTTTTGGAGACCGCTGCTCTACCAATTGAGCTACTGGCCTTTTGACCGCATGCTGAGGCCGCTCCGTTAGGAGCGGCCACACTCATTTACTCGATGATCTTGGACACCACGCCGGCGCCCACGGTCCGACCGCCTTCGCGAATCGCAAAACGCAGACCATCGTCCATCGCAATCGGCGCAATCAACGTCACCGTCATCTTCACGTTGTC
>SLQW01000119.1 GCA_007131295.1 Pseudomonadales bacterium | reverse complement strand
GCTGTTCGAGGCAGCCAGCGTCGGCAACCAGGTGGCCGACGCGCTGCTAGGGGACCAATTCTGGGCCCTGGCAGAAGAGCGGGACGGTGAAGAACGGGCCCGCGCTCTGGCAGAAGCGGAGCGGGCCTACCGGCGCGCGGCGCAGTCCGGGTACGACTACGGCAGCTACCGCCTGGGTTATCTGCAGGTACTCCAGGGTGATTCGGCAACGGGCCTTGCCCTGCTGGATGCGGCCGCTGCCGAGGACAACGCCGACGCACTCCGCATGCTGGCAGCCCTGCACCGTGATGGCCGCCACATCGCGCAGGATCCGTTGCGGGCACGCGACTACTATCGCCGCCTGCATGCTCTCGGCGATGTTGCCGGACGCTATGACTACGCCAACTGGGCCCTGCTCGAAAATGCCGCCGAGGACTCCGTGGCCGCGGCGGCCCTGCTTGCCAACGTCGCCGACGGAGATGCCCGCAGCATCGGCCTCAAGGGCGATCTGCACGCTGTCGGGCGCTACTTTTCCCGGGATCACGACCGGGCTCGGGAGCTATGGCGGCAGGCAGCGCGCAACCCCGCGGGTCTGGGGCATGCCCACGACCTGGCGCGATCGCTGACCCACAATCCGGAATCTCTCCAGGACCCTGCGTTCGCTGCAGCACTGCTCGAACACTGGCTGCTCGAGCGTTCACCCTCCGAGGCGTGTGCCGTCTGCTACGTCACCTGGGTCGAGGCGCTGTTGGCAAGCGACCAGCGCCGAGAGGCAAGCGCCGCCCTGGAACTGGCGCTGCGTCGCGTCGACGCACAATCGGAGGCCTCGGCACGGTCGCGCCTGCTGGCGCTGGCGGAGACGCTAGACGATGAGCGCCCCCGTCAGGATATGGCGGCAAGATCGGGACAGCGCACACCGGTACCGCCGAGGCCACAGTAGCCATTCGGCACCTTGGCCAGATATTGCTGATGGTAGGGCTCCGCGTAATAGAACGCGTCACAGCCAGCAATCTCGGTGGTCACCTCACCATAGCCCGCCGTCCCCAGCTCGCGAGCATAGGCCTCGAGCACCGCGGGCGCCGCGCTGGCCTGGGCCGGAGATGTGGTGAGAATGCAGGATCGGTACTGGGTGCCCACATCGTTGCCCTGGCGCATACCCTGGGTCGGATCGTGGGCCTCGAAGAACGTCTTCAGCAGTTGTTCGAAGCTGACTTCTTGCGGCTTGAACACGACCAGCACCACTTCGGCGTGCCCGGTGAGCCCGCTGCAGACTTCCTCGTAGGTGGGATTCGGCGTGTAACCACCGGCATAGCCGACTGCGGTCGTCCAGACGCCGGAAGTCTGCCAGAAACAACGTTCGGCACCCCAGAAGCAGCCGAGTCCGAACACGGCAGTTTCGGTGTCATCGGGAAACGGCGGCTTGAGCGGTCGCCCGTGCACGTAATGCGCGTCCGGAACCGGCATGGCTTCGCTGCGGCCGGCTAAGGCTTCATCGGGACCCACTATGGCTACCGGCTTGCGGAACAGAGTCATAGGAACCTCGCTCCTGCAATGGAACAGAAATCCGACTATAGACGCCCCCCGCCGTGCAACGCTACCGGCCGCCCCGGGCACGGCTCTGCTATCATCATCCCATAGCAGTTCAGGCTCGATGCGATGCAATCTTCCCCGTCGTCAGTGGACCGCTCAGCGATCTTTCGAAATAGTGTCGGACTGTTCACCGGCGCGCTGTTGGCGTACGGCTGTGCCACCGTCGGTTCGGGAGCGCCAGATGTTGACCGCTACGACCAGCTCGTCGCAGCCCTTGCCGACGGCAGCAGCGATGCCTGGGAGGCGCTTCCCGAGGCCTTCCTGCAACGCTCCGACTTTGCCAGCCGGCTGGCGAGGCTGGAAGAGGCCCAGGCGGAGGCTCGCGAGCGCAGCGACCGCGAGGACCTCAAGCGTCTGACCGGCGACATGCTCGACGCCTACTACGGCGATCTGCGTGCACATGAGATCAGACAGCGCCTCGCCTACGCGGTCGGCGAGACCGAGCGCGGCGATTTTCATCGGCATGCACTGACGGCGCTGGCCTCTGCCATCGACGCCTCTGGCGACGGTACGGCCGACAACCCCTGGCAGGTCGTTTCCGCCACCGAAGCCTTCGTTTGGCTGACCGGTCAGCGCCAGGAAGTCGCTGGCGCGCTCTACCATGGTGACGACGCGGAAGGAACGCTGGCGCTGGTCCTCAAAGCGCGGCGCCGCGACCAGGACGCCCTCAGGGAACTGTGGTTCGACCTCACGCCTACCTATCAGGCCACGCGACGCGTCCTCGGGGATGATGCACCGCGGCCGTCGGAGCTGATCGCCGCTCGCGCCCGGGATGGCGACGCCGCGGCGCAGACGGCTTACGCCATCCGTCTCTGGCATAGGGGTACCTCGGAAAGCGCCGTGCAGGCCGTGCACTGGCTGCAACGTGCCAGCGCCGAAGGCAACGTGATCGCACGCGAGATGCTCGGCGTGGTCTACGGCGTCATCGCTGGCAGCCGCTCCGACGAGGAATCGGAACAGCTCATCGACGCGGCCGTCGATCAATTTCTTCTTGCGGTGGGCCAGGGCTCCTCGACGGCGCTCTATAACCTGGCGCAGCTCTATCTCTCGGGACACTTCGGCAGCGAAAACCAGCCTGCAGGTGTCGAATTGCTGCGCCAGGCCGCGGACCGGGACAATCTGGACGCCATGGTTCTACTCGCACGGCTGCGCTACAACGGTCAGTTCGTGGGCAAGGATCGCGATGCCGCGGTACAGCTGCTGGAACGGGCAGCCGAGGGCGGGCACGCCGAGGGCCAGCTTTTCTATGTCCGCCACCTGCTCAGCATAGATGATGGCACCGATTTCGATGACCGCGCCCTGCAGTGGCTGCGCGAAGCTGCGACCTCCGGCGACTCGCCGCAGGCGCAGTTGCTCCTCGGCACCCTGCTGGCGCGAGGCGAGCACGTCGCCCGCGATCCGGAGGCCGCGATCGAGTGGCTCAAGAGCGCGGCGGCAAGCACGACCGATGCCGACACGATCAATACCGTGGCCTGGGTGCTTGTGGTCGCCGAACAGCGTGACCTGCGTGATCCCGAGCACGGCCTCGCACTCATGGAAGCGCTCATGACCCGCGACCGGGTGGCAGCCATGAACGCAGCCTATCTGGACACCTGGGCAGCATCCCATGCCGCGAATGGCAACTTCGAACGCGCCGTAGACATTCAGCGCCAGGCAATTGCAGTGGCCGAAGCCGAGGCGGAACGCCGCGACGACGGCGGACCCGACTATCTACCCCTGCTGCGCGAGCACCTGGAGCTGTTCAGCAACGGTCAGACCGTAACTGACGACGTGCCGTGATCAACCGCTGCGGGCGGGCGCTCGAACCGTGATCCAGGCCACCGATTTCGACCGCATGTTCCTCGCCGCAACACCCATGTTGGACCTGCGCGCGCCTCAGGAATACGCTCGCGGCGCCTTTCCGACCGCGACCAACATTCCCCTGCTCGAAGACCGCGAACGACATGAAGTCGGCCTGCGCTACAAGCAAGCGGGTGCCGAAGCCGCCGTCGAGCTCGGTCATCGCCTGGTCGCGGGGGACGTCCGCGCAGCGCGCGTCGCGGCCTGGTGCGCCTGGGCCGATGCCCATCCGGACGGGGTCATTTACTGCTGGCGTGGAGGGCAGCGCTCCGCCATCGTCCGGGCCTGGCTGGCGGCCGAGGGACGCGCTCGGCCGCGCATCGAGGGGGGCTACAAGGCTCTGCGGCAGCATCTGCTTGCCCTCATCGATCGCGTTGCGCCCACGCTGCCGCTGCGGCTCCTCGGCGGCCGCACCGGCACCGGCAAAACGCGGATCCTCGAGCGCATCCACCGCAGCCTGGACCTTGAAGGCCTGGCGCGACATCGCGGTTCCGCATTCGGCAGCCGCATCACACCGCAACCTCCCCCTGCCGGGTTCGAGAATGCACTGGCCATCCGCCTGCTCGAGCTCGCCGCCGGCGGCGAGCATCCGCTGGTGGTCGAGGACGAGTCACGCAACATCGGACGCCTGAGCCTGCCTGAACCCCTGATAAGAAACATGGCCGAAGCTCCCATCGCACTGGTGGAAGCGCCATTGGAGCAGCGGGTCACCATCACCCTGGAGGCATACATCGTCGCCGGTCTCAGCGAACGCCGGTCCGTTTGCCGTGACGATGCATTCGAAACCTTTGCCGACTGGCTGCGCAGTGCTCTGCACCGTATCCGCAAGCGCCTCGGTGGCGCTCGCCACCAGGAACTCGTCGCTATGCTCGAGGACGCTCTCGCCCGCCACGCCGCAACGGGCGACGCGCACCATCATCGGGGCTGGATAACTCGCTTGCTCGCCGAGTATTACGATCCCATGTACGACTACCAGCTGCGGCAGAAGGCCCACCGCATCGTATTTCGCGGCGACACCGCAGCAGTCACCGATTGGCTCGCTAGGGAAGTCGAAGGCGACTTAGCGCTACGGGAGCGACCACGGGGGCCCTGACTCCTTTGCAGGGCCGACGCCGCGCGCCTCACTGGTGCACAATGGCGCCTGCCGACTCATCTGCGTGGAGCCCGAAACAATGCGTGAACGTCCAAGCGTAGCCCTGATCACCGGTGCCGGCAGCGGCATGGGCCAGCTGGCGGCCCGCAATCTCGCGAACGAAGGCACACGCGTCGCCGCCATCGATGTCAACGAGCAGGGTCTGCTCGCAACGGCGGAAAGCAGCCAATCCATCCGCACCTGGAATGTGGACGTCACCGACGCCGACGCCCTGGCGCGCGCGATCGACGAAGTGGAAGACGAACTCGGCCCCATCGATCGGGTACTCAACGCTGCGGCCGTCATGCCGCTGGGACGAGTCCTCGAGCAGGACCTCGAAGTATTCCACCGGGTTATGGCCATCAACTACAACGGTGTCGTCAACGTCAGCAAGCTGACGCTGCCGAGGATGCTCGAGCGCGGCCGCGGCGACTTGGTGAACTTCGCTTCTCTCGCAGGCTGGCTGCCGACGCTCTACATGGCCGCCTACGACGCGTCGAAGTTCGCAGTGGTGGCTTTCAGCGAGGTGCTCTATCACGAGAATCGCGGACGCGGCGTGCGCTTCGCCTGCGTCTGTCCACCACCAGTGAAGACGCCCCTGCTCGACCAGGCTCGGGAAACCACCTGGCCGAAACTGTTCGACAAAGCCGCACAACTGGAGCCGCAGGACGTACTCGATGCCATCGATACGGCCCTGGAGCGGGACGAATTCTTCGTTTTCCCGGGCAAGGGCACCAAGCTCACCTGGCGCCTGCGCCGTTTCCTGCCGAACCTGCTCTGGAAGCGGGTTCACGACGCCGAGGGATTCTGAGCATGACTGCCACCACGCTCGAACTGCGGAAACGTGGTGCCATCACCGAGATCGTCCTGAACAGGCCTGCGAAGCTCAACGCGTTGAGTCGCACGCTTATGGCCGAGCTCATCGACTGCGCAGAGTCCTTCCGAACCGACGTCGAAACGCGAGTAGTCATCATCACCGGCGCCGGCGATCACTTCAGCGCAGGCGCTGATCTCTCCGAGCCACGTAATGCCAACGATGGCAAGCTGGCGCGGCGGCGGCAGATCCGGATCGGGCCTCGCCTGATACGTGCCATCCGGGAAATCGACCAGGTCACGATCGCAGCCATTGAAGGCGTGGCTCTGGGCGGAGGCTGCTGCATCGCGAGCGCGTGCGACTTCCGCATCGCAGCGGAAACGGCACGCTGCGGCTATCCCGAAGTCAATCTCGGCATGAACCTGCACTGGCAGGCGCTACCCCTTTGTGTGCAGCTCGTCGGCCCAGCCCGCGCCAAACGCATGATCGGACTCGGAGCGCAGCATCCTGCTCCCGAACTGGCCGAATGGGGCTTCATCGACGAACTGACGCCTGCAGGTGCAGCGCTCGAGCGCGCCCGCACGCTCGCCGCGGAATGCGCAGCACGGCCGCCCATGGCACTGCAGATGATCAAGCAGAGCGTGAACGCGGTCTCCGACGCGCTGACACCGGCGATCATGCACATGGACCATGACCAGTGGGCTCTGACCGCCGACAGTGACGACTTCGCCGAAGGCATCGAAGCCTTTCGCGACAAGCGCAAGCCCCGCTTTACGGGTCGCTGATGGATTCGCAAGCGCTGCGTCTGCCGGATCCGGAAGCAGCGGAGCTGCTGCTCGTTCGGGAAGCGATCGCCGCCGAGGTACTGGCGCTGCCCGATGCCCGGGACCGCCTGCCGGAGCAGGCCGACGATGCCGAGCGCTTGTACGTGCAGGCTCGCACGGCCCTGGAGCAGGACGACGCGCTGCGCCGCATGGCAAAGCAGCTGCCCTGGCTCACCGGCCGGCGCCCCGGCGTCTGGCTAATGCTTCCTGCTCTGCTGGCAGGGGCCCTTTTTTCCGGCCTCACCGCTGGCGGACGCTTCAACATTCTCGCCCCTCCGTTGCTTGGCCTGCTGCTCTGGAACCTGCTGGTGTATGTGTTCCTGCTCTGGCCCGGAAGGCGCGACGCGACGCAAGCGGCTGCGCAAGGTACGAGATTCCTTCTCTGGGTCGGCAGGCGCTGGGCGCGATCCGGTGCCGGAGCCCGCCTCGCTTCGCTGCCTGGCCGCTTCATCGTCGCCTACGCGGATTCCGCCCCTGCAGCACTGTTCGGACGGCTCGGCGCAACGCTGCACGGCGCTGCTGCTGCCTTCGCCCTCGGCGCCATTCTGGGCATTTATTGGGACGGGCTCGGAGTCGCCTACTACGCGAGCTGGGAAAGCACCTTTCTTGGCGCCGGTACGGTGAGCGTGCTGATCGGCATCGTGCTGCTACCTGCCAGCCTCGTCACGGGCATCCCGCTGCCGAACGCGACCGAAGTGGCTGCCATGGCGGCAACACCGGTGCCTGCAGCACCCTGGATCCATCTCTGGGCCGTCACACTGGCCACCGTGGCCATCCTGCCCCGGGTACTGCTTGCAGGCTGGGCGCTGATCCGGATCCGACGCAGCACGACCGTTGCACTCGACCGCCATCACCCCGTTCTCCGCAGCATGCTTGCGGCCCTGCAGGGCACCACCTTGACGGTGCGCGTGCAGCCCTTGGGATACCGGCCTGATACGAGCGCTCTGGAACGCATACGCGCCGCGCTGCAGACACATTTCCAGGGACCCGTCCACGTCGACGTCGCCGACCCGGTTGCTGTCGATGCCGATGCCCTTCCAAGCTGCGATCCAGGCTATGAGCGCCTGGTGCTGTTGATGAGTCCGGCCCAGACCCCGGAAGCGGAGATCCACGGTCCGCTATTCACCGCGGCGAGCTCGCAGGCGCCGATCTGCGTCGCGCTGGACGCTGAGGCCTACCGCACCACGCCGGAACGCCGCGCCAGCCGCCTCGAGGCATGGCGCCGCCTGCTGGACTCCCGAGAGGTAGAGTACCTCGAGCTGGAGAGCGTATCGTGAGCGGCAGCGACGTCCGGCTGGCGTTGATATCCCACACCAACGTCGGCAAGACCTCCCTGGCCCGGACGCTGGCGCGCAGCGACCTGGGCGAGGTGGTGGATGCACCGCACACCACCATGGAAAACAGCCAGCATCTTCTGGCGGAAACCGATGAAGGTGATCGCCTGTTGCTGTGGGATACCCCGGGCTTCGGCGATTCGATGAAGCTGAAGCGACGCCTCGAACAGCGTGACCGCGCCGTCGGCTGGTTTCTCGGCGAGGTCTGGGACCGGGTTACCGATCGGGCACTGTACTCCTCCCAGCAGGCGATGCTGGCCGCTCGCGATCTCGCCGACGTTATTCTTTTTCAAGTGAACGCTGCGGAGGATCCGGAGTTCGCCATCCAGGCGCAGGCGGAACTCGACATGCTGTCCTGGCTCGAGAAGCCGGTATTGCTGCTCCTGAATCAGCTCCCGCCTCATAGCCGCAGGGCCGCTCGCAACGCCCTGGTGCAGCGCTGGGAGGAACACTTCGGCAAGCCGCCGGTGCGGACAGTGCTCGCTCTCGATGCGTACGAGCGGAGCTGGGTCGACGAGGTGCGCCTGCTCAGTGCGGTCGCTGAACAGCTCGAGGAGCCCCAGCGTTCCGCCATGGCGCGCCTGATCCCGGCCTGGCAGGCACGAAGCCTGGAGCGCTTGGAGCAGAGCATCGATGCACTCAGCAACCTGGTCGTGACCACGTTGCGCGACCGGGAGGCGCTGACATCCGGACAACCCGCGCGGCTCGCGCGCATCGGCGCCTTGCGCCGCCTTGCTCAGAGACTGGAGCGCAACGTCAAGGAGCTCGACGCAAAACTGATACGGATCGAAGAACTGGAAGGCGAGAGCGCTCGTCGCATCGACACCGCACTGACGGCCACCCGCAGCCACGGCGACCGGCCGACACCGCTGCAGGGTGCGGCGGGCGGCGCCGCTGTGGGTGCGGGAGCCGGCGCGGCGATCGACATTGCGCTCGGCGGCGCGGCGCTGGGCCTGTTCACGGCCCTGGGTGCTTCCTTGTCCGCAGCGGCCGCCTGGTCGTGGTGTCAACGCGCCGTGGACAAACGGACGCTAGGCTGGTCGCAAGAGTTCGTTACGGAACTGCTTGCGGAGGCGGTTGCCCGCTATCTGGCGGTGACCCACCACGGCCGCGGCCGCGGCCGCTTTCGCGACGACGCACTGGATTCCTGGCGAGAGCTTGCAGACGAGGCGGTGAAGGCGCAGCAGGAAGCAGTCGATGCCGCGCTCGGCAAGCCGGATTCGACGCCTGAGGAAGACCTGAAGGTCGAAGTCCGAGTCGCGGTGAAGAAAGTGCTCATCGCAGCTCTCATTGCCGAATATCCCCACGCCGAGTGGATCCTCGACTCCCCCTGACTCCCGATCGGAGCCTGCCGAGATTCGTGGAGGATCCTGTGGGAAGTCGTGGCGCGCGCAGCGCAGCGCGACGAGCGGCGGCGCAGCCGTCGCCCGCCGAGACGCTCCGAATCGAACCCCGGTCCGCGATCGGAGCGCCCGCTGGGCGGGCACTCCTTCCCACAGAACGGTTGTTCCGGAGCGTGGATCAGGCTGCGGGGCGGGTCACGCGAATGGAGAACGCGAGCGGGCGGCCGTCGACTTCCACATCGAAGCGCCCCTCCGCACCGGGTTCACCAGGCTCGAGCTCGGTAGCCAGCACCTCCCGGGCGACGTGCTCACCGTGCGCCTCGAGCGCGGCGAGCAGTTCCGGCGCACCGTCATAGCGCACGCCGATGCGGTCGGCCACGTTGAGGTCGAGTTCCTTGCGACTGCGCTGAATCCGATTGATGCACTCGCGCGCAAGACCTTCCCGGAGAAGCTCAGCATCCACCCCGGTGGCAAGATCGATGCTGATGAAACGGTTCGATACCGCCTCGGTGTTGGGCCTCGCCTCCCGCAGAATCTCCAGATCCTCGCCCGTGAAGCGCTCGCCCTCGAGTTCGATCGCACCCGTTTCCTGCAGCTGCTCGAGAGCCGCCGGGTCGAGTTCGCTGATCAGCTTCTGGAAGTGCTTCATACGCTTACCGAGGCGCCGACCAAGGGTGCGGAAGTTGGGCCGCGCATAAAGCCTGATGTAGGCATCCTCTTCATCCGAGTATTCGACCCGCTTCACGTTCAGCTCGCCGGCCAGATAACCCTCGAGCCGGCGCATGTCGTCCAGCAGATTGCCATCACGATGGATGACGGTAAGACGTGACAAAGGCTGCCTCAGGCCGATCTTCACCTCCTCGCGCCGTTGCCGACCGAGCAGAATGACCTGCTGCATGCGATCCACTGCCCGTTCCAGGGCTGCATCCATACGTTCCGGTTCCGCCTCAGGGTAGCGGCAGAGGTGCACGGACTCGGGCAAGCGTGCGTCCTCGCGACCGCCGAATCGACGCAGTTCCCGGTACAGGGTCTCCGACAGAAAGGGCGCGAATGGCGCCATGGTCTGACAGAGTTCGACGAGCACATGATGCAGGGTCGCGTAGGCAGCAAACTTGTCCGGGTCGCTGCCCTCGCCCCAGAACCGGCTGCGATTCAGGCGAATGTAGACGTTCGTGAGTTCCTCGATGAACTCGAACAGGCGCGGCACCACGTTGTAGAGCCGGTAAGCCTCCATCTCGGTGGACACGGTCTGCTTCAGTGTCTGCAGGCGCGAGAGAATCCAACGGTCGAGAATGTTCTCGGGCTCGAGCGTCGCGTCCGGATCCGGTGCCCAGCGATCGATGGCGGCGTAGGTGGCGAGGAAGTTGTAGGCGTTGTACCAGGGGAGCAGGGCACGCCGCACCATGTCGCGAACGCCGCTGTCGGCGAAACGCTGCTCTTCTGCCTTCACCAGGCCCGAGTTGATCAGGTACAGCCGGAGCGCATCGGCTCCATAAATCTCGACGAGCTCGTCCGGCGGCGTGTAGTTCTTGAGCCGCTTGGACATTTTTTTCCCGTCCTCGGCCATCACCATGCCATTGACGATGACGTTCCGAAATGCCGGACGGTCGAACAGCGCAGCCGCAAGCACGGTCAAGGTATAGAACCAGCCGCGGGTCTGGTCGAGACCCTCGGCGATGAACTCGGCGGGAAAGCCCTCCTGGAACAGGGCTTCGTTCTCGAACGGATAATGCAGCTGAGCGTAAGGCATCGAGCCGGACTCGAACCAGCAGTCAAGCACCTCCGGGACACGCCGGTAGACGCCGTCCTCGCCATCGACGCGAAAGTCGAGCGGATCGACGTGCTCGCGATGAAGATCGTCGACGCGCACGCCGGTGTGGCGCTCGAGTTCATCGATCGAGCCGATACAGATGACCTTGCCGCTGACGTCATTCACCCACAGCGGCAGGGGCGTGCCCCAGACGCGATTCCGGGAAATGGCCCAATCTCGAGCGCCTTCCAACCAGTTGCCGAAGCGACCGTCACGGATGTGCTCGGGAACCCACTGAATTTGTGCATTGGCAGCAAGCATGCGCTCGCGCAGCTCCTCCACCTTCACGTACCACGATGGAATGGCACGATAGATCAGCGGCGTATCCGACCGGTAGCAGTACGGATAGCTGTGAACGATCACGTCCTGCTCATAGAGCGCACCGGACGCCTTCAATGCGCGCGTGATCTCGCGGTCCGCATCCTTGACGTACTGGCCCTCGAAGTCCCAGACCTCGTCGCTGAAGCGACCCTCCAGGGTCACCGGGCAGACGAGGGCCTCGATGCCATGAGCACGGCAGATGCGCAGGTCGTCCTCGCCGAAAGCCGGCGCCTGATGCACGAGACCGGTGCCCTCATCAGCCGTGACGTAGGCATCGGTGAGCACCCGGAATGCGCCGTGCTGTGCTTCATCGGCGAAATAGGGGAACAGCGGTCGATAGCGCAACCCGGCCAGCTCACTCCCCTTGGCGCGAGCGATGACATCGAGTTTGTGACGATCCGCATAGACCGGGTAGCGTTCCTCGGCAAGCCAGAATTCAAGCTGCCGCTCGGCGTCGCGCACACGGACGTAGGTGAGCTCCGGGTTCACGCAGACTGCGAGGTTGGACGGCAGGGTCCAGGGTGTGGTGGTCCAGACCGCGAGATGGCCACCGTCTTCCAGCTCCAGGAGCACGGTCACGGCCGGATCCTGGACCTCCTGATAGTTCTGTCCGGCTTCGAAGTTGGACAGGACCGTGCCGAGGGCCGTCGATACGGGTACCACCTTGACGCCCTGATAGACCAGATCCCGCTCCCAGAGTTGCTTGACGACCCACCACACCGACTCCATGAACCACGGATCCATGGTCTTGTAGTCGTGATCGAAGTCGACCCAGCGCCCGACCCGCGTAATCGTCCGGCGCCACTCGCCCACATAGCGCTGAACGATGGCCCGACAGGCATCGTTGTAGCCCTTGACCCCGAGCTGCTCGACTGCCTCGCCGGCGGAAAGACCGAGCTGCTTGTCGATCTCGTGCTCGATGGGCAGGCCATGACAGTCCCAACCCCAGCGACGCTGAACGTAGCGACCCTTCATCGTGAAGTAACGGGGGATGATGTCTTTCAGCGTAGACGCGACAATATGACCATGGTGCGGCAGCCCTGTGGCAAAAGGCGGGCCGTCATAAAAGATGTAGGGCGGGCAGTCGCGGGTCGCGTCCAGCGAGCGCTCGAAAATCCGCTCCCTGTCCCAGAACTCGAGCACACGGTGTTCGGCCTCGACGAAGGAGAAGCCCTGCTGTGCGCCGGTGGCGGCGCGGTCGCGTTCGAAGGGGGCGGAGTCGGCCACGCGTCATGGATCCCGGGGTGTGGGAAACGGAAAGCGCGAAATTGTACACGCGGCCTCACGGCGGCCCAACTCCGCAGATACCTGCCTCAACGCTCGGACGGCCGCATCCCCACCAGGCTCGGCTCGATCATCGGCGGCAGCCCTCCGCTGCCCAGACGGCGCGGCAGCTCACAGCGCAGCAGATAGCCGTCGAACACGTTGCCCACCCACATCTGGCTACCGCGGACCACTGCGGTGCTGCCACCGGAAATCAGCTCACCCTCGTCCACCAGCACAGCGCGGGAATCCGCCGTGCGGCCGAAGAAGTCGATGCGGTGCACGTCTGTCGCCGAGAGCCGTCCGGGATCGCGCGCGTGGGCCATGAACGCAGCCAGACTCGGGTGTCCCACCATCCAGATGCTGCCGTCTGCAGCCTGGGAAAGATTGTCCGGGCCGGTAGCGAACGTCATGTAGGACTCGGGCGTCAGATCGCCACTGTCGGGATCGCGGAGATAGCTGCTGATGGTGCCAGCTACTGTCTCTGCCACCAGCAGCCGACGTTCGTCCCGCGTCAGCAGGACGCCATTTGCGAAGCTCAAGCCGCTGACTACCGTTCGGAAATGCTCGCCATCGAAGTACTGTACGTCACCGAGGCGCAGCCCGAGCAGGTGCTCGACGCTGCGCACCATGGGACTGCGCCCGCCATGGTCATTACTGACGTAAAAGCGCCTGGCGTCGACCGCAGCTACATCATTCGGCGAGCGCAGCGCGGGATCTGCGACGGTCGCCATGTGTTCGAGCTGGCCGCCGTCGAAGCGGAACTGCTCCACGGTGCTGCCGCCGGACGGCGCGTGATTGATCACGTGCAGGTACAGCTCCCCGTCCACCCGGACCAGCGACAGTCCATGTGGCGCCAAAGGGGGGCCATCGTGCAGCAGGGGCACGATCTCTGCGCCAGGGCTATCGAGAGCAAGCACGTAAAGGCCGCCTTCAGCACCAGGCTCGCGCCTTGGCAGCGCCGAAATGAAGGCCAGACGCAAGGTCTCGTCGATCTCGAGGTCTTCGGGTCCCGCCGGCGCCGGCATACGCTCGCAGGACGCGAGGGCCACCGGCACGATTTCCCGTGAGAGGCCGAGCCGGTCGCGGATGGTCCAGGCCAGGATACCGATCGCCAGGGCCAGGAACGCCAGCAGCAGGACCACCCGCAGGCGCTCTCGGGATGCTCTATCAGCCATGATTCGGTCTCCTCGCACCCTTAACTGGGAAGATGCTGCGCGCCAGCAGGTCAGGCGGAAGCGCTGAGGTGGGCGCTCGGCCAGCAGCGCGGCCCGCCTGGCGCAGCGCCTGCCGATACCAGCGCTCCGCGCTCCAGGCCTCATCGCGCTGCGCAGCGGGCATGCGCGCCAGAACATCTGCCAGCAGGCGTGCGTCGACCTGCCCGCGCTGTACGCGCCGTTCGAGCACGGGATCCACGGCCAGAACAAAACAGCCGGAACGTCCGCTGCGCCTGCTGAAGCATGCCCAACGCAGACCACCGTCCTCGAGCAGAGGCGCGGCAAGCAGCCAGTCCTCGCCGCTGGCGTCGATCAGACTGAAGGCACCGTCGCGCTGCGCCTGCCAGCGCCAGCCGGCGGGTGGCGCCGGCAGGTCCAGGTCTTGAATAGAGGTCTGCGCCGGGAGGCGTTGCAGTCCAGCCTGCTGCCACTCCAGGGACAGGGCGGTGCGCACCGGATCCAGCGCTTGTCTGGAGGCCGTCTGGGCAGGCGCGGCCAGATCAGAGTCGACTTCAGCATTCGCCGCAGTCGACCAGGGTGGCAACGGCAGCAACGCGCCAAGCAGCATGCCCAATCCGAGCAGCAGGATGCCGATGGCAGCTCTCGAGTAACCAGGTTTTCTGATGCGCGTGACTTCCTGAGTGACCGCGAATGCACGCGCCTGGGCTGGCAACAGGCACTCCCGCGCCATCAACGTCAGGGTCAGCGCCCGCTCGATGCGCTCCCGCTCGAGACCCGGGGCCGCGCTGTTGCGGGCTCCCCGCAGTTTCCGCATCTGCGCCGCAAATGCATCCCGCACCGAGTCCTTATCGTACGGCACCTCGATCCCGAGGACTCGCAGTGCTTCCGCTTCCGTCATGCGTTCACCGCTTCCCTGGAACCCACACCGTGACCCCATCCGCGGAAACAATCATCCCGCGCTCAAACGCCACGACCCCCTTGCCGGACGCGAGGCCCCTAAAGGTGCTCAGGCTACAGCCTGCATCTGCTCCGCAAGGGCATCCATGCGACGCAGAAACCCTTCCGCGTCACGGGCCAGGACCGGAGCGATCACCTGATCGACACCGAGATCCTCGAAGCGACGCAAGCTGTCCGCATCGGGCCTGTCGCGTGCACCCACAGCCACTTTCACGTCGCTGCGCTGGCGCCCAGCCGCATTCAGGGCTCGATCGAGCTCCCCCAGGCATCCCTGGAGATCTTCCGGCGTCAGGCGAAAGCCGTACCAGCCTTGACCGTGACGGGCGACGCGCTCCAGCGCGGCCTGCGACTCGCCGCCGAAATAGATCGGCGGATGCGGACGCTGGCGCGGCTTCGGCTGCTGCAACGCTCCCCGGATCGAGTAATGCGCGCTCTCGTACTCCGTCACGTCCTGGCTCCACAGCGCCTGCATGACTTCCAGACACTCGAGCGTGCGGCGACCACGATCCGCGAAGGGAATGCCCAGCGCATCGAACTCTTCCTTCAGCCAGCCGATCCCGACTCCAAAGTCGACCCTGCCCCCTGAAAGATAGTCCAGATCTGCGACCTGCTTGGCCGTGTAGATCGGATGCCGCTGAGGGACCAGGCAGACGCCGGTACCGAGGCGTACGCGATGGGTGTGGGCAGCGACGAAGGTCAGGGCCGTGAACGGTTCCAGCACACCGTCCGGATCACCCGGCAAACGGCCGTCGTCGGCGTAGGGGTAGCGGGAGTCGTACTCACGGAACAGGAGGACGTGTTCAGGAACCCAGATGGCGTGGAAGCCGCGCTCCTCCACCATGCGTGCTGCAGCAACGACTACTTCCGGCGGTGTGTGCCGGCCGAAGGCCAGCGTCACGCCGATATGCATGCATATCTCCCAGAGGTTTACGAAAGCGGCGAACCTTAGCAGACACCGTGAGCGGCTGCAGGCTTGTCCAGGATCCAGCCAGCAACGAGTTCGGGGTCTTCCATGGGAATGAAGTGCGAGTGTTCGGGCAGGTGCACGTCGCGCCCATGCGGAAAATGCTGGGCCAGTTCCGGCCAGGTCGGCGAGCTGGAAAAATCCATCGGATCCCGCTCGGCCGAACGCGGTCTTGCCCGCAGTACCGTGACCGGAATCGCAATCTCGCCAAGCAGCTCCTGGATGTCCTTCCCCGAACTGCCCATGTAGATCGAGGCTTCCACCTGCGGCGGACAGGCCAGCACCCAGCCGTCGCCCTTCTCGCGGTCCGGCTCGGGGTTCGGCAGCACGCCCCAGCGACAATAGTCTTCGAGCACCTTCGGATCCCAGGCCGCGAATGGCATACGATCACGAAACCGCTCGAACATCTCGGTCCAGGACTGCCAGTGGTTACGGCGCTTGGCGGTAGGGTGCTCTGCGCCCTCGCCCCAATCCTGCCGCTGTGCATACACTTCAGGCGCCATGATCACGGGGTCGACGAGGACCAGACGGCAAAACGCCTCCGGCACGGCCGCTGCCGCCTGTACTACGCTGTGTCCTCCCATGGAGTGCCCGACCCCCACCGCGCCGTGCAGCCCAAGATGTTGGACGAGTGCAATAAGATCCTGACCGAATGCGTCCCAGGTTATGGGTCCGTTCTTGCCGCTGCGTCCATGCCCGCGCATGTCCACAGCGATAACCTCCCTACCCGGAAGATGATGCACGACCTGATCCCAGCAGCGGGCATGAAAGCCGGTCGCGTGGACCAGGAGCACCGGCGCCAATCCCGGTTCGCTGCCCCGCCAGCGGAACCAGCAGAGATCGACTCCGTTTAGATGCTGTTGATGCTGTTCGGGAATGGCGGTCATCGGCCGCTCCTATCGTGGCGGGTGGCGAAGGTTAGCGACGCCTGCCAGACCTCGCAATGGCGCTTGTGCCATAGTGGGTACAAACCGGCAGACAAAGATTCACACGTGGACCCTGAACTCGCCCTCTTCGCCAATGATGCTTTCTACCTGGCCTTCTCGGAGCAGGATCTGGCCGCCATGGACCGGCTCTGGGCACGCCGGCATCCTGTCGTGTGCATCCATCCCGGGTGGCCAGCGCTGCTCAGTCGCGCCGCCGTCATGGAAAGCTGGGAGCGCATCCTGGCCAATCCCGATGCACCTGAGGTCGTTCCGCACCATGCCCGCGCCTTCGTCCTCGACAATCTGATCATGGTGATCTGTTACGAAGCGCTCGGCAGCCAGATGCTCACGGCCACCAATCTGTTCGTCGCCGAGGACGACAAGGCGCGGCTGGTACATCATCAGGCCGGACTCTGCGCCCAGCCTCCGGACCCGGAACCGGAACAGTCCCGAACCGTCCAGTAGCGGCACAGGTAGGCAGCGGACATGCATATCGGTGTACCTATGGAAACCAAGGTTCACGAGTACCGCGTCGGGCTGACGCCCGCGGCGGTTCGCGAACTCACTGATACCGGGCACACGGTAAGCGTCCAGTCGGGAGCCGGTCTGGGTATCGGGTTCGCCGCCTGCAGGACGTCGGCCTCACCGCCATCGCCCTCCGAGACGGACACGCCCGCAGCTGAGTGAGCGGGGAGACCTTGCCGTGAGCCGCCGCCTGCCTTCTCTCAACGCCCTGCGGATGTTCGAATCTGCCGCCCGCCTGCGCTCGTTCAAGCTCGCCGCTGAAGAACTGCACGTGACCCAGTCCGCGGTCAGCCGTCAGATCCACACCCTCGAATCCCAGCTCGGCGTGCTCCTCTTCCGACGCCGCAACCGGGCTGTGGAGCTCACCGATGCGGGCGAGCAACTACTCCCGGTGATGACGCGGGCCATTGGTGAGATCGCCCACGTAACGCGCCGCATCAGCGCACCCCGGCAAGCCGAGGGCGAACCCGTACACCTGGTGATCTCGGCGACGCCGGGCATCGCTGAGCTCTGGCTCGGCGCCCGCCTCGGTCGCTTTTGCCGTGCCTATCCTCACATCGAACCGGAAATCCTGGTGAGCACGGACTTGAAGCCGCTGCTTGCCGGACGCGCGGACATCGCCATTCATTGGGGCACGGGTGACTGGCCGAACCTGCAGCAGGAACTGCTGCATGCAACCGTGGAGTTCCCCGTCTGCGCGCCGCGCCTGTTGGACCGTGGCCCGCCGCTCGCAGCACCGAGCGACCTGCGCCACCATCGGCTGTTGCACTGGCAAAGCCGAGGCTGGTGGGGTGCCTGGCTGCGGGCATTCGAGGTGCAGGACGTGGACTGGAACATCGGGCCTCTTCTGCACAACTACGCGCTCACTTTGGACATGGCGATCGCCGGCGAGGGCGTAGCCCTGGCCGACGACCTCCTGGCCAGCGAGCACCTGCTGAGTGGAGCCCTTGTGAAGCCGTTGGCGGAAATGCGCGCTCCCGAGTACCAGCAGCAACTGCTCATGCGCGCCGATGCGGATCGCCCTGAAGCCGTCGCGGCATTCCGCGACTGGATTCACAACGAAGTGGCGCAGCTCGACCGCTCGCACGCCGTACTGCGAGCGGCCCGCCCGTTCCGCGCCACTGCCGGCAGGGCGCGGAAAAGCCCGTTGATCAACCGCTGAAAGTTCCCCGCTTCGCTTGATTTCTAGTCACTCGAATCGCGGTAAAAAAGTCGTTTGTTGCGAAGCTCTCACCACGGCGACGATCGGTGCATGGCGCTTTCCCGACCCTGGGAGGTATCAAGCATGGCCGCACTCGACCGTCCCATCACGCCACCGCCGCAGCCACGGCTCGCTCCGGCAGATCCCCGACACGCCAACACGGGAGAACTGTTCCGCGAACAGGCCTTCGTGGATGGCCGCTGGATCGGCGGGCGCGCACGCGCGCAAGTGACGAATCCCGCGACCGGTGCCGTCATTGGCGCCGTTCCGCGTCTCGACGCAAGCGACGTCGCGACCGCCGTCGCTGCGGCCGAGCGTGCCTTCGAGCCCTGGCGCCGACTGCTCCCCCAGGAGCGAGCCGATCTGCTGCTTACGTTCTACGCGCTGATCTGCGACGCCAAGGAAGAACTTGCCCGACTCATGACCCTGGAGCAGGGCAAACCGCTGGCCGAATCACGCGGCGAGATCGACTACGGCGCGAGCTTCGTCCGCTGGTTCGCCGAAGAGGCCCGCCGGACGTATGGCCAGACGCTGCCCTCCCACCTGCCGGGCAAGCGTTTGTGGACGACCCGGGAGCCCGTGGGCGTCGCCGCATGCGTGACGCCATGGAACTTTCCCAACGCGATGCTCACGCGCAAGGCCGCAGCGGCCCTCGCCGCAGGCTGCACCGTGGTTGCAGCGCCGTCCATGGAAACCCCCTTTTCTGCGCTGGCACTCGCTGAACTCGCCGTTCGCGCCGGCTTTCCCCCCGGTGTGTTCAACGTGCTCACCGGCGATCCGGAGGTCGTGGTCGGGGGACTCTGCGAGCATCCCGTGGTGGGTGCCCTTTCGTTCACAGGCTCGACCGAGATCGGCCGCCTGCTGCTGGCGCGCTCGGCACCGAGCGTCAAGCGCATGAGTCTGGAGCTCGGTGGTCATGCGCCGTTCCTGGCATTCGATGACCTGCCCCTCGATATCCTCGTGAGGGCAGCCGTCGACGCCAAGTTCCAAACCTCAGGCCAGGACTGCCTGGCTGCGAATCGCATTTTCGTACCGCGTTCCATTCATGACGACTTTGCCGAGGCGTTCGCAGCGGCTGCCGCGGCGCTTCCGGTAGGCGACGGATTCGATCCGGATGTCGTGATAGGTCCCCTCATGCACGAGCGGGCGGTTCAGCGAATGGAAGCCCAGGTCGCCGACGCCCTGGCCAAGGGTGCCCGTCTGCTGACCGGCGGACATCGACTGCCGCTCGGATCCAACTTCTACGCACCTACCGTCCTCGCGGACGTCACGCCCGATATGCGCATCTACCGGGAAGAAACCTTCGGACCTGTGGCGGGCCTGACACCGTTCGACGACGAGAAAGCATTGCTGGACGCGGCGAACGATACGGAGTACGGGCTCGCGGCCTACGTGTTCACCCGCGACCTCGAGCGCATCGAACGCCTGACCGCAGGTCTCCAATACGGCATGGTCGCCGTCAACAGCGTAAAGATGACCGGCGCTCCGGTTCCCTTCGGCGGCGTGAAGCAGTCGGGACTCGGTCGCGAAGGAGGCCCAACCGGCATCGATGAGTTCAGCGAGACACGCTACGTCTGCCTCGGGTCCCTCGACGATTTTCGAGCACCAGGAGGCTGAACGGCACGATGCGTGCTAGAGATCGCAAAGGAGCACGCCAACCGTCATGGAAGAAGACGCCTGCAGGGGACGCCCACCAGGGTAACCCGGCACCACGGGAGATGAAGCGATGACCCGACTTCCAGGCAAACCGATCATGGACGTGCGCGAAATCGCACCCGAGACCGTCTTTGAGACCGTGCAGCAGCGGCTCGCCAACGGCGATCTGCTGACCATGAACACTCACGGCCGCTTAGGCTTCACCCTGATGGAGTACCAGCGCCGCTGGGAGGCCGTACTCGCCAACATGGCAGAACTCGATCTCGACGTCCTGCTGGTCCGATCCCCCGAGAACATCACCTGGCTCACGGGCTATGAAACGCCGGGGTACTACAAGTATCACTGTCTGGTCATGGCGCCCGGGATCGACCCGGTGCTGATCCTGCGCCGCTTCGAGTGCCTGAACGTCGCCGAGTATGCCTGGGTCACGCAGATCGTTCCGGTCGACGACTGGGAAGTGCCCTCGGAAATCACCGCGCGGGTCATGCGCGAGCTCGGCGTGCGCAGTCGGCGCATCGGCATCGAAAAGCGAGGCTGGTTCTGCACCATCGAGGAGCACGAACAGCTCTGTGCAGCTCTTCCGGGCGCGAAGTTCCTCGATGCCGCTCCAGCGATCTGGAACGCACGCATGATCAAGTCGGATGAAGAGATCGCGGTGATGTACCGCAGCGCCGCGATAGTCGATCGTGCCATGACTGCCGGCTTCGATATCGCGGCACCCGGCGTATCCGACGACATCATCAATGCCGAAGTGCACCGGGTCATTTTCGAGGCGGGCGGCGAGTACATGAGCCTGCCGCCATTCATCCTGTCCGGAGAGCGTACTTGCCTGCCCCACCAGACGGCACGCAGCGACATTGTCGGAGAGCGGGATCTGGTGTTTCTCGAGCTCTCAGCCACCAAGTTCCGCTACTGCGCTGCTCTCATGCGGACGTTGTTCATCGGCGAACCCACCGAACGCCAGCAGCGCGTGGCGGAGGCCTGCATCGCGGCGGTAGAGGCTGCCATGGGTGCGATCCGCCCCGGCATCAGCGCGGAGGAAGTGGACCGGATCGCCCGGGCCGAGGTGGAGAAGGCCGGCTTCGGCGAATACTTCCGCCACCGCCTCGGTTACTCCATAGGCGTCAACTACCCGCCAGACTGGGGCGAAGGTGAAATCATCAGCCTTTGCCGTGGCGAGACGCGCACCCTGGAGCCCGGCATGGTCTTTCACATGGTTCCGCTGTGTCTGATCTATCGTCAGTTCGGCATTGGATTCAGCGAAACCGTCCGCGTTACCGAAAGCGGCTGCGAGCGCTTCTCACAGCTGCCGCTGGACATTACGGTCAAGCACTGAAGCGGCAAGAAGTGAGAACGATTATCATTTGTTGAGCCTATCGGGGCGGCGCCTCGGCCGCCCCAACCCTTTGATATATGCCAGCTGAACGGCGCTCACGACCGGGTTCCGATAGCCACCGCCTATGACTACGATCAGGACTTTCGAATGGAACCCCTGCTTCCCTCTCGTATACTCCAGGGTCTTCCGCCCATCCAGGCGGTAGTACCGGTAACCGGAAAAAGGGAAGTGACCATGGATCTCAAGAGCAGCAAGACCCTCGAAAACCTGAAGGAAGCCTTTGCGGGCGAGTCCCAGGCAAACCGCCGCTATCTCTACTTCGCTGCCAAGGCAGATGTCGAAGGTGAGAACGACGTTGCCGCCGTATTCCGCTCCACGGCTGAAGGTGAGACCGGCCACGCGCACGGCCACCTCGAGTACATGGAGCAGGTCGGTGATCCGGCAACGGGTCTGCC
This sequence comes from Pseudomonadales bacterium, assembly GCA_007131295.1. Classification (GTDB taxonomy): domain Bacteria; phylum Pseudomonadota; class Gammaproteobacteria; order Pseudomonadales; family Azotimanducaceae; genus SLTB01. The sequence continues at coordinate 21,628 of SLQW01000119.1, read as the reverse complement.
CATCGGCACCACGCGCGACAATCTGAAGGCAGCCGTGGCTGGCGAAACTCACGAGTACACCGATATGTACCCGGGAATGGCCAAGACGGCGCGTGAAGAAGGTTTCGACGAGATCGCGGATTGGTTCGAGACTCTGGCCAAAGCGGAGCGCTCCCACGCTAACCGCTTCCAGAAAGCCCTGGACGCCATGGCCTGACCCCCTCCCGGATAGCCTGGAGAAGGTCGCAGAGAGGGGGCATTCGAATGCCCCCTCTCTTTTCGTGGTCATCACGCCTCAGTCTTCGGGAGGCCAAGTCAAGGAAACTTACCCGTGTCCGAATATCGTGAAGGCAATCTGGAGCGTCCTCAGCGCGAACCCATCCCGTGGAAAGATGCTGAGTTCTGGGATGAAGACGCACTCAATACAGAGCTCGAGCGGGTGTTCGACATCTGCCATACCTGCCGCCGTTGCGTCAGCCTGTGTCAGTCATTCCCAGTGCTTTTCGACCTGGTGGACGAATCGCCCACCATGGAATTGGATGGCGTCGACAAGGCAGATTTCCCCAAGGTTGCCGAGCAATGCTTCATGTGCGACCTCTGCGCCGAGACCAAGTGCCCCTACCTGCCCCCTCACGAGTTTGCGGTCGACTTTCCTCACCTGATGCTGCGCGCCAAGGCAGTGGGTTTCAGGAAAGGGCAGTCAAAGTGGCGTGATCGGCTCATCACCAGTACTGACCGTGTATTCGGCTTTGTCGGCACGCCTGGCATCGCCCAGACCGCCAACGCGGTCAATGGCGTTGGGGTGCTTCGCAAGGCGCTGAACGCCGCAGCCGGCATTCATCCCGAGGCGCCACTGCCGAAGTTCCATTCCAACTCCTTCAAAAAGCGCCAGAAAGATATCGTCGGCGTCGAGGATGAGGCTCGCTCCGCGGGTCGGACGACCGGCAAGGTCGCTCTGTACACGACCTGCTACGGCAACTGGAACGAGCCGGAACTCGGCGAAGATCTGGCCAAAGTCCTCAATCGGAATGGCATCGCGATGAAGGTGCTGACCGGAGAGCGCTGCTGCGGGATGCCCAAGTTCGAACTCGGTGATCTTGCCGCCGTGGAGCGGCTGAAGGATGCCAACATCCCGGTCCTGCTGGAGGCCATCGAAGAAGGCTGGGACATCATGGCACCGATCCCATCCTGCGTGCTGATGTTCAAGCAGGAGCTGCCGCTGATGTTCCCCGAGGACGCCGATGTACAGAAGGTGGCCGAGCATATCTTCGACCCCTTCGAATATTTCGCGTTACGGCACAAGGAAGGGATGTTCGATACCGACTTCGAACGCCCCCTCGGCAAAGTGGCCTATCACGCGGCCTGTCACCAACGTGTACAGAACATCGGACAGAAGACTCGAGAGATCCTCAGTCTGATACCGGACACGGAAATCACACTGATCGAACGCTGCTCAGGGCACGACGGCACTTACGCAATCAAGAGCGAGACCCACGCTCACGCCGTCAAGATTGCGCGCCCGGTAGTCAATCGGGTGAAGCAGGCAGACGCCGAACACTATGGTAGCGACTGCCCGATGGCGGGCCGCATGATCGAGCACGGTATAGACGGCGAACAGCGTGCCGAGCATCCGATCACCATGCTCCGCGTCGCGTACGGGCTCTGAGCAAACGCAGTCGAGAAGGACAGACACCATGCAGAAACTTGATCGTGATTCACTTCATAGCCTCGAGCACTACGCCCAAATTCGTGAGGAATTCCGGCGCAAAGTGATCGCGCACAAGAAACCCAGGCGTATCTCGCTGGACGAAACGGAGACGGCCAATCTGTATTTCGAGGATTTCCTGACCATGCACTATCAGGTGCAGGAAATGTTGCGCGCTGAGCGCATCTTCGAAAGCGAGGGCATCGAGGAAGAGCTCGAAGCGTACAATCCGCTGATACCAGACGGCAGCAACTGGAAGGCCACGTTCATGATCGAGTATCCGGATGTGGCCGTCCGACGGGCGCGTCTCGCAGAACTGATCGGCGTCGAAGACCGCGTTTACGTGCAGGTCGAAGGTCACGACCGGGTTTACGCCATTGCCGACGAAGACCTCGAGCGCGAGAGCGACGAGAAGACGTCTTCCGTACACTTTCTGCGTTTCGAGTTGAGCCCGCCCATGCTTCGAGCCGTCAAGGACGGCGCTGCGATTCGTGCGGGAGTGGATCATCCCAAGCTGACCAGCGAGGTTACGCTCTCCCCCGAGAGCCGCGATTCTCTAGCCGGCGATCTCGAACTGCCCCAGTAGTTTCGTCCTTGCACCTGTCCGGCGCGACGCAAGGTTCTCTTCGGCGCCCCCTAGGGCGCCGCAAGGCGCTCAAGCGGCCGGCCGCTCCAACGGCAGCGAGGTAGTCACGGCGTCACTGATGAGTTGCGCGAGGCGCTCGAGCAGCGCCTCGCGAGTGCTCGTATTGCGCCAAACCAGGCCAATGACCCGATGCGGCGCCTCGGGCTCGAACGGAATGTATCGAATCGACTTGCCGTCACGATCCATGGCCAGCTCCGGCATAAGCGTGATGCCAACATTGGCCGACACCATGTGCCGCAGCGTCTCGATACTGGTCGCCGAGAAGTTCGTCTTCTCCACCGCATGGGCCTGCTTGCAGACTTCCAAAGCCTGGTCCCTGAGGCAATGTCCATCCTCGAGCAGCAGCACTTCGGCAGCTTCCAGATCGCAGGAGCGCACGGAGTTCAAACCGCACAGAGGATGCTTCGGCGATACCGCCAGATAAAACGGCTCGGCGTAAAGCGGTGTAGCCCGGACGTTGTCCTCATCTACCGGCAGCGCCAGAATCACCGCATCGAGTTGGCCTTCGCGCAGGGATTCCGTGACTACCGCGGTTTGGGCCTCCACCAGTTGTATCTGCAGATCGGGCAGCGCCTCGCGAATCGGCGGCAGAATTTTGGAAAGCAGATAGGGCGCCACCGTCGGTATGATGCCTAAGCGAAATTCTCCTCCGAAGGGGTCACGGGCCTCCCGTGCGAGCTTGACGAGCTGATCGCTGTTTCGCAGTACCGCCCGCGCCTGCTCCACCACCTTCTCGCCAATGGGCGTGAGCAGCACCTGGCGGTTGTTGCGCTCGATGAGCGTGACGCCGAGGAACTCTTCCAGCTTACGCAACTGGGTCGAGAGCGTCGGCTGAGAAACATGGCAGGATTCCGCCGCACGGCCGAAGTGCCGGAGTTCGGCTACCGCCACCAGATATTTGAGATCCCTCAAGTTCAAGCGAATGCTCCCGTGACGCCGCCAGGTTCGACCATTACCTTGCAATGATCCGCTGGCTGCCCGAGCGCCGTAAATGCGGCCGGCACCTCGGCGATATCCACGGTGGCCGTGATCAATGGCTCCACCGACAGCTCGCCTTCGGCAATGTGCCGCAGCGTCCGGGCAAATTCATCCACCGTGTACGCCAGCACGAACTGCAGATTCAGCTCCCGGGTAATGGCAAGCATGGGGTGAATCGTATCGGCCTGCATACACACGCCCACCACGACAACGCGACAGCCATGGCGAGCGCCTGCCATCATCTGGTCGAGAACTCCCGGAACACCTACACACTCGAAGAAGACACCAGGACGCAACTCCGGTTCACCGCTGAGAGGATTCACCGGGACCTGGCTGCCGCTCGCCGTTACCGCAGCCAGTTCACGCCAGCTTTCGTAGGGTGAATGGACACCGGGATCGATTACCAGATCCGCACCCAACGCCTCCGCCAGCCGCCGCCGCGCCGGCGAGAAATCTGCAGCGACGATAGGCCGCACGCCTGCGAGTCGGAGCGCACTGAGCACCGCCAAGCCCACCGGCCCGCAGCCGATCACCAGAGCGACGTCGTCAGGTGTGAGACGGGCCTTGGCAACCGCATGTACGCCGACCGCCATCGGCTCGGTCAGCGCCGCTGCCCGGGCAGAGAGACCATTGGGCACCGGCAGGAGCAGCTCCTCGGTAAGTACCATGCGCTCCCCGTATCCACCCGGCACCACGTTCGAATAGCCCACGTTCTCGCGCTGCCCGGCATGGCGGGTCCAGGGCACCGAACAGACCAGGGTACCCGGCGCGAACCGCCGTGTGGTTGCAGGTCCATGATCGAGGATTTCGGCGCAGAATTCGTGGCCCATCACCACGTCCCTGGAAGGGTCGAGCCCGAACAGACCGTCCGAGTTCGCCGCGAAGTCCCGGGCGTGAACCGCTGCATGCAGATCGGAGCCACAGATGCCGCAGGCACGGGTCCCCACCAGCACCTCACCCGCTGCGGGCTCAGGCTCCGGAACCGAATCGACGAGCAGTCGACCTTGACGCAGGATCGCGGCACGCATGGTTGCTTCCTCCGGTTCCGAGTCTACCACCCGCGCCGGCTGCCCGGTTCCTCTGCGCTGGTTACACTGAACGCTGACCCATCGAGGAGCAGATCATGACCGTTACCCTGTTCGATCATCCGCTCTCCCCATACGCCCAGAAAGTGAAGATCGCTCTGGCGGAGAAGGACGTGCCCTTCGAAGCGCGCCTGCCCGAAGCACTCGGGAGCGGTCAGGTGCCAGGGGATTTCCAGCTTGCGAGCCCGCGCGGTGAGGTACCCGCGCTGATCGATGGCGAAGTAAAGATCTTCGATTCCAGCATCATCCTCGAGTACATCGAGGACCGCTGGCCGGAGCCCGCCCTGCTACCGGAATCAGCGGCAGCCCGGGCTCGCGTACGCATGATCGAGGAAGTCATGGACACCCATTACGAGGCCATCAACTGGGGTCTGGCGGAGATCGTCCACTTCGGCCGCGCCGAGGGCGAACTCGCTGCAGCTTTGCGCAATCGTGCCGCGGAGCAGACGCGGCGCTGGCATACCTGGCTGAGTGCAGAACTCGGAGACGCGGACTGGTTCAGCGGCGATCGGTTCGGCTGGGGCGACCTGGCCGTCATCCCCTATATCAACGGCTCGGCCGGCTTCGACCTCGGTCCCGAGCCGGGCACACCGCTGCATGCCTGGCAGCAGCGCGCCAACGCCCGCCCCAGCGTTGCCGCGGCGAACTCAGCAGCAGCGAGCATGGCCATGGGCGGCACTGAAGCCGCCCGCGCTGGTATGCAGGCTGTCCGAGCCATGCTGGAAAGGGGAGAGTTCAAACGCGAGTATCGGGACCATCGCCTGGAGTGGATGATCAAATCCGGTGGCCTCGACGTGGTCCTCGCCGGACTCGAGCGCGACAACATCCGCTTCACGCCGGAATTTCCCGCATGAATCTGGCACCGCGCGCCGACATAGTCTGGCGCGACCCGGGCCTGCTCGTACTGGACAAGGCCAGCGGCGTACCCGTGCTGGCAGACCGTAGCGGGATGCCCTGCCTGTGGGAGGCTCTGGAGGCACTGTTGGCGCCGGAAGGCCTGCGCCCACTTGCGGTCCACCGCATCGACAAGGGCACATCCGGTCTGCTGCTCGTGGCGTTGAATCGCAAAGTACAGCGCAGGATCAGCGCAGCGTTCGAAGCCGGCACCGTAGACAAGTGGTACGCGGCGATCGGTCGGGCCGCGATCGGTCGGGCCGCGATCGGTCGGGCCGCGCCTGATGGTGCAGCGAGTCACTCGGCCGGCCTGCCACCCGGCACGCTCACGATCGATCTGCCGCTGGCGCCCGGACGCAAGAGCCGCTGGCGGGTCGCCGGGCCACGTGACGCCATTGCATTCGATTCGACAGGCAAGCGCTATCACCTGCCTTCAGATACTCCGTTGAAGCAGGGCGCCCGTACGGCGATCACCCGCGCGCGAACACATCGGAGCGACGGCAAACGCAGCCTGTTCAGCGTGCACCTGATCACGGGCCGCACCCACCAGATACGGGTTCATCTCGCCTGGATCGGAGCACCGCTTCTGGGAGATCACCTCTACGGGGCGCCGGCAGATTCAGACCAGCAGGCGTCTCGCCTCGCCTTGCACTGTCGGCGCCTGCGCCTGCCGTCGCTGGGCGACGGCATCGCGCGCCCCACTTGCTTCCGGGCGCCGCTGCCAGGCGATTTTCGCGCCTTGCTGCCCCAACTGCCGACCTTGGCGTGAAGACCAGATCAAACCCGTCACGGGAACCGCGGTGGTGGCGATTCGTCCGGCATGCGCCAGTCTCCGCGCGGCGACAGGCTGACCGTTCCAACCTTGGGCCCGGGCGGCAAGGTGCTGCGCTTGAACTGCTGGCTGTGAAACCGCTTGAGGAAAACGGCCAGCCAGCGCTGGATGGTCGTCGCGTCGTGGCGCTGCGCAAAGGCCCGTTCTGCGAGCCAGCGAATCTTGTCCGGGGCGCTGCCATGGCGCATGTAGTGGTACAGAAAGAAGTCGTGCAATTCGTAGGGGCCCACCAGCGTCTCAGTATGCTGTGCGACCTCAGCTTCGTCTTTAGCCGGGACGAGCTCGGGCGAAATCGGCGTCGCCAGCACGTCTTCCAGAATCCGGGCGAGCTCCGCACCGCCGCGGTGACGGGCATACCAGCGCACGAGATAGGCGATCAGCGTCTTCGGCACGCTGGCATTGACGTTGTAGCTCGCCATGTGGTCGCCGTTGAAGGTGCACCACCCAAGCGCCAGCTCAGAAAGATCGCCCGTCCCCACCACCAGTCCACCATGCTTGTTGGCAAGATTGAACAGCAGTTGGGTTCGCTCCCGCGCCTGCGCGTTCTCGAACGTCACGTCGTGAACATCCGGATCGTGACCGAGATCGTCGAGATGCTGGGCTACGGCCGCGTGAATCGGGATTTCCAGCAGCGTGACGCCGGCCTCTTCTGCCAGGGATCGCGCGGAGGCGAGCGTACGCGCGCCGGTGGCGGGGCCAGGCATGGTGACGGCAAGCAGATCGCTCGTCGGCCGCTCCGTTCGCGCCAATGCCTCCAACGCGACCAGAAACGCGAGCGTGGAGTCGAGTCCACCCGATAGACCGATGACGAGCTTCGGCTGCCCAACAGATAGCATGCGGCGCGCAAGCCCTGTGGCCTGGATCGCGAGAATCTCCGCCGCACGGGCATCGACTTCCGTTTCGTCGTCCGGCACGAAAGGGTAAGGAGCGATGGCGCGCTCCACCTCGGGCAGCACCACGCCCACTCCGGCATTCACCTCAACATAGCCGGTGGGACGCGGCGCATTACGGAACGTGCTGTTCTGACGCCGATCGTGGCGCACGTGGTCGAGATCGAAGTCGACGCACAGGCGACTGCCGTCGAGGCGAAACCGCTCGCTCTCGGCGAGGACAACTCCGTTTTCCGCGGCCAGGAGATGACCACCGAACACCAGATCCTTGCTCGACTCACCCGGCCCGGCTGACGCGTAGAGATAGCCGCAGAGACGTTGTGCACTGGTCATACGCACCAGGTCCTTGCGGTAGTCCGCCTTCGCCACCAGTTCGTTGCTTGCAGAAGGATTCAACAACAGCTCAGCACCGGCGACCGCATGGCGCGCACCGGGTGGGTCGGGGGCCCAGAGGTCCTCGCAGATCTCCAGCGCGAAGCGCATGCTGCCGACCCGGAACAGCTGGCTCGCGGCAAGGCGGAAACTGCCGAGCTCGGGGTCCGCCACCTCGAGGTCCACACCGTGGCCGTCAGCAAACCAGCGACGATCGTAGAACTCGCCGTAGTTCGGCAGGTGCGCCTTCGGCACCGCGCCGCAAATTGCGCCGTTAGCGAGCACCAGAGCAGCGTTGAAAACGCGCCCGTCGGCGACCGCCAGCGGTGCGCCGACCACCACCACCGGTCCACCATCCGCCGTAGCCGCCACCAGGCGCGCCAGCGCGGCACGCGTCGCCGCCTCCAGTGCCGAGGAGAAAAACAAATCCTCGCTGCTGTAGCCGGTCAGGGCGAGTTCCGGCAGCAACAGCAGCGACGCATGCAGCTCGCGCGCGACCGCGACCTCCGAGATCAGCGCAGTGACGTTGTGCTCGGGATCAGCAGGCACCACCGGCGGTGACGCGGCCATGGCGCGCAGGTAGCCGTAACGGCGCAGGTCTTCGCCCATGGAAAGGCCTCATTGCTCTTGATCGCGGGAACCATTGTAACGGCGTCAGAGTAATAATGACCGCTGCGGTTACGAACGAGGGTAAACTCGCCGCTGCATCTGAACCCTCGGCGGCAGGGCATGATTCAGCTTACCGAGCGCATCGCCGTTCCTGACAGCGCGCTAAGTATGAGCTTCGTGCGCAGCTCCGGCCCCGGCGGGCAGAACGTCAACAAGGTGGCCACTGCGGTGCAGCTACGCTTCGATCTCGAACGCGCGGGCCTGCCGGCGGACGTCCGCTCCCGTCTCGAGCGCCTCGCGGGCCGGCGCCTGACCCAGGACGGTGAGATCCTCATCGAGGCACAGCGCTACCGAACTCAGGAGCGTAATCGCGAGGACGCCCTCGCCCGCCTCGCCGATCTGCTGCGCCGGGCGGAAACGCCGCCGACGCCCCGCGTTGCGACTCGGCCCACGCGCGCCGCACGCAAGCGCAGGACCGATACCAAGGTCCGCCACGGCGCCAAAAAACGCCTGCGCAGCAAGCGCCCACGCCACGACGACTGAAGCCGGATCACTCCACTTCAGGACGCGAGGAACTCATCCAGGGTGGCGTGGAAACGGCGGATGCGCGCCTCCTGATAATTGCCCAGGGTCTCTCCGCGCTTGACCGCCGCCTTGGCGCCGGCGCGCTGCCGCTGCAGGTTGTCCGTGTCCTGATCGAGGACGAAATCGAGGCCACCGGGAAAATTCGGAATGCTGGTGTAGGAATCCTCGATTTCGAGCCGGATCTTCTCGGCCGGCGGCGGTGTCGGTCCGTTCTTCGGCTTCGGCCGCAGGAAAAGCACTTCGTGCAGGCAGGTATCAACGTCATCCCCATTGGGGCGGAAGCGATAGATCAGCGGAATCGAGATGCCCGGAAACAGCATCATGTTCGGGAACATCCAGTACTCGATGGAATCGAGCATCTGACTGACGCTTACATCGCTGAGATCGCAGTCGAACTCCTCTCCCACGTTCGCACGCGCCTGACGCGCCCAGGCCGAGCGGGCAGTCTCACCATCCGCGAGCTTCGGTATGTCCTCCTTCCTGCGGCTGCTCAGGACCGCGAGAATCTCCTCTTCGCTGGGCGGCTCGGGCAGGTGAGGACTCGGCGAGCCGATGGTGTGCACGAAGCGGGTCGTGAAGCGGCCGAAGATGTCGTATTGCGCATTCGCATCGCCGGCCGTGCGCAACCCCTCCGGGTGGGTGGCAAGTACGTGATAGGCCTCGAGAAAGGCCTCCATCCCCATCTTCCAGTTGCACGGCAGCACTTTTTCCGTGTGCAGGGCAACGTACCGATCCTCGAGCGGGACCGCATACTGACTGAAATGCTCCGGTAGCACCTCGAGCTGCTCGGCAAGCGGGCCGGCGTGCGGATCCAGATTGACAAAGACGAAGCCGCCCCAGGTGTCGACCTGCACCTCCGGAAGCCGGAACGCCTCGTCCTGGACGTGAGGAAAGTCCCAGCGACAGGGAATCTCCTTCAAACTGCCATCGAGATTCCAGGTCCAGCCGTGAAACGGACAGCGCAGGAACTGTTTGCCGCTACCCCGAGTGCCCGGATCGAAAAACTGCATGCCGCGATGCAGGCAGGAGTTGTGAAAGGCACGGATGCTATCCGGCGCCACGCGGATCACGACGATGGAATAGTGGCCGATATCGTAGACCACGTAGTCACCCACCTTCTGCAGGTGTTCCTCGCGGCAGGCCCACTGCCAGGTCCTGTTCCACATCCGCTTCATCTCGAGATCGAACATTTCCCTCGAGGCGTAGCGTTCGAAAGGAATGTCTTCCTGACCGAGGAAGCCATAGACCTCTGGATCGGTGAGCGCCGCCGGCGCGTTGTCGCCGTCACTGATGATGATGTCGCGGGTGCTCGGGCCCGGGCAGCGGGCCTCACCCGGTGCCAGAGCCGGATCGCTCGGAAGACTCAACCGTGATCTGCTCATGCCGCTACTTCCCTCCAGCTGCGAAAACGGACGCCCTTCCCCGGTCCTACCAGGGATGGATTTCGCCGTTCCACTTGTAGAATTTGCCGGAATCCGCCTTGGTCATGGCAGCGATGACGTTGCGGATGCCCGAGGCACTCTCCTCCGGCGTGAGTTGCGCGTTGGGGCCACCCATGTCGGTCTTGACCCAGCCCGGATGCATGACGGCAACGGTGATGGGGGCATCTTTCCAGTCGATAGCGAGGATCTGGGTGACCTTGTTCATGGCCGCCTTGGTCGTCGAGTAGATGAGCATGCCGCCCATGGGCCAGGTGGATGCGGCGAGCTGGCTGCTGACGTTCATCAGCTTGCCGTCGCCGCTGGCTTCGAGGTTGGGCTTCAGCGCCCGCGCCAGGAGCAACGGGCCGATGGTGTTGATGTCAAGAGTCCGGTGCCACTCCTCGATGTCGAAATCGTCGACACCCTGCTTACCACCGCCGACCCAGCCTGCATTCATGATGGCGATGTCGATCGGCGCGTCACCCAACCGCTGCTTCAAGCTGGCGATGGAGTCGAAGTCACCCAGGTCCATCTGCTCGATCCTGACCTTGCCGTCGATCTCCTTGAGCGCCTTTGCTTCATCCGGCTTGCGCACGGCGGCGATCACCTCGTCACCTGCGGCCGCATACTGCCGGGCCATTTCCAGTCCGATGCCGCGATTAGCACCCGTGATCAACACCGTCGCCATGGATTGCTCCCCTCTTTCATCCTTTCATAACTCATGCGAGTCGTGACTTTGTCATCGCCCGAGGACGATGATGCGTGGAACGCGGCGACGGCGGAAGTCCTCTCGGGATCGCGAGGGTCAGCCCTCGCAATGCGTCAGGGACAAGGCGCGGCGCAGCGCTTGTGACCTGCGGTCAGCCCCGTATACTGGCTGGAAATCAAACAAAAGTCACACGTGCTGGAACGAGAGGGGAGCGAAGATGGCGAACGAGACTGGAGCTGTGCCGGATCCCGAGCGGGTCGCTGATCAACTGGCGATCCAACACGTTCTGGCGCAGCACAGCCGTGGCGTCGATCGCGCCGACGGCAAGATCCTCGAATCCGCCTACTGGCCGGATGCCGAGGTCGCCTACGGCGGCTTCAATGGCAAGGCTCATGACTTCTGCGCCATGCTGCCGGACGCGATCCGCCAGTTCGCCCATACCCAACACAGCATCAGCAACTTCAATATCGAATTCCACGGTGACGAGGCCAGGGTGGAAACCTACGTCAGGGCCATCCATTACACGGCTAATGCGGCGGGCGCCGATCACGAAATGGCCTTCTTCGGCCGCTACCTCGATCGCATGGCGAAACGCGACGGCGTCTGGAAGATCCTGCATCGCACCGTGGTCATGGACTGGAACCGGCACGACATGGTCACGGCCGTCTGGGATGGTCCGCCTTTCGATGGCCTCGCCCGCGGTGGCCGCCATCCCGAGGATCCGCTCTATGCGCACCTAGAGTCCGGAGGGAGCGGCGATCATGGCTGACGACCGCTTGCAGGCGCTGGCAGACAAGCAGGAAATCTACGAGCTTTCCTGCACCTACATGCGCGGTCAGGATCGGCTCGACGCCGAGGCCCACCGCTCGGTGTTCTGGGACGACGCCTATTGCTCCTACGGTATCTACGAAGGGGGCCCTGATGGCTTCGTCGAGTTCGCCCAAGGGGCTCTGAAGGATCACCTTTCCAACCATCACATGATCGGTCAGGTACAGATCGAGCTCGACGGCGACGAGGCTTTCGGCGAAGTTTACTATCAGGCCTTCCACCGCATCGTCAGCGAAGATGGCGAAGCCAGCGATCTGTTCGTCAGCGGCCGCTATGTCGATCGCTACGAAAAGCGCGGCGACGTCTGGAAGATCGCCTACCGCTCAGAGCTGGTCGATTGGGTACGCAACGTGCCGGCAGCCGACGCGTGGTTCGCGGACAGCGACATGCTTCCCGGCGCGCGCAAACCGGCCGACCCCCTCTACGACCGGGCACGCATGCGCAGACGCCACGCTTCCTGATCCTGCTTCAGGGTTGCGAGCGCTCCACCATGTAGACAATCGCCGCGCGCAGCTCGTCGTCGTCGCAGCGCGTGCACATACCGCGCGGTGGCATACCCGGCATGCCATCGATGGTGTGCCGGAGCATCACTTCCATGCCCTGCTCGATCCGCGGCGCCCAGGCGCGGGCATCGCCCACCCTGGGCGCACCCGCCGCGCCCGAAGCATGGCAGGAGAGGCAGAAACGCCGGTAGGTTTGCTCGCCCGGCACCTCGGGCGCCGCCTCCGCCGCCGGTCGATCCGGATCAGCAGGGTCGCCGCAGGCTCCGAGTAACGCAGCAGCGGCGAGGGCCACGAACGTCAAACGCCAAGAAAAACGTGCCTTCAACTCTCATTCCTCAACGAACGGACGCCCGTGTGCGCCCATTACTGGCCGTCGAGCTGTTCCCGATAGCGGCGGACCTGCTCGTTGAAGTCATCCGCCAGGGCCTGCATCGATTCCACTGCCGCATTGTAAGTGGTGACGATGTCCGCGCGCTGCTCGTCGGTGATATCTTCACCGAGCGATCTTTCCCGCGCTTCGAGGCAGGCGAGGAAGTCCTGGGTCTCGGCGACGTAATTCTGCACCTCACCGCTCGCCTGTTGCAGTTCCTCCTCCGGGGCAATCGCACCGTCCGGTACGCCCGGAGGCGTTCCAGGTGGCTCACAGTCGCCCATCGCGCCGTACGCGCTGAGTGCTCCTGCGAGCAACAATCCGCCGATGACTTCGTGACGCCCTTTCATGGCGTTCCTCCCTTGCAGTTACGGCGATCAGCCGGGGCGGCTAGGTGCGTCCGCCCTCTTCGGCTGTTGCGCCCTCGATATGGAAGCGGTCTGCATCCATCCAGGCGGGAAATCCGGAGCGATAAGCCGTTAGCGCGGCCGCATCCAGAACCACCCGAAGCACCTGATGCACTTCGCCGGCTTCCACCATTCCGCGTCCCAACGGATCCCAACAGCCACTGCCGCCGGCATAGGGGACGTCGTTGCCATCCAGGCCGATGCGATTGACCCCGGCCACATAACACTGATTCTCGATCGCCCGCGCGCGCAGCAATGCCAGCCACTGCGCCGTGCGCGGCGCCGGCCAGTTCGCCACGTACAGCAGCAGGTCGTAATCATTTCGATTGCGGCTGAACACGGGGAAGCGCAAGTCGTAACACACCTGAGGACAGATGCGCCAATCGCGCCACTCGAACACGCGCCGCGCGTTTCCCGCACCGTAGTGCGCGTGCTCGTCGGCCATCCGGAACAGATGTCGCTTGTCATAGTGCTCTACGACGCCATCCGGGCGGGCCCAGACGAAACGATTGAAGCAGACACCCCCGTCCGCGATCACCACACTGCCGCAGACCACCGAGTCCAGGCGTGATGCCTGCTCACGCATCCAGCTCACCGTGGGCCCTTCCATGGTTTCCGCCTGACTGTCAGCCGCCATCGTGAAGCCGGTACTGAACATCTCGCAGAGCACAACGACATCCGCCGGCGCCGCGAGGCGGCCGAAGAGTTCGCCGTAGGCAAGGCGGTTGGCCGCAGGATCGTGCCAGACCGTGGTGGTCTGGATCAGGGTCAGGGTCAGATCGCGCACAGCACCTCCGCGGCTCGGACGAGCGTGGCGTCGTCCTTGGCGAAACAGAAGCGCAGCACTGAGTCGCCCGGCGGATCCCGGTAGAAGACCGATACCGGAATCGAGGCGATGCGGTGATCGATCGTCAATCGCCGCGCCAGATCCACATCCTGCTCGTCGCTGATCGCCGAGTAGTCGAGCAGCTGGAAGTAAGTTCCAGCTGCCGGGCGCAGGCCGAAACGGGAGCCCTCGAGCAGAGCGCAGAAGCGATCGCGCTTCGCCTGGTAGAACGCAGGCAGCTCGAGATGATGCTCGGGATGCTCGGCGAGAAAATCCGCAAGGGCGAACTGCACCGGCGTGATCGATGCGAAGGTGACGTACTGATGCACCTTGCGGAACTCGCTCGCCAGCGGCGGCGGTGCGACGCAGTAGCCGATCTTCCAGCCAGTGACGTGGTAAGTCTTGCCGAAAGACGAGACGACGAAGGCGCGCTCGGCGAGGCTCGGACGTCGCAGCAGGCTCTGATGTTCCGCCCCGTCGAAGATGATGTGCTCGTAGACTTCGTCCGCTAGCAGCAAGGCAGGATGGTCAGCAAGCAGCATCTCGAGCGCATCGAGATCGGCGGCCGTGAGCACGCTCCCGGTGGGATTGTGCGGACTGTTGAGAATGATCAGGCGTGTCTTCGCACCGAGGGCGTCGGCGACCGCATTCCAATCCGGCCGATAGTCCGGCGCCGGCAGGCGCAGCCGGATACAACGACCGCCTGCGAGCTCCACCGCCGGTTCGTAGGAGTCGTAGGCGGGGTCGAAGACGATGACCTCGTCGCCTGGCCGTACAACTGCCTGAATGGCACAGAACAACGCCTCGGTAGCGCCAGAGGTGACGGTGACCTCCGCATCCGCATCGGTGCGGCAACCGTAGAGCGCCTCGATCTTGGTAGCGATGGCGGCGCGAAGCGCGGGAACGCCGGTCATTGGCGCGTACTGATTGTGGCCGTGATTCAGGTGATGGGTCACGCGCTCCCGAAGGGCTTCCGGACCGTCGAAATCCGGAAAGCCCTGGGAGAGATTCAGGGCCTCATGCTCCGCCGCCAGCTGAGACATCACCGTGAAGATGGTGGTCCCAACCCGCGGCAGTTTGCTCGGCCCAACGACCGCAGAGGAATTCGTCACTCCCGCCTCGAACTCAAGGTTCCGCCGAGCAGCGTACGAGAAGCTTGCCGGTGTTGGCACCGTCGAAGAGGCGATTCACAGCCTCCACCGCGTTTTCGAGACCGTCGACGATGTCGGTGCGGTACTTGATGCGGCCCTCGGCCAACCAGCCCGCCATCTCGCCTATGCCCTGCGGGAACTGGGGGAAGTAGTCGATGATGATGAAGCCCTTGATCAGCACCCGCTTCATCAGCACCTGCTGGTAGTTGTTGGGGCCACGAACGCCGGTGACACCATCAAACTCGTTGTAGTGACTGATGAGTCCGCAAAGTGGTACCCGGGCGTGCAGGTTCAGGCGCTTGAACACGGCATCGGTAATGGACCCGCCCGTGTTCTCGAAGTAGATGTCGACGCCGTCCGGACAAGCTTCTGCCAGAGACGCATCGAGATCAGCCGTCTTGTAGTTGATCGCGGCATCGAAGCCGAGGTCGTCGATCAGATGCCGGCACTTGTCGTCGGACCCGGCGATACCCACCGCACGGCAGCCCTGGATCTTCGCGATCTGACCGACGATGGAACCGACGGCACCGGCCGCCGCCGACACCACGACGGTCTCTCCCGGCTGCGGCTTGCCGATATCCAGAAAGCCGAAGTAGGCGGTCATGCCGGTGGCGCCGAGTACGCTCATGTAGGCATCGAGCGGTACACCAGGCATGACCGGCATTTTCGTCAGACCGTCACCACCTTCCGCCAGATAGTGGGACTGCCAGCCCCAGATGCCCTGAACGATGTCCCCGGGCGAAAAGTCGGCATGGCCACTCGCCTCCACTACGCCGAGGGTACCGCCGCGCATCACCTCGCCGAGCTCCACGGGCGGCATGTACTGGTCCATGTCGCTGGCCCAGATCCGATTCGTGGGATCGAGGGAAAGGTAGATGGTTCGCACCAGGACCTGGTCGGGACCCGGTTCCGACAAGCGAGTCTCGACCCACTCGTAATCTTCCCGACTGATGCGCCCCTGCGGACGCCGCTTCAGGACCCAGGCGTGGCTGACGGTCTCTCCCATGAAGGCTCCTCGGCATGGCCTATCGGTTGCTGATGGCGCGGCTCGCGCGCAGCGCAAGCTTAGCGGCTTTGCTCCAGGGGAGCATCCGCACCCAAGTTAACCATCAAAATATTTTGATGGTTACTTGTCTCTCGCTGCGGCGCCTGGGACAATCCGCCGCCGTCGCTGTGAGAGCATCGCCAAATGCCACCCAAGGCGGAAACCGCCCAGCCCGAACGCGGCGTTGCCCCAGAGCTGCTGCAGCATCTGCGAGCCTGCGCCGACCCCCTGCGGCTCGCCATCCTGAGGCTGCTTGCGGAAGATGCCTTCGCAGTGCAGGAGCTGTGCAGGATTCTCGACATCGGCCAGCCCAATCTCAGCCATCATTTGAAATTGCTGAGTGACGCCGGGTTGCTCGAAGCTCACCGGGACGGGACACATACGTTCTATCGCCGCGCGCTGCCGACAGCCAAGCAGGACGTGGAGATCGCGCTGCTCACCACGCTGGATGCACAACCGCTTCCGGGGGCGTTAGCCGCCGGGCGAAGTGCCGTTTTCCAAGCCCGAGCCGAGCGCAGCCGGGCATTCTTCGCCCGCCACGCCGATGCTTTCGACCACCGTCGTGACCTCATCGCCGCCCCCGAGCACTACCTGCCGGTACTGGCGACGCTACTCCCGGAGCGCGGCGGCCGCGCCTTGGAGATCGGCCCTGGTCCCGGTGAGTTTCTGCCCGTGCTGGCCGACCGCTTCGACTCGGTCGTCGCGCTGGACAGTGCGCCGAGCATGCTCGAACGAGCACGGGAACTCTGCCGCAGCGCGGAACTCGACAACGTCACGCTGCTGGGTGGCGAATTGCCGGCCCCAGGCGCCAGGCTGCGCGATGCCTCTCTCGCCGAACCCTTCGACGTCATCGTCTGCGCCATGGTTCTGCATCACGCACCGGATCCGGCTGCCCTGCTCGGCCGCTGCGCCCCCCTGCTCACGCCGGGCGGAACGCTGCTCATCGCCGAACTGTGTCCCCACCTCCAGGATTGGGTGATAGAGGCCTGCGGCGACGTCTGGCGCGGGTTCGACCCTGAGCAGCTCGGCAGCTGGGCGGCAGCCGCCGGCTTCGCCGATGCCGGCCGACAGTTTCTCGCCCAGCGCAACGGCTTTCGTATTCAGCTGCGCCGCTTCACCTTGACCGCATCCACCGCAACCGCCTGAAGGCATTCGAGGAGCGTTTCCATGAGCACCCCCGACTACAAGGTCGCCGACATCAGCCAGGCCGAATTCGGTCGTCGTGAAATCGAGATGGCAGAAGCCGAAATGCCGGCCCTGATGACGCTCCGGCGCCGCTATGCACCCGAGCAGCCGCTCGCCGGCGCCAGGATCATCGGCTGCATCCACATGACCGTGCAGACAGCCGTTCTGATCGAGACCCTGGTCGAGTTGGGCGCGGAAGTGCGCTGGTCCTCCTGCAACATCTTCTCCACCCAGGACCATGCGGCTGCGGCCATGGCGAAAGCGGGTATTCCGGTGTTCGCCTGGAAGGGCGAGACCGAAGAGGAGTACTGGTGGTGCATCGAGCAGACCATTCTCAAGGACGGCGAGCCCTGGAATGCCAATCTGCTGCTAGATGACGGCGGTGATCTCACGGAGGTCATCCATCAGAAGTATCCACAGATGCTCGAGCACATTCACGGCATCAGCGAGGAGACGACCACAGGCGTCCATCGCCTCTACGAGATGATCCAGGAAGGAACGCTCAAAGTGCCGGCCATCAACGTCAACGACGCCGTCACCAAGTCCAAGAACGACAACCGCTACGGCTGCCGCCACAGCCTCAACGACGCCATCAAGCGCGGCACCGACATGCTGCTGATGGGCAAGAAGGCGCTGGTGATCGGCTACGGCGACGTGGGTAAGGGTTCCGCCCAATCCCTGCGGGCGGAGAACATGGTGGTCAGGGTCACGGAGATCGATCCGATCTGCGCGATGCAGGCCTGCATGGACGGCTACGAGGTTGTTTCACCGTACAAGCAGGGCCGCAACACCGGCCGTGCCGAGGACATCGATGCGGCGCTGCTGGCGAACACCGATCTCATCGTCACCTGCACCGGCAACAGCAACGTCTGCGATGAGCACATGCTCGCAACCGTGAAGGCCGGAGCGGTGGTCTGCAACATCGGCCATTTCGACAACGAGATCGACACCGCCTTCATGCGCAAGCACTGGCGCTGGGAGGAAGTGAAACCGCAGGTGCATCGCATTTTCCGCAGCGACGATCCCGCCGACTTCATCATCCTCCTCTCGGAAGGCCGACTGGTGAATCTCGGCAACGCCATGGGCCATCCATCGCGGGTGATGGACGGCTCCTTCGCCAACCAGGTGCTGGCGCAGATTCACCTCTTCGAGAATCGCTGGGCGGAGCAGGATCCGAACCAGCGGCCACCGGTGTCGGTGGAGGTGCTGCCGAAGCATCTCGACGAAGAAGTGGCCCGTTACATGGTGCAGGGCTTCGGTGGCGTGCTGACCCAGCTGACAGATGTACAGGCGAAGTACATCCATGTTCCCAAGGAAGGGCCGTACAAGCAGGACAGCTACAAGTACTGACGGCAGCGGCGGCTGCGCCGCCGATCGTCGCGCCGCGCCTGCGGCGCGACACGACTTCCCACAATCTCGAGCTGCGCCCGAGCGCATGCCAAGCCCAAAAGTGTGTGGGAAGGAGTGCCTCCCGAAGGGAGGCGCTCCGATGCGCTGCGAAGCAGCGCCCGAACGAAGGCAGCCAATTCGAACGAAGCGGGGACCGAACGAAGACGAAACCCCGATGCGCTGCGAAGCAGCGCCCGAACGAAGGCAGCCACTTCGAACGAAGCAAGGACCGAACGAAGACAAAACCGCGATGCGCTGCAAAGCAGCGCCCGAACGAAGTCTGCAACCACGAACAAGGCGGGTCTCGAACAAAGACGAGTCCCCGATGCGCTGCGAAGCAGCGCACGAACTTGCTAACGGGCCAATTCGCGGGCGCGGAGGATCGTTCGCTGGAGCAGCCGCGCATCGCTTGCCGCCCGATGGCGGATACCGCCCGTCTCCGCCTCCACCTGCCGACGCGCTTCCTGCCAGCACATGACCTCGTCTTCACTGAGCAGACTGCGGATCGTATCGATGCGGAAATGCTGGCTGAAGCCAGCCGCATCGAACAGGCGCGCGACCCAGGAGGTATCGAAGCTCCAGGCGTCGCTGTAGACGCGATTACCGGCCAGTCGTGCATTCAGCAGGGCTGCCACCTCAACCACCGAGGCACCTTCCCGAAACAGCTGCTCCCGACTGATTCCATGTACCGCTTCCGCCGCCGGGTCCCAATGGTCCCAGCCGGCCGCGGGCCGGATCAGGTGGCTCTCCGTTTCCTCGTCGGAGAACGCGAGCCCGACCTCGATGGGATAGCTTCCGCGCCCGAAGCCGGATGCCTCGACGTCGATGGTGATCGGTACGGCGAAGCGAAACCCAACCGTGGTCACGAGGCCGCGGGATCGTTGCTCGCCGCTGCGCTCGCTGCCGCGGGCGCGCTGGCTCCGCCATTACGCTGCTCACGCAGTTTCAGGAGCCGCTCGATCTGCGACAGTGAAGCGAGGTGGGCGTAGATCATCGGCAAGTAGCGCCGATCGCGCATTTCCAGGAAACGTTCGTCGGAGACGTTGTACAGGCGCTCCTCGTTCACCACGTAGCAGCCGGCGATATTGCGCACCTGATCCTTGTGCCTGACCCGGGCATTAAAGGGCGTGAACATGTTGTGTTCCGCCAGATACTTGCAGACGTTGGTGGTGAGTGCGTCCATCTGCTGCAGCTCACCGAGAAACTTGCGCGCGCTCTCCAACGCCTCGGATGGCTCGCCCTCCTCCGTGAACAGGGGCACGCCCTCCTCGTCGCTCACAACGGGACTCGCTTCGTCGATGCACACGGTGAACTGGCCTTCCTCGCCAACGCTGGCCAGGGCGAACGGGTAACGGCGGATGATGGCCGGAACGTAGTTACCCTCCCATTGGCCTTCGCTGGTTACGAACAGGTTCTCACCGGGCTCGAGTCCGAGCATGGCGACAGGACGGAACTCGTCCTTCTCCTTATCCTCCAGGAAGACGATGGGAAAAACCGCAGAAGCCCGCGCGAACTCGTGCACCATCACGGACGCAATGTGGAAATCCGAGGCGAACTCGAAGCTCGAGATCGGCTTCAGGCGCTTCTTGCCGTGCTGTTCCTTGTTGATCGGAACCAGATTCTTGAACATCCCGTCCTCCGGACTTCGACTGAGAGGTCGGGGTGCCAAACGGCCCGAGCCTTCCCTTTGGGGCGCGAATTGTCCGGGTGGTCACGACCGAAGTCCAGCGCGGGGGCAGCGCGGGCGCAGCACGGGCGCAGCACGGGGGTAGCGCGGGCGCAGCACGGGGGTAGCGCGGGCGCAGCACGAGGGCAGCGCGGGGGCAGCGCGGGGGCAGCGCAGGTACGGTGGCGTGCCGACGCATCATAGCCGGCGCGGACGCCAGCAACCGGGGCCGTCTCCGGAATCCTGCGCGAGTGCCGTGGTAGAATTCGCTCCCATTTTCCATCGGCCTTCTGGAGCCTTGAGGCGATGAACCTCGCCCACGGACCAAGCGAGCGCAGCGGCCGCTTCGAACAGCTTGCCGAAGAGCTTGGCGGCATTGCCCGGCTGTTCGGACAGCGCGGCTGGACACCGGCGACCAGCAGTAACTTTTCGGTACGCCTGGACGCCGATCACTGCGCCGTGACTATCTCGGGCCGCGACAAGACCCGGCTGACCGCCGATGACCTCATGGTCGTCGATCTTGCTGGCAAGCCTGCGGGCGACCATGGAGACGCGCAGCCATCGGCAGAAGCCGGCCTGCATCTGGCGCTGTATCGGCGCGACCATGGGATCGGGGCGGTCCTACACACCCACGCGCCGAACGCGGTGCTCACCACCCGGCTGCAGCCTGAGGCTGAGCGGATCCGGCTCGCGGGATACGAGTTGCTCAAGGCCTTTACCGGGGTCGCCACTCACGACACGGCCTTGGACATTCCGATCATCGGCAACAGCCAGGACATCGCCGCCCTCGCTCGCGAGGCGGATCGCCGCCTCGAAGCGACTGCCGGCATCTGCTGGGCCTATCTGATTCGCGACCATGGCGTGTACGCCTGGGGGGCGGATCTGGCCGCAGCGCTGCGTCACCTGGAAGCGCTCGACTACCTGCTCGGCATCGAGCTGGAGCTGGCCCGGCTCGGGGGCCGGATTCACTCGCACCCTCAAGGAGAACCGTCATGACTCGACTGCGCATCTTCGAGGCGGACACGCCAGAGCGTCCGCTCTCGACCCAGGAGGACCCCGAAGCCGTGGCATCCGGTCTGGCGGCCATCGGTGTGCGCTTTGAGCGCTGGGACACGCGGCATGAGATTCGTGCCGGCGATGCGCCCGAACGGGTTCTCGAAGCCTACCAGCCCGAGATCGACCGATTGATGGCCGAGGGGGGCTATCAGTCGGCCGACGTGGTCAGCATCCACCCGGAACATCCAGACAAGGCCACCATGCGCTCGAAGTTTCTCGAAGAGCATCGCCATGCCGAGGACGAGGTGCGCTTCTTCGTCGATGGCGCAGGGCTCTTCACGCTGCACGTGGACGGCAAGGTCTACGAGGTCCTGTGCGAACGGGGCGATCTCATCAGCGTCCCTGCAGGGACCCGCCACTGGTTCGACATGGGCCCCAACCCGAGTTTCGTCGCCGTGCGTATTTTCACCAGCCCGGATGGCTGGGCCGCCGACTTCACGGGCAGCGACATTGCGCAGCACTTTCCGCGGTTGGAAAACTGACGCGGTGGCAGCGGT
>SLQW01000033.1 GCA_007131295.1 Pseudomonadales bacterium | reverse complement strand
GAGCCCACGGAAAGTGCCACAGAAAACATACCGCCGAACCGGCGCGAGCCGGTGGTAAGGGTGAAAAGGTGCGGTAAGAGCGCACCGCGCGCGTGGTAACACGCGTGGCAGGGTAAACCCCACCCGGAGCAAGGCCGAATAGGGATCCCACGGTGTGGTCCGCACCGGATCCGGGTAGGCTGCTTCAGGCGCGTGGTGACATGCGTCGCAGATGAATGGCTGCTCTCGACAGAACCCGGCTTATCGGCCGTCTCCTCCGTACCTTGCTTTCTTTGTTTCTTCACGCCTCGTTTGGGTTGGTCCTGCCGCTGGTTGCAAAGGGCTCATGCTTAAACGTTCTTAGCCCACCCTTTCTAAGCCTGTTTTCGAGCGATCTCTAGAATCGTTGCAGGTATAGCGCGCAACTTACTGAGCCCGATCCTTTTTCCGCGCCGCGCCCAGCCGCGTTTCAAGCGGGTTTGGGACTTTTTTCAGTCGTCATCGCAGCAACCCGGCGCAAGTGTCTGGAAACACACAAATACCTTGCTTGACAGGGGAAATTTGGCATTCCTATAGTGTCACCCAGTGGGGAAAAGTGGCAAAAAGTGTCGTTTATTGGCGCCAAGGGGCGCTCGGGGGCCGGCTGAATGCTGTTCCGTGGAGTCAGCAGCGTAAACATGGACGCAAAGGGCCGCATGGCCCTGCCCGTGCGCTATCGCGAGCTGCTGCAGGAGACCAGCGACGGTCAGGTGGTGGTGACTATCGATATTGCTGAGCGCTGTCTGCTGCTCTACCCGCTGCAGTACTGGGAAGAGATACAAGCTCAGCTCGAATCCCTGCCGAACGTGGATCCCGCAAGTCGACGCTTGCAGCGCCTGCTGATCGGTCATGCCACGGATATGGAGCTCGACGGCTCGGGGCGCCTGCTGCTACCGCAGATGCTGCGCGACTACGGCGGGTTCGAGAAGAAGCTGGTTCTGCTCGGGCAGGGCCGCAAGCTGGAGATCTGGGCAGAGGAAGTCTGGACTGCGCGACGCGACGAGTTGCTCGCGCAGACAGGGGAGCCGGGCGGTGAAACTGCCGCCGGGCTGCAGTCGATCTCTCTTTGACCCGGGGCGTGTACACCCACCAACCGGTGATGCTGGAGGAAGTCTTGGAAGCGCTCGATCCAGCGCCCGATGCTTGCCTGCTCGATGCGACCTTCGGCCGCGGCGGTCACGCGCGTGCGCTCCTGGCCAGGCTTGGGCCGCAGGGGCGGTTGCTCGCCCTGGATCGTGATCCTGAGGCTATCGCCACGGCTCGAACGCTTGCTGCTGAGGATAGCCGGGTCACCGTGGCCGAGACCGCGTTCGCCGATCTCGCCCGGGTGGTGGATGCCTGCGACCTGCGCGGCCGGATCAATGGGATCCTCATGGACCTGGGCGTGTCGTCACCACAGCTCGACGATCCGGCCCGCGGGTTCAGCTTTCAGCACGACGGTCCGCTCGATATGCGCATGGGTGAGGACGTGGTCGAAAGCGCCGCCGACTGGATCGCCAGAGCATCGGCCGAGGAGATGGCGCGGGTGTTCCGAGAGTTGGGCGAGGAGCGGTATGCGCGCCGCATAGCGCGGGCGATCGCGACTGCGCGCAGCGAGGCGCCTATCTCCACCACCGGCCGGCTGGCGGATGTCGTGGCGGCCGCGCATCCGGCCTGGGAACGCGACCGCCATCCGGCGACCCGCGTCTTTCTGGCGATCCGCCTGCACATCAACGGGGAGCTCGAACAGGCCACAGCCGGGCTCGCGGCTGCAGTGGACGTGCTGGCACCGGGCGGTCGGCTGGCGGTGATCAGTTTTCACTCTCTCGAGGACCGGATCGTGAAACGCTTCCTGCGCGATCAGGAGCGCGGCGATCCCGTGCTCCGGGCACTGCCGCTGCCAGGTGACCACAGCGGTGCCAAGCTGCGCAGGATCGGGCGCGCACGGCGGCCTTCCGCGGACGAAGTGAGCGCCAATCCCCGTGCTCGCAGCGCGACCCTGAGGGTCGCTGAACGGCTCGCGGAGGCGGCATGAGCGTGCGGCGGCCCGACCACCCTCTGTTTGCGTTGGCGGAATGGACGCTGCGGCCCGCGACGCGGGTCGCTCTGCTTCTGGGTGGTGCGATCCTGCTGTCTGCGCTCGGCGTCGTATCCGCTTCGCATCACACCAGGGTGCTGTTTGCTGATCTCGAGCGGGCTCGGATCGAACATGACCAGCTCTTGGAACTGCGCGGCCGTCTGTTGCTCGAACGCAGTACCTTTTCTGCTTACAACCGGGTGGAAGCCGTGGCCGTAGATGACCTCGGCATGCAGGCACCGACGCCCGCCGACATGCGCCTGGTGACGCCGTGAACGAGGCTCGTGCCATCGGTGCCTGGCGGCTGGTCGCGATGACCCTGCTGCTGCTGCTGGTCGCGGGTGGCGTGGCGGCGCGGGTGGTCATGCTGCAGGGGGAAGAGGAGCGCACCTTCCTCAAACGGCAGGGTGAAGCACGGACGGTCAGAACCCTGACCGTCCAGCCGGCCCGCGGCGTCATCCGCGACCGACGCGGTGAGCCGCTGGCGGTCAGTACGCCGGTGGTGGCGATCTGGGTGAACCCCCGCCAGTATCGAAGCGATCATCCAGCTGTTCCGGAACTCGCTGCTGCTCTCGAATACTCCGTTGCGGATCTCAACGCACGCATCGCGCGCAGCGCCGGGCGCGAGTTCCTTTATTTGCGTCGCCAGCTGCCTCCCGACCGGGCGGAAGCGGTGCTCGCACTGGATGTACCCGGGGTGAATGCCGAAGGTGAGTACCGCCGCTTTTACCCGGCGGGCGAGGTGGCGGCCCATGTCGTCGGCATCACCAACATCGACGATCGCGGTATCGAAGGTCTGGAGCTGGCCTACGATGCCTGGTTGACCGGCAGCCAGGGCCGCAAGCGGGTGCTGCGGGACCGCCGCGGGCGCCTTGTGCGCGATCTCGAGTATCTGGCCACGGCCGAGCCCGGCAGGGAGCTGACCCTGTCCATCGATCTGCGCCTGCAGTATCTGGCTTATCGAGAGCTCTCTGCCGCCATGCAGCAGTACCGTGCCAAGTCCGGCACGGTGGTAGTGCTCGACAACCGCACTGGCGAAGTGCTCGCCATGGTGAACTGGCCTTCCTACAACCCGAACGCGCCGGTCGTGGCCCAGTTCGAGGGCTTGCGCAACCGGGCCGTGACCGACCTCTACGAACCGGGCTCCACAGTCAAGCCGATCACAGTGGCGGCGGCCCTGGAATCGGGCCGTATTCGCAATGACCTCGTCATCGACACATCGCCCGGCTGGATACGCGTGGGCGGCAACCTGATCACCGACCCGCTCGATCGGGGCGAGTTGGATCTTACGCAGATCATCGCCCGCTCCAGTCAGGTCGGTATCGCTCACATTGCCCTCGAGCTCGACGACGACATCATGCGCGAAGCCTTGAGCCGATTTGGTTTCGGGCAGAGCACGGGCATCGGTTTTCCCGGTGAAACCAGTGGCGTTCTGCCGGAGGCGGCCCGCTTGCCGCTGATCGATCGGGTCACGCTGGGATTCGGCTATGGCATTGCCGTGACGCCGCTGCAGCTGGCGCAGGCATACACGGTGTTTGCGAACAGGGGCATTTTCCGCACCCCCTCTCTGCTGCGTCTCGATGCGCCAGACGAGGGCGTGCGCGTCCTCGATCACGCACTCGCAAACGAGATCAACCGGATGCTCGAAGGCGTTCTGCACGACGAAGGCACCGCCGTGAGGGCGCGCATTCCCGGCTACACCGTGGCGGGCAAGACCGGAACCGTGCGCAAGGTCGGACGCGGCGGCTACGACAGCCAGCGCCATCTCGCTTTCTTCGCCGGTTTTGCCCCTGCTGCGAATCCGCGCGTGACGGCAGTGGTCGTGATCAATGAGCCGCAGGGGGAGCGCACTGGTGGCGGTCAGGTGGCGGCACCCGTCTTCGGCCGCGTGGTGGCCGGCGCGCTGCGGCTCCTGAGTGAGCCGCCCGACCCAGCTCCGCTGCTGCAGGCGAGTGCCGGAGGTGGCCGATGAACGCGTTTGCGTGCGGCCTCATGGCTCTCCTGAACAGCGCCGGTGTGGTTCCCGCGGCAGGTTCCGATGGCCCGAATCGTCTCAACGGCTACATCGAGGGGCTGACTCTGGACAGCCGCGTGGTCCGGCCGAGAGAGATGTTCCTCGCCCTGCGCGGTGCGACCCATGACGGGCGTACCTACATTCCGGAAGCGGTAGCCCGAGGGGCGAGCGTTATCTGCGTGGATGGTCCGGTGACCGCCGCGGATCGTGAGCAGGCGGGCGCGGCCGCCATCCTGGGGATCGATGATTTGGGCAGCGCCGCTGGTCTGCTCGCGGCCGCCTACCACGACGATCCATCAAGTGCACTGAAGGTGCTCGGAGTCACCGGTACCAACGGCAAGACCTCCTGCACCCACCATCTGGCAGAGATGCTGGGGCGGCTGGGTGAGCAGGCTGGACTTTGCGGCACGCTTGGTAACGGCTTTCCGGGCCGTCTTCAGGGCACCGGACTGACTACTGCGGACCCTGTCAGTCTGCAGCGCAGCCTGGCCTGGATGCGGGACGCGGGTGCGGCCTGGGTTGCCATGGAAGTGTCCTCTCACGCGCTGGATCAGGATCGGGTCGCTGGTATCACTTTCGCTGGGGCGTTGTTCACCAATCTGAGCCGCGACCACCTCGACTATCACGGCACCATG
>SLQW01000195.1 GCA_007131295.1 Pseudomonadales bacterium | reverse complement strand
GTCTCGATCATGCGCCGGGCGCCGCAGGACGGGCAAAATCCCCGGCGCTTGCAGGAGAACGCTACCAGATGTTCGTGACGGCAGCCGTTGCACTTGATGCGAATGAAGCCGTATTCGAGCAGGCCGCAGCGCAGGTAGTCTCGGAACTCCCGGGTGACGAACGCAGGTAGCGAGGCATCTTGCTGCGCGAGGCCGGCGCAAAGCTTGGGCAATCGCTGCTCGACGATCGCGTAGAGCGCCGTCTGTTCCGGTTGGTGCCGCTGGTAGCCTGGGTGGGGACTTCGATGGCTGGCCATTCGCCGAGCATGAGCTGCCAGATCAGGCCGACTCCACAGTCGATCGCCCGCTGTGGCGCGCGACGGAACGGGTCGATCCTGTAAGCGTTGCGCCCTGCCGAGGTCCTCCACACATTTGGCGGCCGCACTGGCAGTCGGGAAGCTGATGTTCCGCCTCACCAGGCAATAGCCGCCACTCGACCCGCCGCTGTATGTTTGGCGCCGATCAGCATGAGGGGGAGCTGCATCCGCTCAATCCTCCAAGTCGTACAGCTCCACCACCTCACACATCGCCGCCGGTTTCATCCGGCCGTACCACGTCAGGTCGGCACCCGGGTGTGGCCATGCGCCGCAGTGGGCTGGTGTCCGACCACTTCCCGGTGATCGCCGAGATCGGAATCGACTGACGACGGGAGCCGTTTCCCCGGTCGGGCCAGGCGCTTGTACTTCAGCCGATGGGGGCGGTCCGGATCCTCGCCGGCGTCCTGCAGGCGTTTGCGGTGGTCCGCCTCGTACTCCTGGTAGTTGCCCTCGAAGCATACGACCCGGCCAGCGCATTGACGTTAAGAGCGTTCCGGATCGCACGAAGGCTGACGGGCGGCATCCCGGCATCGGGGGCACGGACATGGTCGACCGATAGCGGCGTGGCAGCCAGTGTCTGATCCTTGCAGAGATCGGCGAGGTCATCGATTTCCTGATCGGTGAGCTCTTCGGCTTCCGTAAGGCGGCGCAGCGCGTCCCTCTGCCAGAGCGGGCGCGTCGCGGACCATGCAAGAATATCCGCGAGGGCCTCGGCCTCGGTGGTTACGGCATCCCCATTCTCTTCAGGCATGCTGACCTCACTTCTTCGTCCGTCCGCCATCCCTTACCCAGATATCCTGCCACGCTCTGAATTCGGCAGGCCTGATCCGGTAGCGTGCATAATTGCCTTCATGCAGGGCAAGAAGCTCATTCTCGGCAATCTCGCGAAACTGCTCCCGATCGTCCGTATCCACGTTCTCGCTGGCGAAGGCGGCAACATGGGAGGCGGCTTCCTTCCGCCCGAGGCCCCGACGCACGACTTCACCAATCACTGCGCGGAGGGCGTCGCGATGTTGCAGACGGAAAGGATCGGGCTCACCCAGCGACTGCCGTACAGCCGCGTAGCGGGCTGCGGAACGCTCATAGGCCCAGATGAACACGTCCTTCAAAAGATCGACTTTGTTCAGCTCGTACACCCCGAGCACGGCCTCGGTATAGGTGGAGCGCGGCACGTCAGTGAATGAAAGCGGTGCCAGGTTGCCCTTGATCAGCGGGATATTCGCCGCGATCCGCGAGACGCGTTTGTTCACGTCATCGAATGGCTGGAGATAGGGCAGCTGAACCATAAAGAAGAAGGTCTGCTCGAACGGGTCCTCGATAGCCGCGGCCGTGGCGAGTATCTGGTCGAAGCACTCCTCGATGAGCTGCGGGACTTCGAGTGGGTGGAACGCCGATCTCTCGATCCCGACTGCGATGTGCCGCAACCGTCCTGCTGCGGTTTCGTCTGCCAGAAGGTTGTTGGCGAGCATGGCGTGAAGATTGAGGATGGTGTAGCGGTTGAAGCCGATTTCGTCGGCCTCGCTCACCAGAAACTCGATGGCGTCCTTGTGATTGAGGATCATCTGGGCTTCTAGACGATCCCGGCCTTCGGCCTCTTGACCAAATTCGATCAGGCGTCTGGTATCGAGCAAGGAATAGGTATTGCCCTCCAGGCGGCTGGAGTTCCAGGACAGGTCGATCAATAGCCGGTTGAGAATCTGCTTGGCATAGGTCCCTGCCGGCTGCTCCGCGATCTGCGGCTTTCCGACCTGCACCAGATGTGCCCGCTCCTCCGGGGTCAGATAGGCGGTCCTGCCAGGGCGGTAGGATTCCAGGAATTCACGTTGATAGCCGGCGGGCTTCCGGGCCTCGGGCGGGCGGCGGAGATAGTTGCGGATATCAGCGCTCGCCTTTGAAAGCGGAATGACATCTTCCCGCTCCCTATCGACTTCACGCACCGCGGGGGGCGTCCCCTCCACGGCCGTTTCGGGGTGACGGTACTTCGTCCAGCGCCGCTCGCCTTCCTTGATGAGGCGACCCTCTTCAACAAGGCGCTGCAATCGGTATTGCAGGGTCCGGAGCGGGATGTCATCCGGCAGGGCCGCCCCGATCTCCTGCAAGCCGACCCCGCCGGGATAGCGGCGCACGACCTCCTCGATCGCAATCATCTCGTCTTCAGGGATCGGCCTGGGCACGCGGCACTCCTATGTTGCGCATAAACTCTATGCGTACCAAAAACACACATAAACGCAAAAATAAAGTCTATACGCAACTATTTTTGCGTATAGAGCAGAATTCTTGCGTAAAGATGCCTATGCGCAAGGTCGGGGAGCTGCCAATCCGGGGCCGCCGTGATCGGCGTTTGCGCCCACTCGCACCCGACAGGATTACCGCCCGTGATCAGGGTCCAGACGACGAGGCCATTTGCTCGATAGCGACGCCGCACCGGCGGCAGGTGTATCGGCAGGCCACATAGCGCTGGATCCGCGGCGGGTCCTCCTAGGGGAATGGCCATGCGCACAATAATGATCGGCTCGGTTGTCATGTTCGGGTTTCTGCTGCCAGGCGCTCTCGGCGTGACCTGGCTCTTTGCAGGGGGCCATTTCCTGCCCTCACACCAGCTTCAAGGCTTCTCCTACCTAGTTGGCGTACCGGTGGCTCTGGTGCTGACAGCGCTCTTCGCGCCGACGCTCATCGCCGAGGCACGCGTGCTGAGACGGCGCCGCAAACGTATGGAGCAGCGGGGTACGCTGGCCTGCCTTTCAATTGCCCCCTTCATATTTTTCTTCGTTTAGCATCTGTTCTGGGTGGGCGGTCTGATGAGGGTCCTGCACGCCGTGTCACCAAAGGAACCCCAGACTTTCGTCGAGCGGGTGCACCGCAAGGGCTACGAAAGGCACTGCCTTACAAGAATCGTGTTGCCCGGCGACTCCCTTCTGACCCCGCGCCGACTGTGTGGAGTCGATCCTGACTTCCATCGCAACGTCCGCGCAGGAGACACCGTGCGCTTCCCTGGGCAGGCATCGGAATTCGGCTTCAGGGTCGAGAGCTATACGATGTTGGGAACCCCGCATAGTCGGTAACTTGTCCGGTGTAGGCGAGCCTCACTCATGCACCGGCCGCGAGCCTGCCGACCGTACACGGCCGCGCCTACAGGGCCCCAGCGAAACCAACCGGTTCCGAGCCGTTCCGGAATCGACTGCCAGCAGACTGCTCAGCAGATTCGACCAGGACTCCTCGCAAGTGCGTTGGAACAGTACGATCTACGACGCACCGACAAAAAGGCTTTCCATGGACGAGATCACCATCACCGCGGCGCTACCGGACGACTACTCGGCATTGCTGGCTCTGAACGAAGACGCAGTGCCCCATGTCAACAGCATCCCACTGGCCAGGCTGATGCACTTGCATCAAGAGAGCACTTACTTCGGCGTGGCGCGTCGCGCTGGCTCACCCATCGGCTTTCTCCTCGCCCTGCTCGAAACCGCCGACTACGACAGCGTCAACTTCGGGTACTTCCGGCGCCACTTCCCCCGCTTCGCCTACATCGACAGGATCGTCGTGAGTTCGACCGCGCAGCGAGCGGGGGTGGGCGCCGCGCTTTACCAGGACCTCTATCGCAGTCTGCCCGGTGACTGCCCGTTGCTCACCTGTGAGATCAACCTCCGACCGAGGAACGACCAGTCGCTTGCGTTTCACCAGCGCCTCGGCTTCAAGGCGGTCGGCGAGCAGGACACCGAAGGCGGCAGCAAGCGTGTCGTCTTGATGGCAAAGCCGGCATCGCCCGCAGGGAGTCAAAGATGAACATCAAGGCGCCTGCTCTCCTCATGATGGCGCTCTCCCTGCTGTCTCTGACTTGCCAGCCTCCGGCGCGCTCGGAGGCGCCCATCCAGTTCGCGCCACCGCATGCGCCGCAAGCATGGGAGCCAGAACTCGCCCAATCTGTTGTCGCCGCAACACAGGTCATGGTCGGGCAAATGGACGTGGGTGACGCAGACGTAAGCGCGTGGGTGGCCCGCGTCCCTGGCGATCCACCGCCGGCGGGCCTCTACGATGACGTGGACTGGCCGTACGACCTTGCATCGGCATTTGCCGTGGAGCTGGATCTTGGCGAATCCCTCAAGGCCACTGCAGAGATCATGGGCGAGGACTTCGAGGCGCAGCTCGAACAGGGCTGGACCACGCGTGCCCTCGCACTGGCCGCCGATGCTTCAGGTCGCCCGCTGCTTCGACAGGAGTACCACCTGATGCCCGACGACGGGATGGGCAGCCGCAGCGTGAGCGTGCATTCCCCGTTCGTCGATCTGCAGCGACTCGAAATCCTCGAAGGCACGTGGGTGCAGATCGTCCGGGTCCGCGGCGAGGGCTTCTGACCCACCATCCTGGGGTTGGCAGGCGACCGATCC
>SLQW01000099.1 GCA_007131295.1 Pseudomonadales bacterium | reverse complement strand
GGGGACGACCACATTACGGACGCCCAAGGGAAGGTCGAGGTACTGCCCAAGGATCAACGCTGGCAGCCAGCATTATGGCGCGCGCTTCGCGACGACCTGGCGCCGGAACTCCGCGACACCGACCGCGGCAGCATTCATGCCCGCTTTCTCGCCGCAGCCCAACGGCTGCGGCCGGACGCACTGCCACCGAAGCTGCCGCGGCGGCTGGTCGTGTTCGGCATGGCGAGCCTGCCCGAGCAGATGCTCGACGCGCTGGCAGCGCTAGCGCGCCACGCCGTGCAAGTGGTGGTGTGCATGGTCAATCCCTGCCGCCACTACTGGGGCGATCTGATCGAGCAGCGGGAACTGCTCGCTGGACAGTACCGCCGCCAGAGCCGAAAACCGGGCACAGCGGAGACCGTCGATCTCGATCAGCTGCACCTGCATGCGCAACCTCTACTCGCCGCTTGGGGCAGACAGGCCCGCGATGCCCTGCACATGCTCGATGCCCACGACGAACGGGACCGTTACGCCGCCCTCTTCGCGCAAGGTGGCCTGCGCCTCGACGTCTTCACCGAGCCCGACAGCGCCACGCTTCTCGGTCAGCTTCAGGACGACATCCTCGACTTGCGCAGCATCGACGAGACCCGCACGCAATGGCCCACCGTCGACGCAGCACGCGATGCATCCATCGTCTTCCACGTTGCCCACAGTCCGCAGCGCGAACTCGAAGTGCTGCACGACCAGCTCCTCGCCGCCTTCGCCGCCGACCCGAACCTCGAACCCCGGGACGTGATCGTCATGGTCCCGGACATCGCCACTTTCGCACCCCACATTCATGCGGTGTTCGGCCAATTCGAGCGCGGCGACCGCCGCCACATTCCCTACCAGCTCGCAGACAGGCAGCAGCGCCGCCAGGCGCCACTGCTCGTCGCGCTGGAGCGTCTGCTCGCGCTGCCCTCCTTGCGCCTGCGCGCCAGCGAAGTGCTCGACCTGCTGGAGGTCCCGGCCGTCGGCGCACGCTTCCGCATCGACGCCGCTGACCTGCCGCAGCTGCGCGCATGGATCGAGGCCGCGAACATTCGCTGGGGCCTGGATGCCGCCCATCGCGAGAGTCTCGGTCTGCCGGCGGAGTCGCTGCACACCTGGCGCTTCGGCCTCGACCGCATGCTGCTCGGCTACGCCGGCGGTGAGGCCGATCCCGCTCAGGCCGATTGGCAAGGCATCGTGCCCCTGCCAGAGGTCACCGGCCTCGAAGCCGCCATCGTCGGCCCCCTGTATCGCCTGATCGACGTCCTTGAGCGGCAGCGCGCTGCACTCGCCGCCGAGCACAGCCCACCGGAATGGGCAGATGTGTTCCGCGGCCTCCTGGAGGCATGCTTCCGAGCCAACGATGCCACCGAGGTGCAGCTTGTGGGCCAGCTCGCCGAGGCCATGCAGGCGTGGCTCGACGAATGCCAGGACGCAGGGCTATCCGAACCGCTGCCCTTGGCGGTAGCCCGCGAAGGCTGGCTCGGCCGCATCGACGCGCCACGCCTGAGCGCGCGCTACGCTGGTGGTGCGGTCACGTTCGCCACGCTGGTGCCCATGCGCGCCATTCCCTTCGCACACGTCTGCCTGCTCGGCATGAACGACGGCGATTTTCCGCGCCAGGCGCCAAGATCCGACTTCGATCTGATGGATGCCCCGGCACGATACCGCCCCGGAGACCGCTCCCGGCGCGAGGACGAGCGCTATCTGTTCCTCGAGGCCCTGCTGTCTGCCCGCAAACGCCTCTACGTGAGCTGGAGCGGGCGCAGCCTGCGCGACAACAGCGAACAGCCCCCCAGCGTTCTCGTTGGCCAGCTGCGCGACCACCTTGCTGCCGGCTGGCGGCTCGCTGGTGCCGCGGATGAAAATGAAGCGACGCGCGGCGAGGCTCTGCTGCGCGCGCTCACGACAGAGCATCCGCTACAGCCGTTCGGCGATGGCTACTTCCGCGATCCTGAACCCAACGCCGATCTCCCCGCGACCATCTCTGCCAACCGGCGCTTCACCTATGCCGGGGAGTGGTCACCGGAGACTACCGCCGTCGTCCCGGAGCACGACGACCTGGCGATGACGCTGCCACCCTGGGCACCGAATGCGCCGATCACCCTGATGCACCTGGTCCGGCTGCTTCGGGACCCGGTCGCCGCCCTGTTCGCAGTGCGCCTGAAGATCAGCTTTCCCGAGGTCGACGCGACGATCCGCGACGACGAGCCCTTCTCCTTCACCGGCCTGGAAGCCTGGAGCGAACAGGATGCGCTGCTGCAGCCCATCGCCCGCAGGCTGAATTCGGCGCCCGACAGCGATCCCAACGAACTCGTAACGGCGCTTGCGGAGCGCCGGCGCCACGCCGGACACTGGCCGGCCGGCAGCCTCGGCGAGGTCGTCGGAGAGGATCTCACCGACGCGGCAGGCATGACGCTGGCAAACTATCGATCGCTGCTGCATCAGTGGCCGGATGCAGTAGCGCCCGCTCCGGTGATCCGCCTCGACGTCGGCGCAACGGTCTCTGGCGAACCGGTCACCCTGGAGCTCGCGGACACGCTGGAAGACCTGCGCGCGCAGCGCGACGGCAGGCATGCGCGCCTGATTCTGGAGTCGAGCCGCCTGCACGAGGGCCGGGATCTGCGCCTCGGTGTACTCCTGCGCCACTGGCCGGCCCACCTGGCCATGCAACTGCTGCATCCCGGCAGCAGGAGCTACATCGTCAGCCGCAGCGGCACCGTCGAGCTACCGGGCATGGCACAGGCAGCAGCTCAGGCACGGCTCGAAGACCTGATGCGGAGCTGGCTCGACGCCATGCAGACGGTCATGCCAATCGAGGGCGAGCTGGCCTGCCGCGTACTCCGCACCCGCGCGAAGGGCAGCGATCCCGCCAGCGACAGCCGCGTCCTCGCCCAGTTCGAAACCCTCGAGCGCCGCGGTCAGGCCTGCGCGCGCTGCTTTCCTGATCTCGCCACCGTACTTGGCCATCCGCGCTTCGATGCAGCCCTCGCGCGCCTCTACCAGCCGCTCTACGACCTGCTGACCGCACCCGAGGCAGGCGCGGCATGAGCCTGCCGCTCGAGTTGCCGTTGCGCGGCAGTCGTCTGATCGAGGCCAGCGCGGGAACCGGCAAGACCTTCACCATCGCACTTCTTTACGTGCGCCTGGTCCTCGGTCACGGCCGAAGCGAACCGGAGCCCGCCACCGCCTATGCCCGGCCGTTGATCCCGCCCGAAATTCTGGTGATGACCTTCACCAACGCCGCCACCCGCGAGCTCACTGCCCGCATTCGCCATCGCCTGGTGGAAGCCGCCGCCTGTTTCCGAGCGGATCCGGGAGCATGCGAGCGCAACATGGATGACCCATTGCACGCGCTGCGCGACAGCTATCCGACCGCGGCCTGGGCCGGCTGCGCACGCCGTTTGACGCTCGCCGCCGAGTGGATGGACGAGGCGGCCGTGTTCACCATCCACGCCTGGTCGTTGCGCATGCTGCAGGAGCACGCCTTCGATTCCGGCCATCTGTTCGAACAGACCCTGCTGCCGGATCCATCCGAGCTGCTGCGCGACGCGGTGCGCGACTACTGGCGTGCCCGCTTCCAGGCCACGCCGCCCGAGGCGATGCGTCAGATCCGCGCTGCTTTCGCCGACCCGGATGCCCTCGAACAGGCGCTGCGCACGCCGCTATCACGTTCGGACGCCACCCTGCGCTTTCGCGGCGAGCTCCTGGAAGCGGGAGAACTCATGCAGGTGCTCGGCGCCGCGGCGACCGCTGCATCGCGCGCCGCGGTACTGGAAGATCGTGCCCGGGCTCGCTGGCACCAGGACCGGGAAGCCATCCGCGAACTGCTGACACGACACCGCGAACGGCTCAACGCCAACAGCATCCGCAGCGCCAAGGATCCCGAGGCGTTCACAGCGGAGCTCGATGCGCTCGATGCCTGGGCCGCCGGCGAGCAGCCCGCGAAGGACACGCTGGTCGCAAAGCTCGGTCCACCGAAGTTCAAGAAAGCCAAAGACATCGAGCCGAGCCATCCGTTCTTCGACGACGTCGCTGCCTGGCTCACGGCGGAACCCGAAGCGTCGGCCGCCAGCGAGCGTCTGCGCGCGTTGATTCTGGCCGACGCACGTGAACAGGTCCGCGAGCGGCTGGACCGCCAGCTCAGCGAACGCGCCGAACTCGGCTTCGACGACGTCCTCACCCGCCTCGACGCAGCCCTCGCCGGTCCTCAAGGTGCCCGCCTCGCTGCGCGCATCCGCCGGCAGTTCCCGGTTGCCTTGATCGACGAGTTCCAGGACACCGACCCGGTGCAGTACCGCATCCTCGATCGCATCTACCGCATCACCGCGGACGAGTCGGAAACCGCCATCGTGCTGATCGGTGATCCGAAGCAGGCGATCTACAGCTTTCGCGGCGCCGACATCCACACGTACCTCGCAGCGCGCCGCGCCGTCGGCGACCGCCACCATACGCTGGACACCAACTTCCGCTCGACACATGCCATGGTCGGCGCGGTGAACCAGATCTTCGCGCGCGCGGAGGCCTACGAACGCGGGGCGTTCCAGTTCCGCAGCGGCGACGACGATCCGGTGCCGTTTCATCCGGTCCACGCCCGCGGCCGCAAGGAGACACTCAAGCTGATTGGCGCGCAGCCACCCGCGCTCACGGCATGGTGGCTCGACGAACCCAAGCCGCTGCGCACTGCGAACTACCAGGCCCATCTTGCCGAACACGCCGCCGCAGACATCTGCGCCTGGCTCAACCATGCC
>SLQW01000176.1 GCA_007131295.1 Pseudomonadales bacterium | reverse complement strand
TCGGCGCGCTCGCCGTTGGCGAGCACACCTTCCCACGAAAAGCCGGCGCGTCCACTCTCTTTCGACTCCGCGAAGTCGTCGTGGGAAGGAGTGTCGCGCCGCAGGCGCGGCGCTCCGATCTGCGCTGCCATCCCGTCGCCATCGGCGCGCTCGCCGTTGGCGAGCACACCTTCCCACGAAAACCTGCCACGGCTCGCCATCGTTCAGCCCGCGACGACGTGAGCGATCGTCTGCGGCGGCCTCACACGCAGCCGCGACGCTTCCGCGGAAGCGTCGCTCAGACGAGGGTCAGGAGCGTGTCGCCCACGGCGACCGCGTCGCCTTCCTTCACCTTGAGCTCGCCCACCTTGCCGGCCACCGGCGCGCTCACTTCCGTCTCCATCTTCATGGCCTCGAGGATGATGAGCACCTCACCCTCCTCGACCTCCTGGCCCGGCGACACCAGCACCTTGAAGATGTTTCCAGCGAGACCTGCCGTCACCACCTCTCCATCGCCACTGACCGCCGGCGCCGGCGCCGCCTTCTCCTTCTGCGGCTCGACGCTGCTGATCTCGCCACCCTCCGCCACCTCGACGGTGAAGGCCTTGCCGTTGACCTTCACGGTGTAGAGCGCAGGCTCGGTGCGCTCGGCAGGCAGATTCTTGGAGGCCTTCGCTTCCGCGGGCGGCTGCGCCGGCTCCTTGCCCGGTGCCGGCTCGAAGGCCTCCGGCTTGTTACGGTTCTCGAGAAACTTAAGCCCCACCTGCGGGAACAGCGCATAGGTGAGCACGTCGTCGATGACGGCCTCGGCCAGTTTGATGCCCTTCTCCTTGGCGAGCTTCTCGAGCTCGCTGCCGAGCTTGTCCATCTCCGGCTCGAGCAGGTCCGCCGGCCGGCAGGTGATCGGCTCGTCGCCGTCGAGGACCCGCTTCTGCAGCTCCTCGCTCACGGGCGCGGGCGTCGCACCGTACTCACCACGCAGCACCCCCGCCGCCTCCTTGCTGATGCTCTTGTAGCGCTCGCCCATGAGGACGTTCATGACGGCCTGGGTGCCGACGATTTGCGAGGTGGGCGTCACCAGCGGAATGAAGCCAAGATCCTCCCGGACCTTCGGAATCTCATCGAGGACCGCATCGAACTTGTCCGCGGCGTTCTGCTCCTTCAACTGGCTCTCCAGGTTCGTGAGCATGCCGCCGGGGACCTGCGCCACCAGGATCCGCGAGTCCACCCCGCGCAGCGAGCCCTCGAACTTCGCGTATTTCTTGCGCACTTCGCGGAAGTACGCCGCGATCTCCTCGAGCAGCACCACGTCGAGCCCGGTGTCGCGTTCCTGGCCTTCCAGGATCGCTACCAGGGACTCGGTGGGGGAATGCCCATAGGTCATGCTCATCGAGGAGATCGCGGTATCGACGTTGTCGATGCCCGCCTCGATGGCTTTCAGATACGTCGCCGTCGACATCCCCGTGGTGGCATGGCACTGCATGTGCACCGGAATCTCGAGTTCTTCCTTCAGCCGGCTCACCAGTTCGAAGGCGACGTAAGGCTTCAGCAGTCCCGCCATGTCCTTGATCGCGATGGAGTGCGCGCCCATGTCCTGGACCTGCTTTGCGAGATCCACCCAGAGATCGATGGTGTGCACCGGGCTGACGGTATAGGAGATCGTGCCCTGGGCATGCTTCTCCACCTCGAGGACCGCCTTGATGGCCGTCTCGAGATTGCGCATGTCGTTCATCGCATCGAAGATGCGGAACACGTCGACGCCGTTCTCCGCTGCCCGCTCCACGAACTTCCGCACCACGTCGTCGGCACAGTGCCGGTAGCCGAGGATGTTCTGGCCGCGGAACAGCATCTGCTGCGGCGTGTTCGGCATGGCCTGCTTGAGCTTGCGGATGCGCTCCCAGGGATCCTCGCCGAGGTAGCGGATGCAGGCATCGAAGGTGGCCCCGCCCCAGGACTCAAGCGACCAGAAGCCGACCCGATCCAGCTTCTCGGCGATGGGCAGCATGTCGTCTATGCGCATGCGGGTGGCGAGCAGCGACTGATGCGCGTCGCGCAGAACCACGTCGGTGATGCCCAACCGTGCTTGCTTATCTGCCATGAAAGAACCTCGGAACGAAGCGGGACTCAGCGCCGCGAGCGATGAATACGCAGGGCCGCGGCAATAGCGGCAACCGTCTCGGCATCATCCTCTGCCGGCCGGCCCCGGCGTGTGAGCGGCGCCCGCGCCTCCTCCAGCACGAAGCGTCGAACGAGCGAGGACATTGCACCCGTAACGAGTACGAGTACTGTGAGAAAGGCAAAGACCGTCCCCATCCCGATCAGGGCGAGCTCCGCACCCTGAATGACCGCTTCCGCTTCGAACATGCCCCGCCCTGACGCAATTCACAGCCCGCTGGAAAGCGCAACAGCCTGCCTGGATCACCGGCAAACCGAGCGCTACGCAAGGAGCGCGAAGTATACTGGCATGCGCCTAACGGAGCACAACCCATTGCAGCGAATCATGCTTCTGACAACGTGTAAAGCACTGAATTCATGAAAGAATCTGGATAATTCAGGCGGCTTATCCCGCCCAGCTTCCTGCGTCAGGCGGCAGCCCTCTTGGGTCTCTGCGCAACTCAAATCAGCGAAGCACTGACTCCCAATGCCTCGGCCGCTGACACCAAGCCTTTGTCCAAGGCGCGAATGCGTGCTCCACGACTTGCCGCAACGGCGAGGTGCAAGGCATCTCCCGCCCTGAGTCCCAACGGGTGCTGATCTGCAAAGCGAGCGGCGACACGAAAATCCGTTCCGGTCACAGGCAAAACGTGAAACGACGCATCCACCATTTCAGCGAACACCGCCAGCGCTTCCGCACGCTCGGACGGCTGAAGTTGTCCCATGCGCAGTTTCATGGATAGTGCTGCCGAGTACTCGGTGACTACCCAGTCGCTGACCGACAAATCCCCGGCCTGCTGCTCAGCCAGCCAGTCCTGCGCCGCGACCGTGCTCGCCTCGTTCGTCAGAGCGGCAACCAAGATGCTCGTGTCCACATACAACATCAGTAGCGCGATTCATCACGCAGCCGACGCATGGCATCGCCGCGATCATCGGCGCAGCTGACCATACTCGACGTCAGGCGACGCAACCGCTCCACATCGACAGCGCGCTTGCTCTCCACCACCCGCGACAAGCGACCCACCGGCCGCCCGCGCTTCGTGATGACGACCTCTTCGCCCGCCGCTGCACGTTCCGTCAACTCGCTCAGCCTGGCTTTGGCCTCGGCCAGTGTCACCGATGTGCTATTCATGGCAACCCTCGTGACCACTTAGATGGTCATATAATATCCGGACGCCCGGATTCCGACAAACGGGCTGTTGCCAGAATGCTCCCGTCGATCTCCAGCAGCAGAAGGTGACCAGGCCTCACCCAACGCCAACCAACCGCCGCCAGCGCAGCACCCGAACGCCGCGAGCCTCGGCATCGGCAATCCTCCTGTTACGCATTGAAGTGCGCGCAGAATGGACATATTGTCCATTTTGTCTGTTTTAGACTCGGAGCGGGCCCATGCGTTACATCTCCGCAACGGATGCCAAGCAGCGGCTGGCCGCGCTGCTCGATGCCGTCCAGCATGAGCCGGTCACGATCCAGCGCCAGAACCGGGATGTGGCCGTGGTGCTCTCGCCCCGCGAGTACGCGCGACTGCGCGCATTCAATGTCGAGCAGTTCGAGTCGTTCTGCGACCTGATCGGAGAGCGTGCCCGGCAACGTGGCCTGACGGAGGAGGAACTCGCGGACATGATCGCCGATGACGCGTCCTGAGCGCGTAGTCGTCGACACCAACGTTCTCATCAGCCGCCTGCTTCTGCCCGACTCGGTCCCCGCCCGCGCGGTCAGCCAAGTCGTCCGTCACGGCCAGATGCTCATGTCGGAAGCCACCCTGGAAGAGCTGGCGCAGGTCCTGGCGCGGCGGAAGTTCGATCCCTACCTCACCATCGCCGAACGCCAGCAGTTCCTGCGCCTGCTCGGCCACATCGCTGAACTCATCCCCATCGCGCGACCCATACGACGTTGCCGCGACCCCCGCGATGATAAGTTCCTCGAGCTGGCATTCAGCGGCGACGCGGATGTGATCGTCAGCGGCGACCGGGATCTTCTTGACCTCCATCCGTTCGAGGGCGTCGTGATCTGCAGTCCCGCCGACTACCTCGATCGACACTCCCCACGCTGAGACTCAGCGCCCCTGCGCCATCCGCTTGGCGCTGCGAATCGCGAGGTCAATGTCGTCGTCTTCGGCATCGAGCGCGCAGGAACCAGGGCGTGTAGCTCCGCTGGATCCAAGCGGTCCAACTGCAGAAACCACAGCGGCCGGAGACGCTATCGCATCTCCGGCCGCTATCGATGGGGGAATCCAGGCCGCGCTAAGCACTCGCGCAGGCTTTCAGGCCAGCACGTCCTCGATCGTGTCCGCGGTCAGGACTCGCTCCGACCAGCGCAGCAGCGTATCCGCATCGGCGTCGGCCACCCGGCTCCGAACGTCTTCCGGCAGCTCGCCGAAGCGCAGAGCAAGCAGCCGCAGCAGGACCCGTGCTTCGCCTTCCTGCATGCCCTGCTGCATGCCCTGCTGCATCCCCTGCTGCATGCCTTCTTGCAGACCCTCCTGTTTCCAGCGCTCGGGCCAGGTCAGTCCACGCTCCGCCACCATGGCAGTCACCTCCTGAAGGTCGTTCACCGGCGGCATCTCCTCGCCCGGGACCAGCCCTGGCAGTACGACGCGCTGCAACCACACCGCCAACGCACGTCGCAGCTC
>SLQW01000214.1 GCA_007131295.1 Pseudomonadales bacterium | reverse complement strand
CTCTACGCGACGGCGGCCAGGGAGCGGCTCGAGCATGCGCGGCGTGGCGTGCGGGTACCTACGGGGTACTCGTCCAGGCCCCGGCCCGGGCGCGGGGCGGCGGCGGTGCAGCCGCCTTGAGGGTGGCGCCGAAGCACGCAATCGAGCTCAGGCTCGAGGAATGTTCATTTGATCGCGATGCTGGGGCCGTGTACCTCGCGCCGGGTGTGTGCACGCCAACTGTCGGTGCGTCTGCGGCGGATTGAAGCGCCGGTGCCAGGAGAAGCATGCCCGCGCACAGGCTCGAGGCCCTCTTCAGCGATAAGCGTCTCGAATCGGCGTGACAGCGCTGCGGCAGCGAGCAGCGCAGCAGCATGCTAACGTCGTCCCGTCCGGCTCCGGTGGGAGCCGAAGGCCCCTACCTCCGAGTTGCACAGGATCCCGATCGATGCCCGGCCGCAACACCCTCATCGTGGTCGCCCTACTCGTCCTGCTCACTCTGCTCGGCCTGGCCTGGCAGGGTGGCACGTTCGCGCCCTCTGACCCTGGCGCCGATACTGTCGGCAACTCGCCGCCGCGGCCGGCGCGCGAGGTCAGCGATTCAGAGCAGTACCACGCCGTGCTGCTCATGTATCACCGCTTCGGCGAAGACCGCTATCCGGCCACCAGCATCCGCCTGGAACAGTTCGAGGCCCACATCGACTACCTCGAGGCGAACAATTTCAACGTCCTGCCGCTGCCGGAGATCATCGACCGCTTCGAGCGCGGCGAAGCCCTGCCTCCGCGCACCGTCGGCATCACGGTGGATGACGCCTATCGATCCGCGCTGACGGAAGCGCGTCCCCGACTCGCAGCAGCGAACATGCCGTGGACGCTTTTCGTCACCACGGATCAACCGGACCAGCGCCTCGGTGATTTCATGAGCTGGGACGACATCCGCGAACTCGACGCCGACCCGCTCGTGACCATCGGTCATCACTCGGGGACCCACCACCACATGCCCGACCACGATAGTGCCACCAATCGCCACGACACTGCCCGGGCCAACGAGCGCTTCGAGGCGGAGCTCGGCTATGTGCCCGATCTCTTTGCCTTTCCCTTCGGTGAGTACAGCGACGCCGTGCTGGAAGTGATTCGAGAGTTCGATTTTCGCGCCGCCTTCGGGCAGCACTCCGGCGTAGCCCACATCGACGAAGAACGGTTCGAACTGCCTCGCTTCGCCATGAACGAAAACTGGGGCCGCATGGACCGCTTCGAAGAGCGCATTCACACCAAGCCTCTCGCGGTCTCCGACATCAGTCCGAGTGACAGCCTCGTGGTCCGCAACAACCCACCGCGGCTCGCGTTCACGCTCGCTGACGGCGACGTTCACCCCAATCAGGTGGGTTGCTTTCCTTCCGGCGGCATCGGAGCCCGCATCGAACGCGATGGCCGCCGCCTGACCGTTATTCCGGAAGCACCGTTCGCTCCCGGCCGCGCGCGGATCAACTGCACGGCACCGTTCGGCGACGGCACGTTTCGCTGGTTCGGGCGCCAGTTCGTAGTCCGTGAGCCGGCCCGCGATGGACACGTGCCGCACTCGGATCCAGGCGCCGGCGTTCCCGCAGAGCCCTGAGGAACCTGCCGAATCCGCCAGCCAACGGCCGGACTCGCCAGATCCAGAGCAACCGATCCTGTTACGACCAGACGTCCGGGCGAGGTGGGCGTTGGTGCTGTCGTGCCGCAACCGGACCGAGCGAGCCATGCGCCTTCAGCGTCGGTACAGCCTGACCTCGGCAGTTTGCGCGCTATCGCGCCACCGACTGGAGCGTTCAATACGTGCTGCGCATCCTGCGCCGCGGCGCCCTGGTACTCGCTGCCCTGGCCGCCATCACCGCGCTGCTCCTCGCCATGGTCTGGGTCGGCTTTCCGCAGCTGGCCCCGGCGGTCGCCGGAACGCTACTCGAACGGCGTGGTATCGAGCTCGAGCGCCTCGACATCCGCCGTCCCCAGCGCTATCGGATCCATGTCGCGCAGCTGGAACTGCGCGACCGGGACGGCCGCTTCGCCATAAGGGCCCGCCGGCTGGTCCTGTCCTGGGCCAGTTTTCGCAGCCTGCTCCGTGATGGACCGGAGCAGGCCATGGTCGACACGATCGACGTCGACCTCGCGCCTTCTGCGAAGACCCCGGCGGGCGCCGCGCCGGTCACCGACGCGAGCTGGCTCGGCGAACTGCCGGTAGCGCGGCTGGGCGTCCGGCACCTGCATCTGGCTCTGCTGCCGGCTCCAGACGCGCAGCGTGTGACCGCCACGGGCAGCTTCGAGGTCAGTCGCCGCCAAGGCCGTTTCGAGGGGTTGCTGCGCAGCACCTACCTGCCCGCGCCGCTGCTGCTGACGACGACGCTGGATGTCCACAGCCATCTGCAAGTCGAGGCGCGCGAGTCGAGCCTGGCTCCACCGTTCCTGGATCTCCAAGGCCGCTTGACCGGCGCACCGGGCTTCGAGGGTCGCGCGCGCATTGCGGTCACGGCATTGAGTCGCTGGCTCGCCGTGGACGGAGAGCACCTGCAGGGCGATGTCGAGCTCGACCTCGCCGCCGACCTTGGCCCGGTCCCTGCCCTGACCCTGGCCCGCGACTCCGCAGCGCGGATTCGTCTCGACCGCGATGCGAACCGTGTCGATCTGGAAGTGTCGGCGCCAGCGGATGTCACCTTCAAGCTCGACGACCAGGCGCGCATTTCGAGCGCGCACCGACTGGCACTGAGCCTGACCGCGCATACGGCAACGACCGCCACGGAAGGCCGTTTCGACATCCTGGAACCGCGTCTTGGCATGACGGGCGAGGTGGACGCCTACATCGATGGCGCCGGCGTGCTGACCTGGGCCGAAGGCCACGCGGAATACGCGATACACATGCCGCTCCGCGCCTTCCTGGCGAGGCGTGAACTGGAAATCGCAGCGGGATCGAGCATGGCCCTCGAGGTGCTGCGGCATGCCGGGTTCGAGCTTTCCGCAGCAACGGTCACTGCGACCGCACCCGCCCGCGTCGATGCAAGCGGCTCCCTGCTCGAGGCAGCCGAGCTGACGTTGGCCATCGACGATCCGGACCGGATGACGCTGGCCGCCGGGCTCACCTTGCAACCCGATCTCGACGCCGTCACCGAGATCCATGTCGGTGAGCTGAGGCTCGTAGGCAACGACACGCTTACGGCGCTCCTGCCGACCGGCATCGTGCCGCGATCCGGTCGCGTCGAGTTTACAGGCCGGGCACGGCGGAGCCACTCCGGGCAGCTGCAGGGATCCTGGTCGACACACTGGCACGGGGTCGGGCTGGACGTAGATGCTGCCCGGCTGCGTGGCGCGAGCGGCAGTGCTGCATTCGAGCTCGACCATGACCGGCTAAAACTGCATGCGATGACCGCAAGCTTCGATCAGCTCGCTTGGCGTCCGGCTGCGGCGGGCAGCCGGG
Organism: Pseudomonadales bacterium; assembly: GCA_007131295.1. Taxonomy (GTDB): domain Bacteria; phylum Pseudomonadota; class Gammaproteobacteria; order Pseudomonadales; family Azotimanducaceae; genus SLTB01. The sequence goes on along the minus strand of SLQW01000214.1, from coordinate 13,440 downwards.
AAACGAGCGCGCAGAGGGGCGCCCTGTCTGCCACCGGTGTGCTGACGCTTGCCAGTGAGCCATGGCGCATTGCGACCTGGACGGTCGATGCCGACCTGGAGGCCGATGCACTCGCCAGCGCGCAGCTCCGGGGTCGTCGCCTGAGCGCAGCGGTGCGGACCGATGGATCTCCGCAGAACCCGTCTTTCGTCGGCCGGGTCCGATTGGATCTGGCCGACGCCGGCATCACGGTGGGCGATACCGACTGCCACTTCGCATTCCACCAGCCGGGCCCGCTCGAACTCGAAGGCTGCAGCGCCAAAGTGCTGGGAGGCGAACTGCGCCTGCCGCAGGGAACGCTCGATCCCGTGACCGGTGACGGCTACCTGCCGATAGCCATCACTGGAGTCGATCTCTCCACTGTCCTCGCGCTCATGCAGGACCCTGCCCTGGACGGCCAGGGTACCCTGGACGGCAGCCTGCCCCTGCGTCTGCAAGGTTGGCGACCGCTCGTCGAGGAAGGGCGTCTCGCAGCGCGCATACCCGGCGGCAGCCTGACCTACGCCACCCCGAATCACCTGCTCGCCGACATCGAGCAGCCTGCGCTGCGCCTCGCGCTGCGCGCCGTGCGCGATCTGCGCTATCAGCGCCTCGACAGCCGGGTCGACTATGGCGCCGACGGGACGCTCTCACTGGGCGTAGATCTGCTTGGGTCGAACCCGGAAATCGAGGGCGGGCGGCCAATTCAGCTCAATCTGAACGTTACCCAGAACCTGTTGCAGCTGCTGCGCAGCCTGCAGCTGTCCGAACAGCTCGAGCGGGACATCGAACGCAGGCTCGAGCGCATTCAGCAATGATTCAGAGGCGAAAGAGGATCTTGGCGACATCTTGCAGAGGAGCGCCGACGACCATGGCCAGACGGCAGCAGGCAGAAACTCCGAGCGCGCGGCAGCTGAAACCGGCCGCAGTGCTTTTCGCGATGCTGGTCGTAGCGGTGAGCGTTGCAGCGTGCACGCCGACCGTTCGCGTTGCCACCGACGACCCCATCACCATCAATCTGAACGTCAACATCCAGCACGACATTCGCGTGCGAGTCGAGCGCGAGCTCGATGATTTCTTCAGCGAAAGCGGAGTGTTCTGAGATGCGCCTCCAGGTGAAGTACATGCTCGTAATGCTTCTGTGTTTCGCGCTTCTGCCAGCGTGGGCGCTGTCGCTGGATGCCGCCAAGGACCAGGGTCTCGTGGGCGAGCAGGCCAGCGGCTACCTGGGCATCGTCGCGACGCCGGGAAGCCGCCAAGTGCGCGACCTGGTCGAGTCGGTGAACCTGCGCCGCCGGGACGAGTACGAACGCATCGCCGCCCGCAACGGAGTGCCACTGGAACAGGTCGAGCAGCTGGCCGGCAAGCGCGCCATCGAACGTAGCCAGAGCGGCCACTGGGTGCGGCTGCCGAACGGGCGCTGGCAGCAGGTGCCCTGAACCACCGCGGATCGTTAGTCGAGTCGAGTCTGCTCGGCGACGGCACGGGTCGCGAGCAGCCAGTCCCACACCCGGACGGTACTGTCGAGCGTGACGACGACGCCGGCGAGGCCGCTGTCGCGATCGAGCCAGGCAAGGCTGCCATAGCTGCCCGGGGAGAGCAGACGCCGGCAGGCGCCATCCGCATCGCGACGCTCGCACCACGCCCCCGCCGCATGGCCCCAGTCGTTAGCGACACCATGAGGCAGATCGACGCGAGGCAGTTCGCCGACGCGGTCGCGTTCCAGTTCCGCCAATGTCTCCGGCGACAGGATCGCGACGCCATGGAACCGCCCGGACTGCTGCAGCATGGCCAGAATACGCCCGTAGTCGGCCATGCTGAGGTACAGCCCGAGGCCGGGACTGAGGAAGCCCTCGGATCGAGGGCCCGTGACCGGGTGTCCCCAGCCGGCGCTGTCCAGCGACATGGGCCAGCCGAGACACTCGATGAACATGCGTCGCCAGGAGCGTTCGGAGCGGGCTTCCGCCAGCCAACCCAGCACCTGGTAGCCCGCCGTGCCAAAACGCATTTCCCGTCCCGGTAGTTCCGGTGGATACCGCGCCATGATGGCGCGCGCAGCGGTTTCGAGACCGGTATCCTGCGAGAAGTCGGCTGCCGTAACGGCGGGAGCGCCCGCGACGTGAGCGAGCATCTCCTGTGCTCTCATGCGACCCCAGCCCGCCGGCAGATCTTCGTGCAGCCGTTCCAGCGGCAATGCGAGATCCATAAGGCCTCTTTCAGCCAGGCAGCCGAGGGTGAGTGCGGCCGGCCAGGTTGAGGCCGTTCCGAGCGGGTGCGGTGCGTCGGGATCGAACTCGCCGACCGTATGCTCGAAGACGATCTCACCGTTGCGCAGGAGCAGCATTCCGGCGCCACGCAGACGTCCCTGCTCCACGGGCCCGGCCAGCCAGCTCCGCAGCGCCGCCGCATCGCGGTCCGTCGGAAGTGGCGGCACGTTCAGGGCGCGACCACGACTCGAGAGGGCGTCGACCAGGATGTAACGCCGCAGTTCGCGACCGTCCAGGTCGCCGGAACTATCCCGGTCGATGGCATCGAAGTCACGGCGGAGCAGCGGTCCGGCCTCCTCCCGAGACAGGGTACCGCTGCCGGTGAAATCGCGAGCGGCGAGCCCAGCCGGCAGGCGCGGGTCGAACAGCCAGAGCAGGAGCAGTACGAGCGCGAGGGCGCCCGCAGCGGCGATGCACAGGGCAATGGTTGCGAGACGACTCACGCGCGATGCTCCCCTGGGCCCGCGGCGACGGTAAACTCCTCTGCCGCGGAAACGGAGTCAACATGCTGCGCTTGCATATTGCGATCCTCGCCCTCGTCGCGGTTGCTGGCTGCGCCGGGCCGCGACCGCTGCCCGAGCTGCCACCCTCCGGCGTCGAACTCGAAGCCACGCCGTTTCACCCGCAGGAGCGTTACCAGTGCGGCCCTGCCGCCCTGGCAACGGTCCTGGAGGTCAGCGGCGTCGAGGTGACGCCCGAGGCACTCGTGGAGCAGGTGTGGCTGCCGGGCCGCGAGGGCAGCCTGCAGATTGAGCTGGCTGCGGCCACCCGCCGGCACGATCGCATCGCCTACGTCACCGCGCCGGATCTGGCGGCGGTGACAGCCGAACTCCAGGCCGGACGGCCGGTCCTGGTGCTGCAGAACCTGGGTACGCCAAGGTGGCCAGTCTGGCATTTCGCCGTGGTGATCGGCTTCGATCCTGACCGCAGGCGCATCGTGCTGCGGTCCGGTACAACCGAGCGGCTCGAAATGTCGCTGCGCGCCTTCATGCTCAGCTGGCGGATGGCGGATCATTGGGCCATGGTGCCACTCGAACCGGGTCAGCTGCCTGCGGCCGCGGATCGCGGCCGCTACCTGTCGGCTCTGGCCGATTTGGAGCACGCCGGCCGCCCTGCGTTGGCGGCGGCAGGCTATCGGGCGTGGCTCGAAACAGCACCGGACGATGCCCTTGCACTGTTCGGGAAGGCGAACAGCCTGGCGGGGATCGATTCGCAAGCGGCCGAACGAGCGCTCGAACGTCTGCTGGAGGTGCGGCCGGGCGACCCAGCCGCCAGCAACAACCTTGCACGGCTGCTGCTCGCCCGTGGCTGCGCCAGCGAAGCACTCGAAGTCCTGGCCCGGAGCTCGGACACCACTAACGAACGCCTGCGCGATGCCCTCGAGGCCACGGCAAAAGCGGCGGCGGCACTCGAGGGCGAGGCCTGCAGCGACTAAATCGCGACAAAGATGTTGGTGACCCCGAGCAGTTCGAGCACCAGCAGCACCACGAACATGATCCCAAGCACCGTCAGAACGCTGCTGCCGCCCGCCGGCAGGTCGTCGAGCTGCTGGTCGAGTTGGGCGAGTTCCGCATCGGTCAGGGCCGCGACGCGTTCCTGCGCCTGCTCCGGATCCACGCCAAGCGCCTCGAGCTGAGCCTGAACCCGCTCTGCGGCCAGGAAGTCCTGGACCCTGGCAATACGCTCGTCACGTTCCTCCATGGCCGCATACTCGTCGGTACCAACCATGCCGGCATGCGCTGCCTGCATGCCGCCAAGCGCCACCAGCTGCACGGATAGAACGAGCACGAGAATCGAACGAAGTACCTGACCAACCTGCATCTGAAGTCTCCTAAACGGGAAGTGTCCAGCTTGAATCCAGCGCAACTTTAACAGGCCCGACGGTCCAAGGGAGTGATCGCCTCACGCCTGGACTGTATCAAGCCATAAGACACTTAATTCAAAGCATAGTGGCAGACTTCGAAAAACTATACTAAACATGAAGATAGAACTTCGTTCTCATGCTATTGATTCAAAAACTGACGCAACCTAGTATTGGAAGAAGAGCGGAGAGACTCCGCCAACCTGGAGTGACCGATGGCCCGGACCAGACCGATCGCGTCGCCAGCCCACGCGCCTGATGTTCCCGGCTTCCGCGATCCCAACGAGATCGCAGTGCGACGGGCCAGCATTCGCCTCCTGCGGGAGATCCTCGAGTATCAGCGCCGGCTCAACCGCCTCCTGGAGCGTGCCGATCCCGACGAGGAGTACTTGGTGGTAGCGTGCAAGAAGGCGATACGCATCCGCCGTCAGCTCCTTCGCGACCTGCCTCAGCCCGTGGATCGCGAGATCCCGGAACCCTGGCGGGCAGCTCTCGGTATGAACATCACAGAACCAGCCTGAGGCGCCAAACGCTGGACTCGCGCTACAATGGCGCGATGGATGAAGCCCTCCGCGAACGCCTCTCCGAACTCCCCCCGGCCGGCCTGTTCAGACGTCTCGGAGCTCTGGTCTACGATGGCCTGCTGGTAATCGCCCTGATCCTGACCACCGCCGGCGTGGTGAATCTCTTCGCACCACGCCCCGAGATCCCCGCTGACGCCGAGCGTGTTTCCCTGGAACACATGGAAGTCATCAGCGGCCCGCTGCTCACCGCACTGCTGCTTGCAGTGGTGTTCGGATTTTTCGCCTACTTCTGGGTCGTGCACGGGCGTACGCTGGGCATGCAAGCTTGGCGGCTACGGCTGCAGACACCAGATGGACACAACATCGGCCTGGCTCAGGCCGGAATGCGCTTCGTTTGCGCCATGCTGTCGCTGCTGCCAGCCGGGCTCGGCTTCCTATGGATGTGGCTGGACCCGCTGCGGCTGACATGGCACGACCGCCTCTCAGGGACCCGCATGGTCACCCTGCCCGCCGACCTCGACGCCAACCTCAGGGAAAACCCGCCGGCGAAGCCGCCCTGACCAGCAGCCAGCTCGTGATGGCCAAAAAGCAGCGCCAGTGCCAAGGTCGCCACCGCCCGTTTCCAGCTGCAGCCGGCGCATTGCAATCGCCGACAAAACGCCCACTGTGCCCCTGAAGCGTCCGGACTTTTGCCGTACACTTGCGCGCTGGCCGGCGGGGCCACCGCCCTGAGATGTTCCAGGCTCCGCCTCCCGACCCCCGTTCTGCAGGAGTGCCCATGGACCATGCGTTGAAGGGCGGGAAGCCCGAGAACGTGCGTACCGACTGCCTGATCCTCCCGGTCGGGCCCGAGCGCGAACTCGGCGCCACCGCGAAACGGCTCGACGCACTCACAGACGGTCGGATCGAGCGCGCGCTTGCGCGCGATGACCTCGGCCGCGGTCTGGGCCGCACCCTGCTGCTGACCGACCCCGCGGAACTTCGCGCGCCGCGTCTCTTGCTCGTGCAGGTGGGCAAACCGCCGCTTGACGCAGCCGGTTTCCGCAAGCTGGTACGCAACGCCGCTGCTGCCGTCATCACCACCGGTGCCCAGGACGCGACGCTCTGCCTCGATGACGTCGACGTCAAGGACCACGACCCGAGCTGGTGTGCAGCGGAGGCGGTGATCCAGGCGGCGGAGGAAGCTTATCGCTTTCACGACTATCTGAGCGAACCCGGCGAGACGCTGAAGGTCAATCTGCGCCGCTTCAATCTGCACCAGTCGGCGGCCGCACGCGCCGGTATCGATCGGGCGATCAAGGAGGCAGGCGCCATCGCCGACGGTGTCGCCATGGCCCGGACCCTCGGCAATCTGCCCGGTAACGTCTGCCATCCCAGCTACCTCGCGGCAGAAGCACGCAAACTCGGCCAGGGTGCGAAGCAGTTGAGCGTCCGGGTGCTCGAGGAGAAACAGATGAAGTCGCTCGGTATGGGCGCCTTCCTCTCGGTCACGGCAGGAACGGAACAGCCGGCCAAACTGATCGTCATGGAGTACCGGGGCGGTGCCCAGAAGGCCAAGCCGCTGGTGCTCGTCGGCAAGGGCATCACGTTCGACACCGGCGGCATCAGCCTCAAGGCCGGTGCCGGCATGGACGAGATGAAGTTCGACATGTGCGGTGCGGCCAGCGTGTTCGGCACCATGAAAGCCGTGCTCGGCATGGAGCTGCCGCTGAACGTGGTGGCACTTGTGGCTGCCGCGGAGAACATGCCGAGCGGCAGCGCCAGCCGCCCGGGGGACATCGTCCGCACCATGAGCGGCCAGACAGTAGAAATCCTGAATACGGATGCGGAAGGCAGACTGGTACTCTGCGACGCGCTGACTTACGTGGAGCGATACAAGCCCGAGGCGGTGGTCGATATCGCCACGCTCACGGGGGCCTGCGTGGTCGCCCTCGGGCATCACGCCTCGGGCCTGTTCAGCAACGACGATGCCCTGGCGGATGCCCTGCTCGCCGCCGGGGAACGCAGCGGCGACCGCGCTTGGCGCTTGCCGCTTTGGGAGGACTACCAGCAGCAGCTTCGCAGCAATTTCGCCGACATGGCGAACGTGGGCGGTCGTGAGGCAGGGAGCGTCACGGCGGCCTGCTTCCTGTCGCGGTTCGCGCGCAACTTTCAGTGGGCGCATATCGACGTCGCAGGTTCCGCGTGGCTCACCGGCGCGAAGAAAGGGGCAACGGGGCGCCCCGTGCGCCTGCTGGTGGAGTGGCTCAAGTCCCGCACCGGCTGAGCGCGGGGAGGTCCGATGACCCGGATCGACTTCTATCTCCTGCCGGATCTGCGCCTGGACGCTCGCGAGCAGTTCGCGGCCCGACTGGCCGCAAAGGCGTTCCGCCAGGGACTCCGGAGCCTCATCCAGGTGAGCGACGAAGCCAGCGTCGAACGACTCGACGCGACGCTGTGGGAGGAACCGCGCGGCGCCTTCCTCGGGCATGCCAGAATGGGGGCCAACTGCGCCGGCCGGGCGCCGGTGGTTTTGGCCGCCGCGCCGGAGGTCCAGGCAATCGACCCGGCAGATCTGCCGACGCATGATCTGCTGATCAACCTGGAACTGGAGGTGCCAGCGCGGTTCGCTGCCTTCGACCGCGTCGCGGAAATCATCTGCCAGGACGAGGGGGTACGCCGCGCAGGTCGCGCCAGCTATCGATTTTACCGCGAGCGTGGCTATCCGCTTCATCATCACGAGCTGGGCTGACACGACCCTGTCCACGGAGCCACGGAACGCGTCATGAGCGACGAGCGCAAAGCGCAAGGTGAGACGAACCCGAAGCCCCCAGGCAGTCCCCGTAAGCTGCTCAAGGATCTCGAGTCCATTCGGGATCTGCTGGATGCCGAAGAAGGCGTCGATATTCCCGTGCTGCGGGAGATCGTTCCGCCCCCGGGACCGGGCAAACGAGCGACCGGCTCGCACGAGGTTCAGCACGACATGTTCGAACCCGGCGACTTCGCCGACCGGCTGTTCGACGAATCCTGGCGCCAGCGCAGCGAAGCAATCCTGACGGCGGCGCGTGAGCGCGCGGACGAGCTCGCGGCCTGCATCGACCCGGAGGTCGACGACGCTGTGCTCGAGGCATTGCACGAGCGTGTGGACGCGGAACTGCCGCCGGCCCTGGAGCAGGTGGTGACCCGGACGCTGGACGACCTTCAGGATCGTCTGCTGGAGGTTCTCGAGACCGAGCTCACGCGCCTGGTGGCGGAGGCGTTCGGTACGACGGACGGCGAATCATCCACGAACGACTGACTTACTGACGGAAGCGCACGACGACGATGGACAAGACCTATCAGCCGAAGGCGATCGAGGCGGCGCTGTATCGGGAATGGGAAGAGGCCGGCTACTTCGCCCCCTCGGGAAGCGGCGAGCCCTTCTGTCTCATGATTCCGCCACCGAACGTCACCGGCAGCCTGCACATGGGCCATGCCTTCCAGGACACGCTGATGGATACGCTGGTGCGCTACCAGCGCATGCGCGGACGCAACACCCTCTGGCAGGTGGGTACCGACCACGCCGGCATCGCCACTCAGATGGTGGTCGAGCGGCAACTCACGCAAGAGCAGACCTCACGCAGCGAACTCGGGCGCGAGGCATTCGTGCAGCGGATCTGGGAGTGGAAGCGAACCTCGGGTGGGGAGATCACGAATCAGCTCCGGCGCATGGGCGCGTCGGTGGACTGGTCCCGTGAGCGCTTCACCATGGACGAGGGCTTCTCACGGGCCGTCCGCGAGGTGTTCGTGCGCCTCTACCGGGAAGGTCTGGTCTACCGCGGCAAGCGCCTCGTGAACTGGGACCCTGAGCTGAAGACGGCGCTATCCGATCTGGAGGTGCAGAACGAAGACGAAAAAGGCCACCTCTGGCATTTCCGCTACCCGCTGGCGGATGGTCGCCGCACCCGCGACGGTGACGACCACCTCGTAGTCGCGACCACGCGGCCGGAAACCATGCTCGGCGACACGGCCGTGGCCGTGCATCCGGAAGATGAGCGCTTCGCCGACCTCATCGGCGCGGAGGTCGAGCTGCCTCTGACCGGACGTCGCATTCCAGTGATCGCCGATGCCTACGTGGACCCGGAGTTCGGCAGCGGCTGCGTCAAGATCACGCCAGCTCACGACTTCAACGATAACGCGGTCGGCCAGCGACACAACCTGCCGCTGATCAACATCTTCGATGCCGGCGCCTGCCTGAATGACGCCGTCCCGGAAGCCTATCGTGGCCTCGATCGTTTCACGGCGCGCGAACGCGTGGTCGCCGACCTCGATGCTCAGGGACTGCTCGACCAGGTGGAAGACCACCAGCTCAAAGTCCCGCGTGGCGACCGCAGCGGCGCCGTCATCGAGCCCTGGCTCACCGATCAATGGTTCGTCGCGATGGAAGAGCTGGCTCGTCCGGCGATCGCGGCGGTGGAGAACGGTGACATCCGCTTCGTGCCGAAACAGCACGAGAACACCTACTTCGCCTGGATGCGCGAGATCCAGGACTGGTGCATCAGCCGGCAGCTCTGGTGGGGGCACCGCATCCCGGCCTGGTACGACGATAGCGGCGCCATCTACGTCGGCCACGACGAGGACGAAGTACGCACAGTGCATGGGCTGGATGCCGACCTGCCGCTGCGACAGGATCCGGACGTGCTGGAGACCTGGTTCTCATCCGCACTGTGGACGTTCGGCACGCTCGGCTGGCCGGACGACGACCAGGCGCTGCGTACCTTCCATCCCACGGACGTGCTCGTCACCGGACACGACATCATCTTTTTCTGGGTCGCCCGGATGATCATGATGACGCTGAAGTTCACCGGCGAGGTGCCCTTCCACACAGTCTATGTGCACGGCCTCGTCCGCGATGCGGATGGGCAGAAGATGTCGAAGTCGAAGGGCAACGGTCTCGACCCGCTCGATCTCATCGACGGCATCGAACTCGAGGCTCTGGTCACCAAACGCACGTCGGGACTGATGCAGCCACAAATGGAGAAGCGCATCGCCAAGGCAACGCGCCGCGACTATCCGGATGGTATCCCCGCGTTCGGTACCGACGCTTTGCGTTTCACGCTCTGCGCGCTGGCCTCCACCGGCCGCGACATACGCTTCGACCTGAACCGCATTGAAGGCTATCGCAATTTCTGCAACAAGCTCTGGAATGCGGCGAACTACGTGCGCATGAATACCGAAGGTTCAGATCTGAATGGCGAGGTGGCGCCGTCGGCCGCGGACCGTTGGATCCGTTCGCGCCTCGAAAAACTGGTCGGAGACGTCCACCTCGCCTTCGAGACCTATCGCTTCGACCTGCTGGCCCAGCACGTCTACGATTTCGTCTGGCACGAATACTGCGACTGGTATCTGGAGCTGACGAAGCCGGTCTTGCGAAGTGGAGCACCCGACGCCCAGCGCAGCGCCCGTGTCACCTTGATCTCGGTACTGGAAAGCGTTCTGCGGATCGCCCACCCGATCATTCCTTTCCTGACGGAAACGATCTGGCGCGAGATCCGCCCGCTGTCCGGCCGCGATGGTGCCAGCATCATGCTCGAGCCCTACGCCGAATCGGATCCGGCGCTGCGTGATGTCGAGGCCGAGGCCGAGATCGACTGGGTCAGGGACATCATTCAGGGCGTGCGCAACATCCGTGGCGAGATGAACGTCGCCCCCGGACGCGCAATACCGCTGCTGTTGGCAGAGGGCGACAGCACCGATCGCAAACGCCTCGAGCGCAACCACGACCTGCTCATGCAGCTCGCCCGACTCGAGTCCATCGACTATCTCGATTCAGGCAGCGAAATGCCGCCGGCCTCGATCCAGCTCGTCGGCGGCCTGCGTGTGCTGGTGCCGATGGCTGGCCTGATCGACCGGGATGCGGAACTCGGGCGTCTCGACAAGGAGATCGAACGACGCCGCAGCGATATCGAGCGCCTGGAGAAGAAACTCGCCAATGAGAGTTTCGTTGCCAAGGCGCCCGCCGCAGTCGTGGACAAGGAGCGCAGCAAGCGCGAGGAGGCGGCAGCGGCCCTGCAGCGGCTGGAGGCGCAGCGCGCGGAAATCGCCGCGCTCACTTGATGCAGCCGCCCTCGGCTGCGTCACCCCACCGCGCCAGTCAGAACGTCAGGACGACCTTGCCGAAGGTGTCGTTACCCGCGATCAGCGCGTGGGCCTCGGCGGCTTGCGTGATCGGCAGCGTAGTCTCGATCACCGGGACGATCGTGCCGTCTGCGATCAGCGGCCAGACCCTGGACCGCAGCGCATCCATGACGACCGCTTTCGCCGCGACGGGGCGCGCCCGGAGTGTCGAGCCGATCACCCGCAGCCGTTTGACCATCATAAGGCCGATTTCGAGTTCCGCTTTCGCCCCTCCCATCAGGCCGATGATCACCAGACGCCCATCCACCGCCAGCGAGCGGAGATTGTCGCCGAGATAAGCGGCCCCTACCGGATCGAGGATGACGTCGAAACCCGCCCCCTCCGTCCACACCTCGACCTGATCGCGGAAGCTGCCCTGATGGCGGTCGTGCCCCGCCTCGGCGCCGAGCGCCATGCAGCGCTCGATCTTCGCCTGCGATCCCGCCGTCACCCAAACCGGCATACCGAATGCACGGCAGAGCTGGATACCCGCCGTACCTACGCCGCTGGCTCCGGCATGCAGCAGGACGCGCTCACCGACTTCGAGGCCGGCCTCCATGAAGAGGTTGAGGTAAGCGGTGGCGAAGACCTCCGGAAGCGCCGCCGCCTGCACCGGATCGAGACCGGCAGGAATCTCGAGCGCCTGTCCTGCCGGGACGACGACCCGTTCCGCGTAACCGCCGCCGGCCAGGAGGGCACAGACCTTGTCGCCGACAGCGAAGCGGGCCACACCCTCACCTACAGCCGCAACTTCACCAGCACACTCGAGACCGAGAATGGGGCTGGCTCCGGGAGGAGGCGGATAGTTGCCCGAGCGCTGGACCAGATCTGCCCGGTTGACGGCCGTGGCCTCGTTGCGAATCAGGATTTCGCCCGGTCCAGGTTCGGGATCGTCGCAGTCGGTCCAGACCAGTTCGCCGCCCTGAATGTCGATGGCCTTCATGCACCCTCCCCTGTCGTCGAGAGGCGCATGGTATCGGCTACATCCGGTAGTTGAAACGCAAAGCGGCGCGGACCGGTACGGGGCGCCCGTGCAACAGGAAGGGTGCGAACCGATAGCCTTCGATCGCATCGATGCTCGCCTGGTGAAACAGGGCCGCAGAAGAATCCACAACGCGAACGTCTTCAACCCTGCCCATGGCGGAGACGGTGAACTCGAGATCGACCCAGCCTTCGATGCCACGTGCAACTGCGGCTCTGGGATAGACTGGCGCTCGCTGATCGATCACCTCGAGTTCCGAGACCAGAAACGGGTCTCCGAAGCGACCGACGCGCATGGCTGCGAGATGTTCGCGATACTCGACCTCACGCTGCAGCGAAGCACGCTGGTCCGCATCTACGCCGATCCGCTCCGCATCTGCGAACAGAGTCGGCAGCAACTCGAACTCGTTCGCCGCTATCGCGGCGCGGATGCGCTGGACCAGCGCTGCGCGAACCTCGAGCACGCCGGCGCGGGCACCAGCGTGGCCCGGGTGTTCGGCAAGCACGTCCTGAAACAACCGCCAAGCGCTGTCGCCCCCCAGCAGACGGCCCGACTCCAGTGCATCGACGGCGGCCACCAGCGTGGTTTCCAACGACTGATCGCCATCGTGACGCTCGGCGCCGGCAATGACTGCGCTGAGCTCGGCGCGATCGCGCTCGGCCAGCCCCCATGTCTCGGCGAGCGCCACTGCCGCCCGCGCCGCATCCAGGTCGCCCTGATTCGCCGCCGTACGTGCCCTTGACACCAGCCGAGCGAGTACGCGTTCGCGCGCCGCCTCGGTCAGAGCCTCGGCCCCTTCTATTTCACCGAGTACCCGGTAAGGCTCCACCGCCGCAGCCACGTCGTTGGCCGAGATGGCACGCTCGAACCTTTGCCATGCCTGATGCCGTTCACGGACGGCAGCGGCTTCACGCTCGGCGCTCGCATCTTCCGGACGAAGCTCCGCAATCTGCGCAAGGAGCGCCACTTCGCGGACAGCTTCTCCGGTCTCGCGTGCTGCCGCAAGCTCGGCGCGCAACCACTCGACCACCCGATCGACACCGCGATTGGCAGCCTGGTGGCCGGGTGCTTCGGCCAGAACCGACTGGTAGAAATACAGGGCGCTGTCGAATCTGGGCTCGAGAATGCGCCCCGCGGCGTAGGCCACCTCTGCCTGCTCGAGCAGCATCTCGATGCCGGTCCGCTGACTCCGCTGACCCACATCGACGAGCAGGTCGCCGTCGTCGAGCTGGACGGGCGCATCCGCCGCACGCTTGACCACGAACCAGGCGCTGGCCACGCCGATGAGGACGACCATGGAAGCGAGGCCGAAGCTACGCGTGAGCCCGGCAAGGTCCGCCTTCGCCCGCGGCGGGACCACCGGCTCCGACCGGGCGTTCATCCGGCGGCCCCATCGACTCCCAGCAGGCGGGAACGGATGCGGCGGACGCCGCTGATCACGCCCGCCAGCCAGGCCGGCTGGGACGACGTTTCCGGAGCATCGACCCGATAGCGCCGCTTGGTGTCAGGCTCGGCCAGCAATTCCGCGTGGCGGCAGACCGCGGAACTAAGCCAAAGTCGACACTGGCCCACGGAAACCGGCTTCAGCAGAAAGCGGAACACCTGCCCATGGTTGATCAGATTGATCAGCATGTGGGCGTCGGAGCGCTTGCT
>SLQW01000061.1 GCA_007131295.1 Pseudomonadales bacterium | reverse complement strand
GCGCGGCGCAATCTGGTCGTCATCGCCGGGGGGCTCGGCAAGGGCGCCGACTTCAGGCTGCTCAGGGAGCCGTTCGCGCGCTGCGTCAAGGGGGCGGTTCTGATCGGTGCGGATGCCGCGCAAATCGAAGCAGCGCTCGCGGGGACCTGTCGGATCGAGCACGCATCCGACATGGACGCCGCAGTGGCGCAGGCGCATGCGCTGGCCGACCTAGGCGATACCGTGCTCCTTGCTCCGGCCTGCGCGAGTTTCGACATGTTCCGGTCCTATGCGGACCGGGGCGAGCGTTTCGCCGCTGCGTTCTCGCGTCTTCGAGGAGGTGCGGCATGAACCCTGCGCGCCTCGATTCGGCTCTGCTCTGGCTTTGGCTGGCGCTGCTCGCCGCAGGCCTGGTCGCGGTGACCAGCGCCTCCATGGAGCTGTCGGCGAGCCGGCATGGCGATGCTTTCCATCATCTCTGGCGTCACGGTATCTACGCCGTCCTGGCAGTCGTGGCGTTTCTCGGCGTGCTCAGTGTGTCGACGTCGGCCTGGTCCGGCTGGGACAGGGCTTGCCTGGTTCTTGCAGTGGCGCTGCTTGCCCTGCTGCTGGTGCCTGGTATGGGCCGGGAGGTCAACGGCAGTCTACGCTGGATCGTTATCGGGCCGGTTTCTCTGCAGCCTTCGGAGCCGGCCCGCTTCCTGCTCGTGGTCTACCTGGCCGGGTACGTCGTGCGGCACGGGGAAGCGATCTCCTCGAGTCTGCTCGGACTGCTGCGACCACTGGCATGGCTGGCGATTCCCTCCGTGCTGCTGTTGGCGCAGCCGGACCTCGGGTCCGTGGTCGTGATCATGGCTGCGGCGGTGGGTCTGCTTTTTCTTTCCGGCGCGCGCGTATTGCATCTGACCTTCTGTGGCTTGGCGGCGCTGGCGGCGCTGGCGGCGCTGATCAGCATGCGTGATTACCGAAGCGCCAGGCTGCAGGCGTTCCTCGATCCCTGGGCGCCTGAAGTTCAATTTGGAAGCGGCTACCAGCTGACGCAGGCGCTGATCGCGTTCGGGCGCGGCGAGTGGTTCGGAGTAGGGCTCGGGGAGGGCATGCAGAAGCTCTTCTATCTTCCGGAAGCGCACACCGATTTCATTTTCGCGGTAATTGCCGAGGAAACCGGCGTCTTCGGTGCTTTGCTGCTGTGCGCGGCGTTGCTGGCGGTGGTCATTCGTGGCCTCTGGCACGGGCGCAAGGCGCAGCGGCGCGGGGCAACGATGGCCGCGGGGCTCGCGTACGGCGCCGCGCTGATGCTTGGGCTTCAGACCCTGATCAGCGTCGGGGTGAATACTGGCCTGCTGCCGACCAAGGGCCTCACTCTGCCGCTCGTCAGCTATGGCGGCAACAGTCTGATCGTTTCCAGCGCCTTGGTGGCGTTGTTGGTCAGGGTTGCCTGGGAAAACGCCCAGCATGCGAGCCGTCCTCGGCGTGCACGGCAGAGAGAGGTGCTGGCATGAGCACCGGCGTGTCGGCTGTGCACATGGTGCCGGAGATGCGGCGGATCCGGCGCATCCACTTCATCGGGATCGGTGGTTCCGGGATGTGCGGTATCGCCGAGGTCCTGCGGAATCAGGGTTACGAGGTAACGGGCTCCGATCTGCAGCGCAACGACGTTACCAAGCGGCTAGAGCGGCTTGGCGTCGAAGTTGTCATAGGTCAGCGGCCCGAAAATGTCCGCGGGGCCGATGTCGTGGTGGTTTCCAGCGCGATCCGCCAGGACAACCCGGAGCTTGTGGCCGCTGCCGAGCAGCGCGTCCCGGTGGTTGCGCGGGCGGAGATGCTTGGCGAACTGATGCGGTATCGGCATGGGATAGCCGTGGCGGGCACGCATGGCAAGACCACGACGACGAGCCTGATCACGGCCATTTTCGCGGCTGCCGGCAAGGATCCGACCTTCGTCATCGGTGGCTTGCTCAACAGCGCGGGCGCGAATGCCGGGCTCGGCGACAGTCGCTATCTGGTCGCGGAAGCTGACGAGAGCGACGCGTCTTTCCTGTATCTGCAGCCCATGGTCGCCGTTCTGACCAATATCGATGCCGACCACATGGGCACCTACGGAGGCGACTTCTCGCGGCTCAAGCGGACGTTCGTCGACTTCCTGCACCGGCTGCCGTTCTACGGTCTGGCCGTGGTCTGCATCGACGACGAGCACGTCCGCAGTGTTCTCAGCGAAGTGAGCCGGCCTCTGATCAGCTACGGGTTTTCCGATGATGCGGCCGTGCGAGCGGAACGGATAAGCACCGAAGGTCGCAGCAGTCGCTTCCGGGTTCTGCGTGAAGGACATCCGCCACTCGACGTGACCATGCCTCTGCCTGGCCGCCACAACGTCCTGAACGCGCTGGCTGCCATTGCTGTAGCGACCGATGAAGGCATTGATGACGATGCGGTGCTGGCGGGTCTCGGGGGCTACTCCGGAGTGGGCCGCCGTTTTCAGGTTCACGAGATCGAGGTCGCCGGCAAGCAGGTCACGCTCGTCGACGATTACGGACATCATCCGACCGAAGTTGATGCGGTCATTGCAACGGCGCGTGACTGCTGGCCGGGCCGGCGTCTGGTGATGATTTACCAGCCCCATCGCTACACGCGCACCCGTGACCTTTATGACGATTTCGTTCGGGTTCTCGCAGGGGTCGATCTGTTGCTGCTGCTCGAGGTCTATGCGGCGGGGGAGACCCCGATTGCCGGCGCGGACGGACGTGCGCTCGCGCGCAGCCTGCGCCAGCGCGGGGCGCTCGATCCCGTGTTCACGGACCGTGTCAGCGAAGTGCCGATGTTGCTCGAGGACATGCTTCTTCCGGGCGACGTGCTGATCACACAGGGTGCCGGCGACATCGGCACCCTCGCACGCCAGCTGCTCGCCGGCAGCGGGGGAGCGCAGCAATGATCGGTACCTTCCTGCGGACGTCTGGCGCTCTGGCTTTGCTGCTGCTGTTCGGCTTCCTGGGCGTGTCGGGCTGGCGGGCACTGGACCGACCCATTGCGGTCGTACGGGTCGATGGGGAGCTGACTGCTGCCGAACGCGCGCGCGCTCAGGAGCTGCTTTCCTCGCACCTGCCGGCCGGGGTGCTGAGCGTAGACACCCGCAGGCTGCGCGATCTCCTCGAACGTGAATCCTGGGTCGACACGGTCGCGCTCTGGCGTACATGGCCCGACGGCCTGCGTGTCGAAGTCCGCGCCGAAGCAGCGCTCGCGCGCTGGCGCGACGGAGCGCTGCTGTCGGCGCGTGGACGTGTGATAGAGCCGCTGGAGCTCGTTGGTGCCGACGCGCTGCCGCACTTGTCGGGACCGGAAGGCAGCGCAGTGGAGGTGATGCAGACGTTCCAGCGTATCGCCGACGTGCTCAGGCCGCATGAACTGCGGATGGATGCGCTGGATGTGGATGACGACGGCAACATCCGCGTGCATCTGCGCAACGGACCGGAGCTGATCCTCGGGCACCGCGATCTCGGCGGCCGACTGCAGCGCGTGGATCTCGTTCTGCACCAGAAGTTTTCCGATGGGCTTGCTGAAGTCGAGCGCGTCGATGCCCGTTACGACAATGGCGTCGCTGTCGCATGGCGTGAAGGGGCATCGCAGCAGGGCGGTGAGTCACGACAACTGGCAAGGGGGTTCTGACCCGATGGCGACTACTGCAAGTCAGATCATCGTCGGTCTGGACATTGGAACGTCGAAGGTCGTGGCCATCGTCGGCGAACTGGCCAGTGATGGATCGATCGAGGTGATCGGTCTCGGGTCGCACCCGTCCCGGGGCCTGAAGAAGGGCGTGGTGGTGAACATCGAATCCACCGTGCAGTCGATCCAGCGCGCCGTTGAGGAGGCTGAGCTCATGGCTGGATGCCAGATCGACGCCGTTTATGCCGGCATTGCGGGGAGCCATATCCGCAGTCTCAATTCGCACGGGATCGTGGCGATTCGCGACAAGGAAGTAATGCAGTCCGATGTCGATCGCGTAATCGACGCCGCGCAGGCCGTCGCCATTCCGGCAGATCAAAAGGTTCTGCACATCGTTCCGCAGGAGTACGTCATCGACAGCCAGGAAGGGGTCAAGGAACCGCTCGGGATGTCTGGTGTTCGGCTGGAAGCAAAGGTGCATCTCGTCACCTGTGCAGTGAATGCGGCGCAGAACATCGAGAAGTGTGTGCGGCGCTGTGGTCTAGAAGCGCGCGATGTGATCCTCGAACAGCTCGCTTCGAGTTACTCGGTGCTCACCGAGGACGAAAAGGAACTTGGTGTGTGCCTGGTCGACATCGGCGGCGGCACCACCGACATCGCAGTCTTCACGGAGGGTGCGATTCGACATACCGCGGTCATCCCGATCGCCGGCGATCAGGTAACCAACGATATCGCCATGGCGCTGCGGACGCCGACGCCACATGCCGAGGAAATCAAGATCAAGTATGCGTGCGCGCTCACTCAGCTCGCTGGCGCTGACGAGACCATCAAGGTTCCTGGTGTCGGCGACAAGCCGCCACGCTCGCTTTCCCGGCAGATGCTCGCAGAGGTGGTTGAGCCACGCTACGACGAGCTGTTCACGCTCGTTCAGGCAGAGCTTCGTCGCAGCGGCTACGAGGACCTGGTTGCTGCTGGGATCGTGCTGACGGGCGGCTCATCGAAGATCGAGGGTGTAGTGGACCTCGCCGAAGAGATCTTCCACAAGCCTGTGAGCATCGGTGTGCCGCGTAACGTCAGCGGCCTGATGGACATTGTTCGCAACCCCATCTACTCGACTGGTGTTGGTCTCCTGATTTACGGGCGGATGCAGGAAGAACAGGTGCGTCTGCGTGGAGGCAAGCGTGATCGCGGAATCAGTTTCGTTGAGCGCTTGAAGACATGGTTCAAGAACAATCTTTAAACCGGAACGCCCGGTGGCGCGCAGCGCGTGTCGAGACGGGAAGCCGGCGCGGTAACCGATGGCAGGGAGGCCACACCCGTCGCGATGGCGGCGGTGACGAAGTGGGACCTTCGATTGCGAAGGTTCGACAAAACGCAACAAGCAACGTCTGTGGAGGACGGTGAAATGTTCGAACTCGTGGATAGCACACCGCAGAACGCGGTGATCAAGGTGGTCGGTGTCGGTGGTGGCGGCGGAAATGCCGTTCAGCACATGATCAATCGCAACGTAGAAGGCGTCGAGTTCATCGTCGCTAACACGGACGCGCAGGCACTCAAGAGCTTGAGTGCGCGAACTGTGCTGCAGCTCGGCGGAAACATGACCAAGGGCCTGGGCGCTGGCGCCAATCCGGAGATCGGTCGCCAGGCTGCAATGGAGGACCGGGATCGGATCGCGGAGGTGCTTGAAGGTGCCGACATGGTCTTCATCACAGCCGGTATGGGCGGCGGCACCGGAACCGGAGGCGCTCCGGTGATCGCGGAAGTTGCGAAGGAGCTCGATATCCTGACGGTCGCCGTGGTGACGAAGCCGTTCCGGTTCGAGCGCAGAATGCCAGCGGCTGAACGCGGAGTGACGGAGTTGCAGCAGCACGTCGACTCGCTGATCACGATTCCGAACGAGAAACTGCTGCAGGTGCTTGGACAACAGACGTCGATGCTCGATGCGTTTGCCGCGGCAAACGACGTTCTGCTCGGGGCAGTGCAAGGTATCGCGGATCTCATCATTCGTCCTGGCATGATCAACGTCGATTTCGCTGACGTACGCACGGTCATGTCCGAGATGGGCATGGCGATGATGGGTACGGGGCGTGCTTCCGGCGACCATCGGGCCCGGGAAGCCGCCGAGGCAGCGATCCGCTCGCCGCTGCTAGAGGACGTCGACCTCAACGGTGCTCGCGGCATTTTGGTGAACGTCACTGCGGGTCCGAACATGTCCATCGGTGAGTTCTCCGAGGTGGGCGAGACCGTAGAACAGTTCGCCTCGGAATCTGCAACCGTGGTGGTGGGAACCGTGATCGATCCAGAGCTGACCGACGAGATGCGGGTCACCGTGGTTGCGACCGGTCTCGGCGGAACCGCTGCGCCACCGCGGGTGGTCGTGGATAACGGCAGGCAGCCGACGACGCCCGACGGCGGAGTCGATTATGACCGTCCCACGGTGCTGCGGCGGCGGGCGCAAGCCGCGGTGGCCGTCGACGAGGATCGTCGAACGGCGGAAAAACCCGACCTGGACTATCTTGACGTTCCGGCCTTCCTCCGTCGGCAGGCCGACTGAAGGCGGAAACGGAATGTTACAAACCTCAAGGGCCTCTCCATTGGTGGCGGTGAAGGCGTTTTGCTAGTCTGCGCGCGCTTCAGAGGAGGGCAACCGAGAAGGCAATGATCAGACAACGAACGTTGAAGAACGTCATTCGGGCCACCGGCGTCGGGCTCCACACGGGCGAGAAGATCTTTCTCTCGCTCCGTCCCGCTCCGCCGAATACCGGAATCGTGTTCTCTCGTTCCGATCTCGACGAACTGGTCGAGATTCCCGCCCGGGCCGAGTTCGTCGGTGACACCACCCTGGCCACGACTTTGGTCAGGGAGGGCGTGCGGATCTCGACGGTCGAGCATCTGATGGCGGCCTTCGCCGGCCTTGGCATCGACAACGCCTATGTCGAGGTGAGTGCGCCGGAGATTCCCATCATGGACGGCAGCGCCGCGCCATTCGTTTTCCTGCTGCAATCGGCGGGCATCGAGGAGCAGCCGGCGGCGAAGAAGTTCCTCCGCATCCGCCGCCCGGTGGAGGTCAGCTCCGGAGCGGCCCGGGCGAGCCTGCTGCCGTTCGACGGTTTCAAGGTGTCTTTCGATCTCGTCTACGATCACCCGGTTCTGGCCTGCCACAGCAGGCACGCGTCGGTGGATTTCTCCACCGCCTCGTTCGTGCGCGAGGTCGCCCGGGCGCGCACATTCGGTTTTCTGCAGGAATTCGAGAAGCTGCGGGCCATGAATCTGGCCCGTGGCGGCAGTCTCGACAACGCGGTGGTGGTCGATGAAGAACGCATCCTCAACGAAGGAGGCCTCCGGCATGAGGACGAGTTCGTCAAGCACAAGATCCTCGATGCCATCGGTGATCTCTACCTGCTTGGCTACAGTCTCATCGGCGAGTTCCGTGGTCACCGTTCCGGCCACTCGCTGAATCACGCCCTGCGCAGGGCTCTGCTCGCACGGCCCGACAGCTTCGAGATCGTCGCATTCGAAGACGATGAGGCGGCGCCAATCAGCTATGGATCACGGCCCGCTCTGGCTCATTGAAACGGGTAACGCGCCGGCACAACCGCTTCATCCTGTCCTCCGGCACCGCGATGACTGGCACCAGATGTGCGTTCAGCGGTCCTCCTTAAGCCTAGAGCCTGTCGACCTTCGGGTGGCAAAAGCCTGATCCGTTTGCCATAGTTTGGTCATGGAGCCCGTGCGGCCAGGCGCTCTAAAGCGCGCTTGAGTTCGGGATCCGACTCATTTGCAGCCATCTCCCGAAACGTTCTTGCAGCCTCGGGAGGGAAGCTCATCGGGCGATCAAATCCGTATTCAGGGGTTGCGATCGGTCGGGGGCGGACTAGAACATCGACGCGATGCACCGGTTCACCGGTGAGATCGCTTACCTGCGCCTGAATAGAACGCTGCTGAAAGCGAAGCTGCGTGGCGCGGGCCGAGCTGGTGGTGAGCAGGCGAAGATGACCCGATTCCAGGGCGGCGACGACGACATGATCACTCAAAGCTTCAGGCAGTGCGGCACGCACGACCGCCTCGACCCGCTCGAGCCGCTGCAGCTGGCGCACGATTCTGCCCAGCGCTCCGCTGCCGGGACGCAGGCGCTGTGCGAGTTCGGTCGGACCCGAGTCATCGTTGCTGGTACCCATCAGTGGAGCCTCCTTTCGTGAGTGGGGCTCGGGAACGATTCCGGCAGTGGCTCGCCTGGCTGCGGCGCGAGCGTCTCCTGGTCATTCTCCTGGATGCGCGTGACGGGCGCGAGTTCCGCCTGCCTTTCACCATGCAAAGTGTGATTGCCCGTGCCAGCGCGTCGTGCCTGCTTCTTGTGGCTCTTGGCTGGGGGCTCCACGCCTGGCAATCCGATGCGGTGCATCCGACCGTTGCAGCCGAGTGGCGCAGCACGCTCGATGCTCAACAGAAGGAACTGTTGGCGATCCGCCGCGAGTCTGATCGCATGATGGGTGCGCTGACGCGGCGCTTCGCGGAACTGCAGGGTCGGCTGGTGCGCATGGAGGCGCTCGGTCAGCGCATGATCACGGTTGCGGATCTGGACCCCGACGAATTCGACTTCACTCAGGTGCCTGCCATCGGTGGTCCGGACGACGACTCGCTGTCGCAGGCGGTCGAGGCGCCCGAATTCATCGCCATGGTGGAGAGCCTGTCAGATCAGATTCTCGGCCGGCAGCAGCAGCTCGACGTGCTCGGTGGGCTGCTCAACGACCGCCACTTCCGGGCCGACGTCCGACTCGCCGGTCGACCGGTCGACAAGGGCTGGCAGTCGTCGGGTTTCGGACGACGCATGGATCCCTTCAGCGGCCGCATGGCCTGGCATGGCGGCCTCGATTTCGCCGCCCCCGAGGGTACCAAGGTGCGTGCCGTGGCTGGCGGGGTAGTGGTGTTCTCCGGGAAGCGGGGAGCATACGGTAATCTTGTCGAGATCAATCACGGTAACGGGTACAGTACGCGGTACGCGCACTCCAGAGAGAATCTGGTGTCTGTCGGTGACGTGGTCCGCAAAGGCGACGTGATCGCGACGGTTGGTGCCACGGGCCGTGCCACGGGTCCCCATGTACACTTCGAGGTGCTCAAGAACGGCAGAAGCGTGGATCCGTCGCGCTACGTCGCCCGCAGGCGCGGCTGACGGGCTCGATTCTGCTGTCCGGGTACCTGTCCGGATCCTCGTTCGAGGGTTCGTTCGGGCTCATTCATTCAGTCAGGAGACTCCGCGTTGCGGTTGCCGACTCAGTGGCGGCCGTGCGCGATAGACCATGATCGCCAGCCTCTTTCGCAAGATCGTCCCGAGCAAGAACACTCGTGAACTCAAGCGCATGGGGCGCATCGTCACCCGCATCAACCGGCACGAAGAAGCCATGGTGGCGCTCTCGGATGCGGAACTGGCCGATCTAACCCCGCGCTTCCGGGAGCGGCTCGATGCCGGCGAGAAGCTCGACGCGCTGTTGCCCGAGGCGTTCGCTGCGGTGCGGGAAGCGGCGAAGCGTACTCTGGGGATGCGTCACTTCGACGTGCAGATGCTTGGTGGCATAGCGCTGCATGAAGGCAACATCGCCGAGATGCGCACCGGTGAAGGTAAGACGCTGGTGGCCACGCTACCCATTTATCTCAACGCTCTCACCGGTCGTGGTGTGCATCTGGTGACCGTGAACGACTATCTGGCCCGCCGTGATGCCGGCTGGATGGGGCCGATCTATGAGGCGCTGGGCATGACCGTAGGCGTCGTCGTCCCGGGCCAGCAAGGGGAAGAGAAGCGGGCGGCCTATCAGGCCGACATCACCTACGGAACCAACAACGAATTCGGGTTCGACTATCTGCGCGACAACATGGCGTTCACCGCTGAGGACAGGGTCCAGCGCGAACTTCACTTCGCCATCGTCGACGAAGTCGACTCCATCCTCATCGACGAGGCTCGTACGCCCCTGATCATCTCGGGCGCGGCAGACGACTCCTCTGAGCTCTATCGCGCGATCAACAAGCTCGTGCCGAAACTGAAGCCGCGTGAAACGCCGGCAGGCATGGAGCCGGAAGGCGAGGACGAGGGCGACTTCGCCATCGACGAGAAGAATCGCCAGGTGGAACTGCTCGAGTCCGGCCACGAGAAGATCGAGGACACGCTGCATCAAGCCGGACTCATGAAGGAAGGAAGCCTGTATTCACCGGGCAATCTCGGCCTGCTGCATCACGTCAACGCCGCGTTGCGTGCCCACTTCGTCTACAAGCGCGACGTGCACTACATCGTGCAGGACGATCAGGTCGTGATCGTCGACGAGCACACCGGGCGGACCATGCCGGGCAGGCGCTGGTCGGACGGGCTTCACGGTGCGATCGAGGCCAAAGAAGGCGTTAAGGTACAGCTCGAATCACAGACGCTGGCTTCCACCACCTTCCAGAACTTCTTCCGTATCTACGACAAGCTGGCGGGCATGACCGGTACGGCCGATACCGAGGCATTCGAGTTCAACCAGATCTACGGGCTCGACGTAGTGGTCATCCCCACCAATAAGCCCATGGTGCGCAAGGACGAGAATGATCTCGTATTCCTCACCATGGACGAGAAATACGATGCCATCGTCGAGGATATCGACGACTGTCGGAAACGCGGCCAGCCGGTGCTCGTCGGAACCGCCTCGATCGAGTCGTCAGAGCGACTGTCGGAAGAAATGAAACGGCGCGGTATCCCGCACAACGTACTGAACGCCAAGTTTCACGAGAAGGAGGCCGAGATCATCGCCCAGGCAGGGCGCCCTGGGGCAGTTACGGTGGCCACGAACATGGCCGGTCGTGGCACCGACATCGTACTCGGCGGGAACTGGGAGGCCGAGCTCGCGAAGTTCGACAATCCGAGCGAGGAGGAGGTGAAGCGTCTCGAAGCCGAATGGCAGCAGCGCCACGACGAGGTGATCGAAGCCGGTGGTCTGCGGGTGATCGGTACCGAACGGCACGAGTCGCGGCGGATCGACAACCAGTTGCGTGGTCGTTCCGGACGCCAGGGTGATCCGGGTTCGACCCGGTTCTACCTGTCGATGGAAGACACTCTGATGCGGATCTTCGCCTCGGACCGCATTCGCAAAATTATGAACTCTCTCGGGATGGAAGAGGGCGAGGCCATCGAACATCGGATGGTCAGCAACGCCATCGAGCGCGCCCAGCGCAAGGTGGAAGGTCACAACTTCGACATCCGCAAGAACCTGCTCGAGTACGACGACGTATCCAACGACCAGCGCCAGGTGATCTACGCCCAGCGTAATGAAATCATGCAGGCTGAAGACGTCTCCGAAACCATCGCCGCCATGCGGGAGGAAGTGGTCAATGACGTCATCAGCGAGTACATCCCGCCGCAGTCAGTCGAGGAACAATGGGACCTTGAAGGCCTCGAAGAGGCCTTGATCGTCGAATTCAACTCGCGGCAGCCGATTCGGGAGTGGCTGGAGAAGGAGCCCGATCTCTACGAGGAGAATCTGCGCGAGCGGATCCTGGAAAACGTCGAACGCGAGTATGCAGAGAAAGAGACTGCCCTTGGCAGCGAGATGCTGCGCAAGTTCGAAAAACAGATGATGCTCTTGACCCTAGATCATCTCTGGAAGGATCACCTTCAGAGCATGGATCAACTGCGCCAGGGGATTCATCTGCGCGCCTACGCACAGAAACAACCGAAGCAGGAATTCAAGCGCGAGTCCTTCGAGCTGTTCCAGAGCCTGCTCTACTCGGTACGCCGCGACGTGGTGCGCCTGCTCTCGAGAGCACAGTTCCGTACTGCCGAGGAAATCGAAGAGGACGAGCGCCGACGCCGCGAAGAGGAGATTCGCCGCTCCGACTTCTCCCATGCCGAAGCCAATGCGCTTGAGACCGATGCCCGCGTCGCCGCCTCCGGCGGTGGCCGCAGCACGCTCAAGCGTCCCGAAACTTTCGTTCGAGAGGAACGTAAGGTCGGCCGCAACGAGCCGTGCCCGTGCGGGTCCGGGAAGAAGTACAAGCACTGCCACGGGGCGAAGTGACGAGAGGCGCTGCATGTCCGTGAACCTGCCACCGCTGCCGGAGATGCACCCGGTCGCCGGAGTCCGTTGCGCGGCTGTTGCCGCAGGCGTCAGAAAGCCCGGTCGCCGTGATCTGGTGCTTTTCGAACTGGCGCCAGGAAGCACGGCGGCCGCCATGTTCACGCGCAATCGCTTCTGCGCGGCGCCGGTGCAGCTGGCTAAGCGGCACCTGGAGACGACGGCGCCGCGCTATTTGCTCATCAATACCGGAAACGCCAACGCCGGAACCGGCGCCGATGGCATGGCTGCTGCGCTCCGTTGCTGCAGTGCGGCCGCGGAGCTCGCAGGGGTCGAACTCGAAGCGATCCTGCCTTACTCCACCGGCGTGATCGGTGAGCCGCTACCCTCGGAACGCATCGTTGCGGCCTTGCCCCAGGCTTTCGCAGGGCTCGCTGCCGACGCCTGGGCGGATGCGGCACACGGCATACTCACCACCGATACGGCCGCAAAGGGTGTGAGCCTGCGCAGCGATGCCGGCTGGGTCATGACCGGTATCAGCAAGGGTGCGGGCATGATCCGTCCGGATATGGCGACCATGCTGGCGTTCATCGCCACCGACGCGGCCGTGAGTGCGCCCGTTCTCGATGCGCTGCTCAAGGAAGCCGTCGAGGCGAGCTTCAACCGCATCACGGTGGACGGGGACACGTCCACCAACGACGCCGTGACGCTGGTGGCCACGGGTGCCGCTGGAAGCCCGACCATCACTGCCGTGGACAGCGCACAGGGGCGGGCCTTCGCTGCAGCGCTCGAGGCCACCTGCGTGCAGCTCGCCCAGGCGATCGTCCGCGACGGAGAGGGTGCGACCCGCTTCGTCACCGTGCGCATCGAGGGTGCCCGCAACCGGGCGGAAGCCCTGGCGGTCGCCTATGCCATCGCCCATTCGCCGCTGGTTAAGACGGCGCTGTTCGCCGGCGACCCGAACTGGGGGCGACTGCTGGCTGCCATCGGCCGTGCAGGTATCGACGATCTCGACGTGACCGGGGTCGATCTGTTTCTGGATGATGTCCGTATCGCCGTTGCTGGTAGTGTCGCACCTGAGTATCGCGAGGCCGACGGGGCGCGGGTGATGGCGCAACCGGAGATCCTCATCCGCGCCCATCTCGGGCGCGGCGACGCCACCGAGACCGTCTGGACGACCGACTTGTCCTACGACTACGTGAAGATCAACGCTGAGTATCGGTCATAGCCCGCAGCATGCGCTGTGCCGGGCCCAGGTCTCGCGCCAGCGAGCGTCGAGGTCCGGGGCTGTCTCACACTCCATGAGTAATGTCTGCCACGTCGTCAGGTCGCGCTCTGCGGCCGCGAATGCCTCGTCCGCCGCCCGCTGACGGGCTTCCTGGGGCGCATCACGGAGCTCGAGTGCGTGAGCGATGCGTGCCGCATCAGCTGCGTCGCGCTGCTGGCCGATCCTTGCGAGCAGCGCCGGCAGCCGCGGCAGCGCTGCCCGGTGCAGCCGCTCGTGGCGCCAGAACAGGCTGTCACTGTCGGCCTTGGCGCCGGGCAGGGGCTCGAATCCAGTGGGTAGCGCGTCGATCCAGGCGGGGCGGAAGGGCGACAGGCAGGGCGCGGCCGTTCCGGTCAGAAAGTGGGTCGCACGAACGGGGTCCACAACCGACACCATCGCGCCCGTGGTCTGACTCGGCCGCCAATCGTCCAGTGCGGCGTGCATGCACAGTGTCGAAGGGCGATCCAGATCGTCGGGGCGCCAGCCGGGGTCGTCGCCGTGGTCGCGCAGAATCCGCAGCAGATCTTCCGGTCGGATCGGATCCGCGTGGCCTGCGAGCAGCTCGAGCGATCGACGACATCGGCCCGGCCCGTTGCCCCGCTCCGTGGGCTCCGGATCGGTCCACGCCCGCGCGAAGTCGTCAGGCTCGCCTGGGCTGAGCCAGCCCTCGCGCCGGGGTTCGGCGAAGACATCAGGGGAAGCCGCAGTGAAGTCGCCGCCGATGCTCGGCGCGTTGGAGATCGCGGCAAAGCCCTCGACGCGTCGGGTCACCCAGTGACGGCCCGCCGTCTCCAGGATCCAGGCTTCCCGTGGGTCGGCGATGATGAAGCCGTTGTCGTAGCGCAGATCGCGCTGCACGGCTGCGAGCCCGCCTTGACCATGGCGTTCGAGTAGCGTCGTGATCACGTCGACGGCTGCCGGTGCCGTTTCCGCGCGCTCGAGAGCCAGGCGCAGCAGATCCATGCCGAGCAGCGCGTCCGGCCCCGGCGTCGCCCGGGTAAAGAGTGCTTCGTTGCCGATGACGACCCCGGCGTCGTTCGCTCCCATTTCCGCACCCCAGATCCAGTAGGGGCGTGCCAGCAGCAGCGCGCGGGTCTCACGCACCTGCGGAATACGGATCCGGGTACACATGACCTGGCTGCCTGGTCGATGCCTGGCGGCGGGAACCTGGAGAATCTGCTGAGCCTCGTTGCGCTCGCGATCGGAGTTCTTCGCGAACAGCAAAGTGCCGGTGGCGGAGGCTTCAGGGGTGACCACGAGGGTGTCGCACATGGCACCATGGTAGCCGACCGGTGGACGCCGCGGGAGGTGCTTCCATGCTTTTACGAACTCTGCCGATCTTGCTGATCCTGCTGTTTGCCGTCCCTTCGGCCAGCGCCGTAGGCCTGCGCTGCTCGGGCGGCCTGGTGAGCCGGGGCGACCACATGGTCGAAGTCCTCGCGGCCTGCGGTGAACCACTTTTCCGCGACAAGGCGGTAGCCTATCCATCGAGGATGCGCGAATACGATGGGCGGCCCATCGTGGAGTACCTGCCGCTGGCCGTGGTTACGGAGGAATGGGTCTACGAGTTCGGTCCGCACCGTTTCCGCCAACTCCTGCGTTTCCGCAACAATCGCCTGGCGTCCATCGAGACGTTGCGCAAGCCGCGCTGAGCCGCGCTGGAAGCTACGTTTTCCGGGCAAGCTGGGGATATTGGAGAAGCGCCGGTGTTCAAGGGCAATGTCGCGCCCCGCTTCCGCCCCGGGCCGCGCGTCGCTCGAAGTCTTCGAATCCAGGCGGGGAGAAGTGCGAAGGGATCAGATCTTGCGCGCCCAGCGCGCGTGCTTGAGAGGTCGTGCTCCCCATCCTACACTCCCGCGGCCTGCAGAGTTTCCTGCAGGGCCATCTGCTAACACAATCGGCGCGGAGGCGCCGCCGGGGAGAATTGACCGTGGCTTACGAGTATGAGCGCATCCACGTGCGGCTGGATCGTGGTGTCTGCTTCGCAACCCTGGACAATCCGCCGATCAACCTGATCACGCTGGACCTCTATCGGGAACTGGCACTGTTTGCGGCAGAAGTCGAAGCGGATGACGAAGTGCGGGCCGTGGTCCTGAAAAGTGCCAATAAGGATTTTTTCCTCGCGCATTTCGATGTAGAGGCCATTCTCGCCTTCCCCACTGATGCGCCTGCCGAGCGCGCTCCCGACCTCAATGACTACCACGTCATGTGCGAACG
This sequence comes from Pseudomonadales bacterium, assembly GCA_007131295.1. GTDB lineage: Bacteria > Pseudomonadota > Gammaproteobacteria > Pseudomonadales > Azotimanducaceae > SLTB01. Next base: position 2,028 of record SLQW01000061.1, on the reverse strand, counting down.
CCTGCGCACCATGCCGAAGGCGACGATCTGTCAGATCGAGGGTCGCGTCGGAGGCGGTGGCAGCGAGCTGGCGTTGTCCTGTGACATGCGTTTCGGCGTCAAGGGCCGCACGGTCATCTGCCAGATGGAAGTTCCCCTGGGCATTCTCCCCGGGGGTACCGGCACCCAGCGCCTGCCGCGTCAAATCGGCCGCGGCCGCGCGCTCGAAGTGATTCTTGGCGGCGATGACATCGACGCCAAGACCGCGTTTGCTTGGGGCTATCTGAACCGGATCTTCAAGCGCAAGGAGATCGAGCCCTTCGTCACCGCGCTCGCCCACCGGATTGCTTCATTTCCTGCGGACGCCATCCGCCGGGCCAAGGCTGCCGTAGATGCAGCGGAGCTGCCGCTGCATGAGGGGCTCGTGGAAGAGGCCTATCAGTTTCAGGAACTGCTGCGTACCGAGGGAGCCCAGGCCAACATGCGGCGCTTCCTCGAGATCGGCGGCCAGACCCGCAAGGGCGAGCTCGCCGTCGGCCGTCTCGCCGGCAGGCTCGGGGAGCGCTGAGAGATGGATCTGATCCTCTACGGTTCGCCGCTGTCACCGTTCGTACGCAAGGTTCGGGCGTGCATGCTGGAGAAGGGCCTGGACTGCGAACTCGACCCGGTGAGCCCGTTCGACCCACCTGACGGTTGGCGCAAGCTGAGTCCACTCGGCAGGATTCCTGTCCTGCGCGACCTTGCTGTGGGCAAGGAAGGCCCCGATGGCACACTTGCAGATTCGTCGGCGATCTGCGTTTACCTCGAGCGTCTGCAACCCGAACCGCGGCTCTATCCGGCGGATCCCTTCGCCCATGCCCGCTCGGTCTGGTACGAGGAGTATGCGGACACGGAGCTGGCGGTACGGATCGGGTTCGGTATCTGGCGAACCGTGGTCGTCGGTCCTCTGAACGGGCAGGAGCCGGATTGGGATACGGCAGAAGCGACCGTGCGCGAAAAGCTGCCTCGCTCGTTCGCCTATCTCGAAGAGCAGTTCGCTGCAGATACGCCGTACCTCACCGGGACCGAGCCGGGTATCGGCGACATCGCCGTCACGGCTCAACTGATCGGCTTGCGTCATGCTGGTTTCGGCATCGACGCTGCCGCGTACCCCAGGCTCGCGGTTTGGCTCGAGCGCATGCTGTCCCGACCGAGCTTCACGAGTCTGATCGCCGAAGACCGGGAGCGGCTCGGATCCCATTCGCGACTGTGAGTGGCCCTGGGTCGGAGGCGATGTGAGCGCGGAGCTTCAGACGGGCGCGACTTCGGCCATGAACTTGTAGCCGACCCCGCGTACGGTCTGAATGAGGTCGGGGTTGTCTTGCCCCGCCTGCTCGAGCTTGCGTCTGAGCTTGGAGACGACTACGTCGATGGTGCGGTCGCGACGATCGCGGACGCGGCCACTGACGACCTGCGAGATGTCGTCGCGACTGAGTGCCTGGCGAGGCCGCTGCGCGAGGCATGCCAAAATCGACAGCTCCATGCCAGTGAGTTCCACGCTTCCCCCGTCCGGGCCCAGGAGTTCGTGAGCACCGAGGTCCAGTACGAAGCCCGAGAAGGCCAGCTTGCGTGCCTCCTGGCCGTCCGGCTTCTGGCGCCTGAGGACGACCCGGATACGGGCGAGGAGTTCGCGTTGATCGAAGGGCTTGGTGATGTAGTCCTCGGCGCCGAGCTCGAGCCCGGTGACCTTGTCGGTCATATCCGAGTCACCGGTGACGAAGATCAGGGGCGTTTTGTACTGCTCCCGTGCCTCTCGGGCGAGGTCGAAGCCGTGGTCGCGTCCCAGGCGCACATCGAGGAGAACGAGGTCGATGTTCTGGGACTGCATCGCATTGCGAAAGCTCGGCCCATCGGCGACCGACGTCACCTCATAGCCGTCGCGCTTGAGGATGCGCTCGAGCAGGCCTCGAATGAGTTCTTCGTCGTCGACGACGAGAATATGGGGCACTGAGCGAGCTCCTGTCCGCGGCGCCACGTTCTGCATTTCGGGAACCTTCCCGCCCCCTTAGG
>SLQW01000205.1 GCA_007131295.1 Pseudomonadales bacterium | reverse complement strand
TCCTGCCTGTACCGCTACACCGCTGGCGGGAATGGCGCCGTGGATTCAACCAGAGCACCCTCATCGCCACCCGGCTCGCCCGCCTGGGGCCCTGGCGGCTGTTGCGCAATGCCGTCTGCAGACAGCGCGCGACCCGTGCCCAGGCGGGCTTGAGCCGCAGCGCCCGCCGCCGCAATCTCGCAGCAGCCTTCAAGGTGACCCGCCACTCGTTGCCCGCCAGCGTGGTGATAGTCGATGACGTCGTCACCACTGGCGCCACGCTCGATGCGCTCGCGCTCACGCTGCAGCGCGCTGGGGTCCGTGATGTCCGGGCCTGGACCTTCGCGCGCACGCCCGCCATCTGATTGACGCCCGCCGGCCACTCTCGGATGATCGCGCCACGCGCAGGGGATGAACCGCAGCCATGGCGGATATCGACGACAAGCTTCCCTTCGCCGGCCTGGACCCCGACCGGGTGATCCGTGCCGTGGAAGCCACCGGCCGCCGCAGCGACGCCCGCGTCCTGGCGCTGAACAGCTACGAGAATCGCGTCTACCAGGTCGGCATCGAAGACGCGACTCCCGTGGTGGTGAAGTTCTACCGTACGGGGCGCTGGACCGACGCCCAGATCCTCGAAGAGCACGTCTTCACCCGCGAATTGGCCGAACTCGAGATTCCGGCAGTACCGCCGCTGCGGGACGAAGACGGGCGGACGCTGTTCGAAGACGACGGGCTGCGTTACGCGATCTATCCGCGCCACGGCGGTCGCGCGCCGGACGTGGAAGATCTCGACGCGCTGGCCGTTCTGGGCCGCTATATGGCGCGCATCCATCGGGTAGGCGCGCTGCAGACCTTCCAGGCACGCCTGGACTTGAGCGTCGATGAATTCGGACACAGGAGCCGCGAGTTTCTCCTCGCATCACCCTTCCTGCCGCCGGAGCTGCGCCCCGCCTACGAAACGCTGACGGCAGATCTGCTCACGCGCATCGAGCGCGACTTTCCGCCTTTATCCGACTTTCACTGTCTGCGCCTGCACGGCGACTGCCACATGGGCAACGTTCTCTGGCGCGACGAGGTGCCGCACTTCGTCGACTTCGACGACGCGCGCAACGGCCCCGCGATCCAGGACCTGTGGATGCTCTTGTCGGGGGAGCGGCCGCAACGCATCGCACAGCTCTCCGAAATCCTCGATGGCTACAGTCAGTTCGCCGACTTCGACAGCCGCGAACTCATACTCGTGGAGCCGTTAAGAACGCTGCGGATCATGCACCACGCCGCCTGGATCGGGCGGCGCTGGGATGACCCGGCCTTCCCCAGGGCGTTTCCTTTCTTTGCCGATCAGCGCTTCTTTTCGGAACATATCCTGAGCCTGCGCGAGCAGCTCGCCGCGCTGGACGAACCCGCGCTGGAAGCCTACTGAAGAGAATCAGTCGGCAGCTGGAATACTGCCGTCGAAACGGTAGCCGACGTTGTGGACCGTGGTGAGCCCCCGCTGCACACCGCAGCGTTCGCAATTCAGCTTGCCCCGCAACCGTGCGACCAAAGCATCCACCCTGCGGCTGTCCGGATCCCAGGCTTCCCCGTAGATGGCTCGCGACAGCTCATCCCGGGTGACCGGCCGCGAGCCACTGTCGAGCAGCAGCCTGAGCGCCTGCGCCTCGCGCGCCGACAGACGTTCCTCCCGCCCGAGTCGAGTACAGAGGAGCGTGCGTCTGCCGCGCCACTCCAGGCACACGGCCGCGGCAGCACGTCCCGAGCCGGAGCTGCCCTGACGCAGGCGCCCGAGGACGCGCTCTGCGAGTTCGCGATCGTCGAAGGGTTTGAAGACCACGTCGGCGGCGCCGAGCGCAAGCGCGCGACGCAGAAGTGACAACTCGCGGTTGCCGGTAATCACGATCACGAGCAGTTCGGCGGCCAGCTGGGCCACCAGGTCGAGGCCGTTGGAATCCTCCAGACCGACATCGACAACGGCGGCTTGAGGCCTGAACGCACGCAGGATACCCACAGCGTCCACCATTCCTGCCGCCGTGAAGACATCAGCACCCTCAGCCTCCAGGCGACGCTTCAAGAGGGAGCGCAATTGCAGATCGTCCTCGACCACGAGCACGGTCGGAGGTTGCGCCATGGCTGCAACTCACAGGAAACCAACTGGGCCGAGCATACGGCAAACGTTACAAATGCGACAGATACGGCGTTTTCGGCGCGAGCGTTACGGACCGTACATGGCCGCCTTGTGGCACCTTCGAATCACTCCATGATGAAAGCCCGTACGACGCCCTCGGAAGGGGAGATGCAGCATGGAGGCCAACTCCATTCCGGAATCCGGCAAGCACGCCGTGATCATCGACGACTTCGTCGAAATGGCGCATTTCCTGCGGGATCTCTGTGCGGCCTCAGGCTTCGAGTCCACCCTCTATGAACGAGCGACCGATCTCGACGCCGAAACCTTCACCATTGCGGATGTCCTGTTTCTGGACCTGAGCCTCCCGGACATGGATGGCGTGCAGTTCATGCGCAGGCTCGGCAGCCTGCGCTGTCGTACGCCCATCATTCTGATCAGTGGCCACGCCGACTCCATTCTCTCTGCCGCAGCGAGCGCCGGGCGCGAAGCCGGGCTGGAAATCCTCGGCACGCTGCACAAGCCGTTCTCCATCGATGACTTCGACCGCCTGATCAGCACCGTACAGGAGCGGCCGGTAGCCACGGAAATGGGTCCACTGATGTCCGCTGCTGCATTCGAGGCCGCGCTCGAGCAGAATCGGATCGAGCCGTACTTCCAGGCAAAGATCGACCTGCGACGCTCGGAGGTGTGCGGGTTCGAAGCACTCGCACGGCTGCGCCTCGACGACGGATCCATTCTGCTGCCGGAACAGTTCATTCCCGCAGCCGTCGAATACGGTCTCGGCGATGCCCTCACGGACCGCATGCTCATCCTGAGTCTGGACGCCTGGCGAGACTGGGCAGCCCGAGGCGCCGATTGGACGCTATCCGTGAACATTCCGGTCTCATGCCTTGCCGACGTGCAGTTTCCGGACCGCCTGGAGGAACTCACGACCCTTTGGAGCATCGACCGTCGCAAGCTGATCCTCGAGATCACAGAGACCGAACTGCTCGACCACCATCCGACCGCCATGGACACGCTCGCCCGCCTCGGGATGAAGCGCTTCTCGCTCGCCGTGGACGACTTCGGCACCGGTTTCTCGAGCCTGATGCAGCTCAAGCGCCTGCCCTGCGTGGAATTGAAGATCGACCGCAGCTTCGTCAAGGACATGCACCGCGACCGCCACTGCGAAGTGATCGTGCGCAAGTCGATCGAGATCGGGCACGACCTCGGGCTCATCGTCACGGCCGAAGGCATCGAGCGCCAGGAAGACGTGGACTTGCTCAGGGAGATGGGTTGTGACCAGGGCCAGGGGTATTTCATCAGCCGGCCCGAGTCTCGCCGGCAGGTGAGTCTGGCCTACATCGAGGGCTTCGCGGCCTGAGAAGCAAGGGCGAGCCGATTGCCCACCGGCTTGGCGTACTGCAGCAGCAGGTACTCCCGCTCCGAGTCGGGGACCGCGGCGATCCGCGCCTCGAAGCGCTCCTTTGTCGACCCTTCCAGTGCACCGGTTTCGGCAGCAAGCGCTCCGGGAACCTCACCACCGCAGCGGCGCCAGGCCTCGACGTGGGTGGGAAAGAGCCGGAAGCCCGAGTGAATCTCGCGATCGAGCCAAGCGGCCACCTCATCGGCATCGGCGGGTGCGCCGCCGAGTTCCGGCCCGAAGTGCACATGAACCCGGCCCTTGTCACCGGTGATGCCCATGACGATGCTGCGGATGTCCTCGTCGGGCGGCTTGCGGTAGTCACCCGTTTCCGCCTTCACGCGGAGCTCGTGCGCCTTTAGCGCATCGCAGGGATCGAGTTCGTAACTGATGGCCACCGGCACGATGTGCAGATCCGCCATCACGGCCGCAAAATCGCGACCGCTCTTGCGCTCGGCGAGATGAAACATCTTGATGATCGCCGGCTCCGTGTGGTCGTTACCATCCTTGGCGCGCCCTTCCCGCTGCGCGATCCACACCGACTGGCCCTCGGCAATGGAGTGATGCAGGAAGCGCGACGTCTTGGTGTAGGCGGCGAGCTGTTCGCGCACCCCCTTCGCCGAGCGCTTCACCACGAAGCTCTTGTTCAGGCGCATGAGATCGGTGGCGTAGGGCTTCTTCAGCAGGTTGTCGCCGATGGCGATCCGCGACGTTCGATGTCCTTCGGCATGCAATGCGTAATTCATGAGGCCGGAGTCCATCGCGATGTCACGATGGTTGGAGACAAACAGATAGGCCCGCTCGGGATCGAGCCCGGAAGCTCCGCTCCAGCTGAGCCCGTCGGTGGTGCGGGCAATCATGCGATCGAACCAGCTCTCCAGCGAAAACTGGAAGTCGTCGATCGAATCGAAGTGGGCGGTACGGCGCGCCAGAACCCCGCCGACCAGACGTCGCAGCAAGCGCGGGACGATACGGTAGGCGAACGGAAAGCGATAAGCCGCCACGGCCGCGAGAAACTCCTGGTCGGCGATCAGACGGTCGAGAACCGGGCGGACTTCCTCGTCCCGGTAAGGACGGATGTCCGCGAACTCGTCGTCCACCTTTTCGGCCTGCATACATCGAACCCCGCAATGCCCCGGGCGGCATTGTAGTGGTTGCGCGACGCCTGCACACGACCCGGGCTTTTGCGTTATGTTGCGGCGTTCCGACTCCTGACGGGAGCTGACTGATGACGCGGCAACTCGGCACACGCCCATACCAGCGTGGTCTCGCCGATCTCGGCGGTGGCAGCTGGGCCTGGCTGCAACCCGACGGCAGCTGGGGCTGGTCCAACGCAGGCCTCGTGACCGATGGCGAAGCCAATATGCTGGTGGACACCCTGTTCGATCTGCGTCTCACCGGCGCGATGCTCGATGCCATGCGCGCCTCGGTGCCGTCGGCCCGGCGCATCGAACGGCTGGTGAACACCCACGCCAACGGCGACCACTGCAACGGCAACGAACTCGTCAGCGAGGCCGAGATCATCGCCTCGGCCGCCTGCGCCGAGGAGATGGCACACGAAGACCCGAAGAACATGGCCGCCATGAAGCGACAGGCCGGCGACCTCGGTGAACTCGGCGAATTCTTTCTGCATTGCTTCGGCGCATTCGACTTCGAAGGCATCACCCAGACCCCGCCGACCCGAACCTTCGAGGGCGAACTCGATGTAGCCGTCGGCGACAAGCAGGTGCGCTTGATCCAGGTAGGTCCGGCCCACACGCGCGGCGACACCCTGGTCCACGTGGCAGCCGATGGCGTCATCTTCACCGGCGACATCCTGTTCATCGAGGGCCATCCCATCATGTGGGCCGGCCCAGTAGGGAACTGGATCACCGCCTGCGAGCGCATTCTCGAACTGGCCCCGGAACAGGTGGTTCCCGGTCACGGTCCGATCACCGACGCCCGCGGTGTTCGCGCCGTGCGCGATTACCTCGCCTACATCCGCGACGAGGCCCGCGCCCGCTTCGACGCCGGCCTGTCTGCGGCCGAGGCTGCCCGGGACATCAATCTTTCAGACTACGACAGCTGGGGTGACGCCGAACGAATCGCGGTCAACGTCGCCACGCTCTATCGCGAATTCAGTGGCGATGACAGCGCACCCAACGTTCCGGAGCTGTTCGGCCTCATGACCCAGCTGTGGAAGGAAAGGCGCCGGTCCCGATGAACATCCGCCCCGGGGAATCCCGTGACCACGGGGCCATCATTACGCTCTACAACCACTACGTCCGCCACAGTGCCGCGACCTTCGACGTGGAGCCGGTCACAGCCAGGGAGCGCCAGAGCTGGTTCGCCCAGTTCAGCGCAGATGGCCCATGGCAGCTGCTGATCGCCGAGGACGCGAGCCAGACTGAGCTGCTCGGGTTCGCCTGCTCGACGCCGCTGCGACCGCGCGCGGCCTACCGCCGCTCAGTGGAGACCACCATCTACATGGCGCCCGACGCGGCCGGGAGGGGTAGGGGAACGCGGCTGTATGGGGCGCTCCTCGATGCGCTGTCCGCAGCCGATGTGCACCGCGCCTACGGCGTCGTCACCGTGCCGAATCCGCCCTCCATCGCCCTGCACGAAAAGCTCGGCTTCCGCGAAGTGGGGCGCCTGTCGGAATGCGGGTGGAAGTTCGAGCGCTGGTGGGACGTGGCGTTCTGCGAATACCGCTTCGGATCCTGAGTACTCACCCCCACGCGGAGTAGAGGATCCAGAAGCCCATGGCGAACAGCAGTGCGAAAGCAAGTCGCCGCAGATTCATCTCGGAAAGCGCAGGCGGAAAACGCCGGCCTAGCCAGGTGGCGAGCAGGACCAGCGGGATGCTCCAAGCGGTCAGCACCCAGACCTCACGGGTCAAGCCGCCGTCCACGCCGACCACCACCGTGCGCGCCAGGGTGCCGAGCGCGAACGTGGCCAGCAGGCTCGCGCGGATCTCTGGTACCGACAGCGGCTGGCGATAGACGAACCAGCCGATCACGGGCCCCGCAGCTGAAAACAAGCCACCAAGCATGCCGCCACCCATGCCTGCCGCCAGATAGCCGACGCGGCCGGAAACGACTTCTCTGGGGCGCGGGCGCAACATCATCGCGCCGCAGCCGAGGATGATGAAGCTGCCGAGCAGCAGCATGAGCAGGCGTTCCGCCGAGGCGTCGAGGAAGTTCAGCAGCAGCACGCCGAGCGCCACGCAGGGGATCTGCCCCAGCATCATCCAGACCAGTCCGCGCAGGTAGATGCGCGGATAGTGCCCGTGCAGCGCCATGACGATATTCACCATGCTCACGAGACTGATCACCGCGGTCGTTACCGGAAGCGGGAACAGCCCCATGGCGCTGCTGCCGGCAATCAGGATCATGCCCAGCGCGAAACCGGCGACGGTCTGCACGTAGCCGCCGAAGAGGACGAGCAGGAGGAAGATGAGCAGAGCGTGATCCAAGACGGTTCCGGATGGCCGGCGCGACGGGCGGCGCAGTATACCGATTCAAACCGGCGCCTAGAGCCGGGCGTTGGCTTGTTCTACTCTGGGGCAGGCTGGGTAGGAGGGACCATGGGCACATTCCGCGAATACGCGCTCTACGATGCACTTGGACTGGCCGAACTCATGACGCTCGGAGAAGTCTCCGCAAGCGAGGTCGTCGAAGCGGCGATCGCCCGCGCCGAAGCGGTCGATCCACTTCTCAACTGCTTCGTCGCCACCGACTTCGAAGGCGCCCGCGCTGCGGCCCGCCAAGCGGGCGACGGCCCTTTCGCCGGAGTTCCGTTCGCGGTCAAGGACCTCTGGCTGGAGTGGGCGGGCGCACCCCACACGGCGGGTAGCCGCTTCACCCGCGACATGCGCCACGAAGCAGATGCGCCGCTGGCCGCCGCCTTCCGACGCGCGGGCCTGATTTCCCTCGGCAAGACCAACACGCCGGAATTCGGCATCACCGGCACAACTGAACCCGCCCGCCACGGCCCGACGCGCAATCCCTGGCATCGTGGGCACATCGCGGGCGGGTCCTCCGGCGGCTCCGCTGCGGCCGTCGCTGCCGGCATCGTCCCCGTTGCCCACGCGAGTGACGGTGCCGGCTCCATCCGCATTCCCGCCGCCTGCTGCGGACTGGTCGGCCTGATGCCAAGCCGCGGACGCACGGCACGCACGCTGCCGGCGCTGGACGTACCCTTCGCGTTTTCCCGCAACTTCATCGTCTCCCGAAGCGTCCGCGACAGCGCGGCCATGCTCGATGCGGTCGCGGAAGCATCCCTGTACGGACCGCAGGCACCAGAGCGGGACTGGTGCTCGGGCGCCATGCTGCCTCCCGGTCCTCTGCGCATCGCCGCCAGCACGGCAACGCCATCCGGGCGGCCGGTCCACCCGGAGATCCGCGCCGCCTTCGAACAGAGCCTCGAACGTCTCGCCGAACTCGGCCACTTCGTCGAAGAACTCGATATCGATTACGACTGGCGCCGCTTCTACCGGGCATTTGGCACCATCGGTTCGAGTCAGCTCGCCGCCGACGTGGCGGCCCTCAGCGAACGCTTCGGGCGGGAACCGGAAGACGACGAGTTCGAACCGCTGACCTGGCGCAACGTCCGCGCCGGCGCCGCCCGCAAGGGCACCGACGTGATCTGGGCCTTGCGGGAGATCCAGGCCTTCACCCGCCATGTGGAGCAGTTCTTCGGCGCCATCGACGTGTACATGACCCCGGTACTCGGCAGGCCGCTGCCGGAGATAGGCTGGCTTGATCCGGTGGCGGTGGATCCGCGCGAGCACGACAAGCGCTCCGCCGCAGCCTTTCCGTTCACGCCGCCGTTCAATGCCACCGGGCAGCCGGCGATCAGCCTGCCGCTCGCGCAGGACAGCAACGGCCTGCCGGTGGGCATGCAGTTCGTCGGCCGCTACGGGGCGGAGCTCACGCTACTGCAGCTTGCTAGCGAACTGGAAGCCGCAAGCGGCTGGCTCGAGCGGCGCCCCGAACCGGAAACGGCAGCATGAGCCCCGCCTACGTTTGTGGCGTCAGCAGCGAGCCCCTGCTCTGGCGCACCATCGGCGATGCCCTGCGCGTCACCGCCGAACGCCATGGCGACCGGGAGGCTTTGGTTGCATGCCATCAAGGCATGCGCATGAGCTGGGCCGAACTCGACCGCGCTGCTGAGGCCCTGGCATCCGGCCTGCTGGAACTCGGGCTGGAGCCTGGCGATCGAGTCGGGATCTGGTCACCAAACCGCTTCGAATGGGTCGTCACCCAGTTCGCCACTGCCCGCGCCGGGCTGATCCTGGTGAACGTGAATCCTGCGTATCGACTCGGCGAGCTGGAGTTCGCCCTGAACAAGGTGGGCTGCCGCGCGCTCGTAACTGCACAGCGGCTCAAGACCAGCGACTACCTCGCCATGCTGCGCAGTCTGGCCCCCGAGATCGAGCGCTGCCAACCCGGCGCGCTAGGCGCCGACCGCCTGCCCGCGCTGCGTCACATCATCACGCTCGGCGACGGCAACCATCCCGGTTGCCACCGCTACGACGAACTCGCTGCCGGCGGAGGCAGCGCCGCACAGAAGCGCCTTACAGAGATCGGCCCCACACTGCAGCCGGACGACCCCATCAACATCCAGTTCACCAGCGGCACCACCGGCTCACCCAAGGGCGCGACGCTGAGCCACTTCAACATTCTCAATAACGGCCTGTTCACTGCCTGCACGCAGCGCTTCAGTGAGCACGACAGGCTCTGCATCCCGGTCCCGCTCTACCACTGCTTCGGCATGGTCATGGGCGTCCTAGGCTGCACCGCCTACGGCGCGACCATGGTCTTTCCTGACGAGGCTTTCGAGCCGCGCAGCGTCCTCGCCGCCGTGGCGGAGGAGTCCTGCACCGCGCTCTATGGCGTACCGACCATGTTCATCGCCGAACTCGACCACCCCGAGTTCGCAAGCTTCGACCTGGGCAGCCTGCGCACGGGCGTGATGGCCGGCGCCCCCTGCCCCATCGAAGTCATGAAACGCGTCCAGCGGGACATGCACATGCCGGAGGTGACGATCTGCTATGGCATGACCGAAACCTCGCCGGTGAGCTTCCAGAGCGCCACCGACGATCCGTTGGAGAAGCGGGTGAGTACGGTGGGGCGCATTCACCCCCACGTACAGGTGAAGCTGATCGACGGCGAAGGCCACGTCGTCGCGCGCGGCGAGACTGGGGAACTCTGCACCCGAGGCTACTGCGTCATGCGCGGCTACTGGGATGATCCGGAACGGACCGCGGAGGCCATCGATGAGGCCGGCTGGATGCACACCGGCGACCTCGCGGTCATGGACGAGGACGGCTACGTGAACATCGTCGGCCGGGTGAAAGACATGATCATTCGCGGCGGCGAGAACATCTATCCGCGCGAGATCGAGGAGTATCTCTTTCGGCTCGGCGGCATTCAGGACGTGGCGGTCTTCGGCGTCCCCGATCCAAAGTACGGCGAACAGGTCGCGGCCTGGATCCGACTTAAGCCCGGCGTGACGCTCACGGAGGAAGACGTGCTCGCCTACTGCCGCGAACAAATCGCCCACTACAAAGTGCCGCGCTACATCCGCTTCGTCGACGACTTCCCGATGACGGTCACCGGCAAGCTGCAAAAATTCCTGATGCGCAAGACCATGGCCGAGGAACTCGGCCTGAACGAACAGCAGACCGCCTGACCCCTGGAGTAGATATGGACCTGGCACTCGCGGGCCGCCGTGCCCTCGTCACCGGCAGCCATCGTGGCACCGGCGCAGTCATCGCCCGCCGGCTTGCCGAGGAAGGCGCCGCCATCTTGGTGCACGGCTTCGAACTCGACGCGGCGCGCGCCGTTGCAGCAGACATTCCTGACGCGCTCGCCGTCGCCGGCGACCTGCTCAGCGATGCCGGCGCCGATGGGGTGTGGCAGGCCGCGAACGCCGACGGACCCGTCGACATCCTGATCAACAACTACGGCACCTCCGACCGTGGCGACTTCGAGCACACCGCGGCGGAAGACTGGCACGCGATGTACGAGCACAACGTGCTGTCGGCGTCGCGCATGATCGCCCGAGCCCTGCCGACGCTGCGCCGGGCCGACTGGGGCCGCATCATCAACCTCGGCACCGCCGGCACCCAGCGACCGGCCGGCCGCAACCCGCACTACTACACCGCCAAGGGCGCCCTGGTCACACTCACCGAGGCGCTCGCCCGCGAACTTGCCGGAACCGGCGTGCGCGTGAACCTGGTCTCACCCGGCATCATCCACACCCCGGAGGTGGAAGCCTGGATGCGGCAGACCGCCGGAAAAGAAGGCTGGGGCGACGACTGGACTGCGATCGAACGCCGCGCCGTGGCCGAACGCTTCCCCAATGCAGCGGGACGCTTCGCCCGCCGGGAGGAGATCGCCGATCTGGTCTGCTTCCTCGCCAGTCCTCGCGCCGACTACATTCACGGCCAGAACATCTTCGTAGACGGCGGCGACGCATAGCGTGCCGGCACTGCCGGCAAGAGATGATCCCAATAGCAGACGGTCGTATGCTCGCAGTTCAACGCCTGCCGAGGAGGTCCCATGAATCTGCGCGGCATCCACCACGTCTCGATCAACGTCACGAATCTCGAGCGCGCGCGCGAGTTCTATGTGGACATTCTCGGACTCGATGAACTCGAGCGGCCTGAGCTCGGATTTCCCGGCCTGTGGTTGAAGGCGGGAGCCCAGGAAGTGCACCTCCTGGCGATCGACTCGGAGAGACCGCTGAAGGAACAGCATTTCGCCTTCGACGTCACCGACGTCGAAGCCGTGCAGCAGGCGCTCGTCGCGGCCGACGTGATGGTCTCCGCGCCGTCCGAGATTGCCGGTATCTGCCGACAGGCCTTTACGCGCGACCCGAGTGGGAATCTGATCGAATTCAATCAGCGACTGTAGCTTCACAGCGTGGTCGCAGCCGTTGGCTCCGCGGGAGAGTCCTCATGTCAGATCGCACGCTGCCGAATGTGGCCGCGAAGACCGGCGTCGTTTCGGCCCTGCTCCTGAGCCTGCTCGGGCTCTCGGGTTGTGGCGGCGCGCCCGCGGACCCGATCGTGGACTGCGAGCCGAGTGCGGGGGTGACGCCCTACTGCGGCTTCGTCAATCCGGAGGACCTGGCCCACTTCGCTCCGACTGGTGAGATCATCGTAAGCCAGTTCGCAAGCATGGACGGATCCGCACCTGGCAGCTTGGCAAGCTTCCTTCCAGGGGCTCCCCAGCCACGCATACTCTATCCAGGCGAGGGTCTTGATCGACCAGAGGCCGGCTGGGGAGATGCAAACTGCCCGGGGCCGCCTGGCGACCAACTCGCGCCGCACGGCATCGACCTGCTGACACGCCCGGACGGCCGTCATGCCCTGCTGGTCGTCAATCACGGTGGCCGCGAATCCGTGGAGTACTTCGAGGTACTCGGCTCGCAGACCCATCAGCTCGAGCTGCGCTGGCGCGGCTGCGTCGACATGCCCGAGGGCAGCTATCTCAACGACCTTGTGGGCCTGGCAGACGGCGGATTCTGGGCGACCCACATGTTTCCCAGCGATGCGGAGCTATCGTCCCTGCTCAAGGGCATGTTCGGAAGGAATACCGGATGGGTCATCGAGTGGCGTCCCGGCCGGGGGTTCGCGGAGATCCCGGGAAGTCGCGCCGCCATGCCCAACGGTATCGAGAAGTCGCCGGATGAGCGCTATCTCTACCTGAACGCCTACCTGGGCAATGAGGTTCGACGGATCGATGTCACCACCGGCGAGGTATTGGCAAGCGCGGACGTACCTGGCCCCGACAATTCCACCTGGAGTGCGGATGGTCGCCTGCTGGTGGCGTCCCATCATGGCGGCATCCGACAGACCCTCGCCTGCCAGAGCCTGGAGACGGGCACCTGCGCCCTGGCCTTCTCGATCCAGGCTCTGGACCCTGAGGATCTGACGGCGACCGTGCTGCTCGAGGGCGAGGCCCTGCCCACAGGAGCAGTCAGTGTCGCCCTGGAAGTGGACGGCCAGCTCTGGCTCGGCACTTTCGCCGGCGATAGGGTCGCGCGCTTCCCCTTGCCTCGCCCGAGCCCCAGCGGGAACCCGAACCAGCTCGACCGCGGGCATTGACCAGCACACGTGACGGGGAAACCGGAGCGGCCTATGCTGGGCCGAGACGGCAGGGGGCGCGATGACGACGCAAGGCGATGGCCGGATCGAGATCCGCGGTGGCGGGTTGCTCGCCCTGACAGCACTGCTGCTGTTGGCATTCAGCGCCATGGTGGCGATGCCGTTCAATATTTCCGGCATCGTCGATGGCTTCGCGGCTTCCAACGCCGCGGCCGGGACGGTCGCAAGCATCGAGATGGCCGCAGTGGCCGTCAGCGTACTGTTCTGCGCGCGCTTCATCGCCCGAGTGCCGCCGCAGCGTGTCTACCTGACGGCACTCATCGTGCTCGCCGTGGTGCACCTCGCCACGCTGACGGTAAGTCAGGTCGAAGTCCTCTACGGAACGCGACTCATCGCGGGCCTCGCCGCCGGCGCCGTGGTCGCCACCGTGATGGGCATCGCCGGCCGCAGCACCACGCCGGAAGCCACGTTTGGGGTGATCAACAGCTGCGTCGGTGTCATGGGCATGCTGCTCGCGCTGATCCTGCCCCGCGCCCTGCGCCTAGGCGAGTGGCTTCCGGGAGAACTGCGTCCGGTCGACGGCCTCTATCTGGTCTACTTCGTGTTCGCATTGCTCGCGCTCGCCTTCGTGCGCAGGGCACCGGCGCCACCCGCGGTCAGTCCGACCACAGCGGCCGGCGCCGTGAGCGCGCCACTGCCCTGGCATGGCTGGTTGGCGCTGTTCGGGCTTGGCCTGATTTTCTTCGGTCACGCGTTACTTGCGGTATTCATCGTCGAGATCGGCCTCGCCGTACCGCTGACGGCCGAGGTGATCGGCATCGTGTTCCTGTTCGGCAGTGGGTTCGGCGTGGTGGCACCGCTGGTGGCCGGCTGGCTAGGGGTGCGCATACGTGCCGCCGTCCCGGTGCTCGTGGTGCTGCTGGCGCTGATCGGTACCGGGCTGCTCCTCGCCCGGGCCGCGACCCCGCTCGCCTTCTACATTGCCGGACCGTTCTACGCGATGATGCCCATCGCCATGATGCCGTTCGTGCTCGGCGCGCTCTCGCGCGTGGATCTGAGCGGCCGCCTCGCTGGTGCGCATCCCGCCTTCGTCATGCTCGGCGGCGCGGCGGCGCCCCTTATCGGCGGCGCCATCCGCGATTTCTCCGGCGACTTCATCGGCAACGGATTGGCCATGGCGGTATGCGTGGCGGTGGGAAGCGCACTCCTGGCACGCACCGTCCTCGCTTCCGATCGCTTGCGCGCTTCACACGCGGCACCCCCCGCAGCGACGGCAAAAGCGGGCTAGGACTGCCGCTGCACCACGAGCGGCCGCACGAGCGGTTCGAGCGCCTTCGCGCCATCAACGAAGACCTGCAGATGCGGGAAGGGAATCTCGATCCCGGCCTCGTCGAGCGCCTCCTTCGTCGCTTCCAGAATCTGGTTGCTGATACGCGGCTGGATGTCGATGTTCTCCGGATCGAGCCAGTAGACGATGGCCATGTCAACGGAGGAGTCGCCGAGTGCCGTCATCGGCACCGCCGGCATCATGTCCGGCTCCTTCAGCACCAGTTCGTGCGCTTCCAGGATCGGCAGGACGACGGCGCGCGCCGCCTTCGCCGATTCCTTGTAGGCAATGCCAAAGGGAATGCGGACCCGCAGCGGCCCGCCGGCGCTGAAGTTGATGATGTCCGCCTCCGATACGCTCGCGTTCGGAATGATGGTGTAGATGTTGTCGCGAGTCCTTAGCCGGGTCGTGCGCAGGGCGATCTGCATGACCTTGCCGGTCTGACCGTTGATTTCCACCCAGTCACCGATCCGGAACGGCCGCTCGATCAGCAGGGTGACGCCGGCGATGATGTTGGCGAGTGTCGACTGGGCGGCGAAGCCCACCGCGAGGCCGACGATGCCAAGCCCGGCGATCACCGAGAGGATGTCGAAGCCGAATTGGGACAGCACGGTGACGATGCCGAACGCGACGATCAGCACCGCGACCACGTTGCGCAACAGCTGCTCGACGGAGCGGTCGAGATCGTAGCGGGCGAGCAGCTGCAGCAGAACGCCCGTGGAGAGCATCCACGCGAGGTAGAAGATCAGCGCCACCAGCGCGGCGCGGGCCACTGCACTGATCATGGCCTCGTCGGCGCCGAACTGGGCCATGATCAGGAGCGCCGCGACGATGAAGGCCAAGTAGCGCAGAACGACTACGAGCGGTGCCAGCCACCGGGCAGTCATGCCATGGCGGCGCAGTGCTCGAGCCAGCAGGGCTCGCAACCCCAGATAAACAGCGCCGACGACCGCGAGGATGATGACGCTGACCACCAGATGATGCATCCCCGCGGCCGCGAGTTCCGCCATGTCGGTCGTATCTTCGCTGATCAGACCGAATGCGCCTTCGAAACTGGCCCTCAGTTGCGCCAGGATCTCCGCCAGGAATCCCCGCCCCTCTGTATCACCGTTATCTCCAGCCGCCACCTCTGCTTTCCACCCCGCTGCTCAAGAGTCCACCCGTTCGTTCACGACAAGCATGCGCCGGCTTCACGATCCGTATCAATGTCGGATTGCGCCGCGTGCAGAGGACAGAGCTCCGCAGTACTCGACCGCAGCGGCTCCCGCTCTCCCCAGCCTGCGACGATTTGTCGCATTTCCACACCAGCCCGCCCTTCGGGCTGACCCTGGGCGGATTCTACTTCGCCTTCCAGTCGGCGAGCTCGCCGTGGCCACGATCACGAACGACCAGGTGTAGGTGGTTGCTCGTGACGTTGAAGTTGAGTACGGACAGGTGGTAACGGCGTTTGGATTCCGACAACCAGTGCTGCCCGCGGCGACGATCCACCACGTCGGCCAGTAGGAGCTGCTGTCCGTGACAGCGCTCGGTGATAGGCCAGACATGTCCAAGCAATAGGACTCGATGCGCGCGGGGCATGCCGTCACTCAACGAACGGGCGGCAATTGATTCAGACATGTGGCGACATGTCTGGTGGAGGTCGCGCCGGAAGAAAGTGAAGACAACTCACTATTTTTCAGATAGTTGATCTGGTCCGACCCCAATGTTCGTCCAATGTTGGTGACCCTTACAATTGGGCTCAGGCTGCGAGCACGCGCGCCAGCGCGCGGCGGCAGTGCTCGATCTCGGCGTCGGTACCCACGCAGATCCGGTTCCAGTTGTCGTAGCCCTGGAACGAGCGCCGCACCACCAGAACGTTCTGCTCCGCCATCAGCCCCACGAAACGCTCATTGGGCATCCCCGTATTCACGTAGACGTAGTTCGCCTGGGAACCGTGCGCGTATTCGAGACCGGCTTCGGCCACCACGCGCTCCAACGCAAGCCGTCCCGCGCGCAGGCGCTGACGTGCTTCGGTGACGAACGCCTCGTCATCGAGACTGGCCAGGGCAGCCACCACGCCCATTCGCGGCAGTCCACCACTGCGGGCTGCAGCCCGGACACGGTCCGCTCGTTCCTTGCGCATGACAGCGAAGCCGATGCGCGCCCCGGCCAGCCCGTGCAGTTTCGACAGCGTCCGGCAGATGACGACATCGTGCCCGGCGCGGGCAAGATCCATGCATGAGCTTCGCGGCCAGTCGTCCATCATGTCCACGTAGGCTTCGTCGATGAACACCGGCGCGGTCCTGGCGGCTTCCGTAGCGAACGCCCGAAGAGCGTCGACTGACAGCGCAGTTCCCGTGGGATTGTTGGGATTGCAAACATAGATGCCAGCCGTCCTGGAGCCGATGCGTGATGCCATCGCGTCGAGGTCGAAACGCAGTTGGTCATCGAGGGGCACATGCACCACGTCGCCCCCTCGCGCCGCAAAAGCGCGGAACAGCACTTCAAAGGTCGCAGTTGCCGTGATCAGTTCACCGCCAGGAAGATCGGTCGCGAACTGGTCACCCAAGATGCGCAGCAGTGGACTCGAACCAGGAGCAAGCACGATCGTGTCGGGCGACACGTTCTCCAATTCAGCGATCTTCCGTATCAGCGCCTGGGTCTCCGCACCAGCGTAGCGATGGTTGCTGGCAATGTTACGGAGCATGGCTTGTTGTGCCCGCGGAGACGGACCCCAGGGATTCTCATTCAGAGACAGGTTGGCGATGGTTTCACTCGCCGCAGCATCTGCTTCGGCGGCCACAGGAGTTGCGAGCACCCATCCGGATGCGCCGGCCGCTACAGCGCCGGACAAGAGACCCGCAAAGCGCAGCAATCCCCTTCGCCCCAAAGTCACTGCCGTCATCACGCACCCCACTTCAGCCAAATCCTGGGGGTCCATACTAGCCGGCAGGTTGCCCCAATTCATACCTTGCAGTCATCCCAATCGACAAACGGCAGCGCTACGGGATGTAGAGGTCGACGCGCTGCCTCACTCGGCGTCCAACCGAGCGATGAAGTCCTCAGGGCTGAACAGGACGTGTGTAAGGCGCATCGCTCCCTCCAGCGTCTGATGCCCCGGCTCGCGGGATGGTCTTCGGAGCGCGTGCGTTTCCTGGCGACTCACCCGATTGCCGCGGGGGTGTCCGAGGCGACATCATCGAGACCTGCAGAGAGCGAGTCGGGGAAGGCTGAATGAGCGAAGCGACAACGGTCCGCGACGGCGAGAACCTCGACTGGGCTGCGC
>SLQW01000100.1 GCA_007131295.1 Pseudomonadales bacterium | reverse complement strand
GGCCGCACCTGGCAGGCCGCACCTAGCAGGCCGCACCTAGCAGGCCGCACTTCACAGCTCCGTTGGCTCCGTTGGCGCCGCTCCGCCGGCCGCCACGAGGCCATGACTGCGCGTTATGCGCATGTGATTCAGGCTGCGATCACCGCAGCGCATGCGCCAGGATAACAGCTGCCTGGCTTGCTCCGAGAGCGGGCCCGCCGCTGCCGGTTCGCGGCTGAGGTCCGTGGACTCGAACGGGTCGGCCTCGAGATCGAACAGAAGCGGCGCCATACCCGCAAAGTGCACGTACTTCCAGCGCTGCCCGCGACGTACAGCAAGATGGCACTGTTCCATGTCGAGACCGAAGGCTCGCTCAGCCTCACCGCTGATGGGGTCACGGAAGTCGTACTCCCAGTGCACGGCATCGCGCCAGGCTGCAGGGCTTCCGACATTGCGCACCCAGGGTAGCAGGGAACATCCATCCGCCTGCCGCGGCAGCGGCGCGCCGATCCACTCGAGCAGGGTCGGCAGGATGTCCACGTGCTCCGTGAACTGCTCCACCAGACGGCCACGAGTAGCATCCGCGCGAGCCTCGGGATCACGAACGAACATAGGCACGTGGTAAGACTGATCGAAGTAGCCCGTCTTGCCGAGCAGCCAGTGATCACCCATCTGCTCACCGTGATCCGAGGTGAGGATGATGAGCGTGTCCTCCCAGCTTCCCTGCTCTTGCATGAAGGCGAACAGGCGGCCGAGATTGTCGTCCACCTCGTTCATCAGGCCATAGTAGCTTGCCTGCAGCAGCCCGTGGCGCAGCGGCTCCGCGTGAGCGGCATTGCGCCTGCCGGAAAGGTGCCATGCAAGCCATGGATGCTGTGCACCTTCCACCGCAACGCTAGCCGCACGCACCGGCGCGGGCAGGTCATCAACCGCGTAGAGCGTGTTGTAGGGCTCGGGCGCGATCCAGGGCGGATGCGGTCGGATCAAGGACAGGTGTGCCATCCAGCCTGGTGACGAAGCCGGCAGCGCCCCCTTGCCCTGCTCCTCCAGCCATGCGAGCAACCGATCTACCATGAAGCGCGTGTCTGAGTGCTCTGCCGGAAACCGCAGCGGCCGCGGCTGTCGCGCAGCCTCCCAACGCGGATCGTCATCGCGCATCAAAAATGTGAACTGGGCGTCTTCGGGCAAATCGGCATAGCCGATTTCTGCCAGCCAGTCGCGCCAGATACTGCAATCGGTACCCATCGGCAGCACATGGTCCATCCCCGGCAAAGGCCCCTCGTCTGTGCGCATGAAGGGGTGATCTGCCGGGAACTCGCGCGGATCGCGGGCGGTATGCGTGTAGCCGAACAGCGCCGGAGCATAACCCTGACGCCGCGCCTCGAGTGCCCAGTTGGTGAAGCGACGATCCAGCGGCGTACCGTTGGTGCCGCTGCGATGATTCGCCAGGTACATGCCGGTATGAATGCAGGCCCGGCTCGGGCCACAGGGAACGGCGTTGCAGTAATGCGCAATGAACTGCACGGCATCTTCGCCGAAGGCATCGAGATTCGGCGTTCGTACAAGGGGATGGCCGAGGCGCGAGAGACAGTCGCCGCGCCACTGGTCCACGGTGATCAGCAGCACGTTGCGGCGACGTCCCACGGCTTTCCCTCAGCTATATGCGATCCTCGGACCTCTCTGATCAGGCAGCTCGACTGACCAGGTCGTTGAGCACGTAGGTCAGGATGCCACCGCTCTTGAAATAGGCGATCTCATTCTCCGTATCGAGGCGGCTCGTCACATCTACGTCTTCGGAGCGACCATCCTTGCGCGTGATCCGGAGCGTCATGGCCTGACCAGGACGCAGCCCACCCTGCGCCTCGAGGACGTCGATAGTCTCTGAGCCATCGAGTGCGAGACTCTCACGGCTGACGCCGTCCTTGAACTGCAGCGGAAGCACACCCATGCCAATCAGGTTCGAGCGATGAATGCGTTCGAAGCTCTCTGCCACCACCGCCTTGACTCCGAGCAGGAAGGTTCCTTTGGCGGCCCAGTCCCGGGACGAGCCCGTGCCGTATTCCTTGCCTGCGATCACCACCAGCGGCGTACCTTCATCCTGGTACTTCATGGCGGCGTCGTAGATGGCCATCTGCTCCCCGCTCGGAACATGCCGCGTATAGCCACCTTCGACTCCCGGCACCATCTCATTGCGGATCCGGGTGTTGGCGAAGGTGCCGCGCATCATCACTTCGTGGTTGCCACGCCGGGAACCATAGGAGTTGAAGTTTTCCGGCTCGACGCCGTGTTCCTGCAGGTAGCGACCCGCCGGGCTGTCCGCCTTGATCGCACCGGCCGGTGAAATGTGATCGGTGGTCACCGAGTCACCGAGAAGAGCAAGAATGCGAGCGCCGGCAACGACTTCCGACCGCTCAGGCCCTTCTAGTGCGGAGAAGAAGGGCGGCGACTTGATGTAGGTGGAGTCGTCCCACTCGTAGGTCTTCGAATCAGCGACGTCAATGGCCTGCCAGGTGGCATCGCCGGAAAACACGTCGGCGTACTGGCTGCGGAACATGTCCGCATCCACGCGACTGACGGCCTCTCTGATCTCGGCCGTGCTCGGCCAGATGTCCGCAAGGAAGACCTCCTTGCCATCCCGATCCGTGCCGATGGGCTGACTGGTCAGATCGATCCGGGTGGTTCCAGCGATGGCGTACGCCACCACGAGGGGCGGCGATGCAAGCCAGTTGGCACGCACCAGCTGATGTACGCGGCCCTCGAAGTTACGGTTACCCGAGAGCACCGAACTCACAACAAGCTGGCCGGATTCGATGGCTTCCTCGATCGGCGCTGCAAGCGGCCCGGAATTGCCTATGCAAGTGGTGCAGCCATAACCGACCAAATTGAACCCGAGCCCGTCGAGGGACTCCTGCAGCCCGGATTTGCTCAAATATTCGGTGACCACCTTCGAGCCCGGCGCCAGGGAGGTCTTCACCCATGGCTTGACACTGAGCCCGCGGGCGAGTGCCTTCTTGGCGACGAGCCCGGCGCCGAGCATCACGGCCGGATTGGAAGTGTTCGTGCAGGACGTGATCGCGGCGATGACCACATCGCCGTGTCCGAGGTCGAAGTTCTCCCCATCCACCGCCACCCGGCGGTCGGCGTCCCCCGCCTTGCCGTCGAGCTCCAGAGCTTCCTGGAATGCCTTGTGGAGTTGATCCATAGGCACCCGATCCTGCGGGCGCTTCGGGCCGGCGAGGCTCGGCACCACGCTGGCCAGATCCAGGTGCAGGGTATCGGCGAAGATCGGTGCCGGATCGCCCGCTTCTCGCCACATACCCTGGGCCCGGCAGTACGCCTCCACGAGCGCGACCGTATCCTCGTCGCGACCGGTGAGCTTCAGATAATTGACCGTCTCCGCATCGATCGGGAAGAAGCCGCAGGTCGCACCGTACTCCGGAGCCATGTTCGCGATGGTGGCGCGGTCCGCCAGGGAAAGGTGGTCGAGGCCGTCACCGAAGAACTCAACAAACTTGCCGACCACGCCCTTGCTGCGAAGCATCTGCGTCACCGTCAAAACCAGATCGGTGGCCGTCACCCCATCGTTGAGTTCGCCGTTGATTTCGAAACCGATCACCTCCGGAATCAACATGGAGACCGGCTGGCCCAGCATCGCCGCCTCGGCCTCGATGCCGCCTACGCCCCAGCCGAGGACGCCGAGCCCGTTCACCATCGTGGTGTGGCTGTCGGTTCCAACCAGCGTGTCCGGATACGCGACCATGCGACCATCCTGCTCGGATGACCAGACACCCTTAGCGAGGTACTCCAGGTTGACCTGGTGACATATCCCCGTGCCCGGAGGAACGACTCGGAAGTTGTCGAAGGCTTTCTGACCCCAGCGCAGGAAACGATAGCGTTCCGCGTTGCGCTCCATCTCTATCTCGACGTTTCTGGCAAACGCCTCAGGGGATCCGAACTTGTCCACCATGACCGAGTGGTCAATGACGAGGTCGACCGGCACCAGGGGATTGATGACGCTGGGATCACGCCCGGCATGCTTGACGGCTTCACGCATGGCGGCGAGATCGGCGACCGCCGGGACTCCGGTAAAGTCCTGCATCAGGACCCGCGCAGGCCGATAGGCGATTTCCCGCTCCGGCGATGACTTCGTCCAACCGCCCAGCACCTCGATGTCCTCGGTGGTGACCGTAGCGCCATCTTCGAAGCGCAGGAGATTTTCCAGCAGGATCTTCAGCGACCGGGGCAGGCGGCTGAGATCCCCTATACCAGCCTCCTCCGCCGCAGGCAGACTGAAATAGTCGTACTCCTTGCCGTTGGCGGTAAGCGTGCGGCGCGTTTTCAGGCTGTCGCGTGGCGTCTGGCTCATGATCGCAGCGTCTCCTATGAGGCGGACCCGGCGCGAATCGAGCCGGTCGCGGTCGTTCAGTGAACGGTTGAGGGCACCGTTTCGGGGGCCGAATTGTGCCGCCAGCGGCGCTGCAACTCAACATGCCACGCTGCCGGATCAGGCAGGTGACGCTTGATTTTCCGCGCAGCAGACCCACTATGCGAAACATCTGAAGACGCAACGCTCCCTCACTTGCCAGGTCGTGGGGTTCATGGAAAGCAAGGATTACTACGCAACGCTCGGGGTCGCAGAGAACGCCCCCACCGACGAGATCAAGCGGGCCTACCGCAAACTCGCCCGTCGTTACCACCCGGATGTAAGTGACGAGCCGGATGCGGAAGCACGTTTCAAGGAAGTGTCCGAAGCCTGGGAGGTGCTTGGCGACAGCGAAAAGCGCGCCGCATACGATGACTTCCGCAAGGGCGGTGATCCCTTCTCACAGGGCGGCGGCTTTCGCCAAGGCGGATTCGAGGGCGACGTGGGCGCAGGGGGCGACTTCAGCGAATTCTTCCGCAGTATGTTCGGTGGCGGTTTCGGCGGAAGATCCGAAGAAATGGGCCGCGATCTCCAGGTGCGCCTTCCCATCACCCTCGAGGAGTCCTTCACTGGGTCCGAACAAACCCTGAACTTGAGTGTCCCGGAAGTGGATGCCCAAGGGCGCATGACGCGCACCCCCCGCAATCTCAAGGTCAAGATTCCGGCCGGCGTCACGGACGGGCAGCAGATCCGCCTGCAGGGTCAGGGTGCCGGCGGAAGCAGCGGGCGCCGAGGTGATCTCTACGTCGACATTCAGCTGGTCCCGCATCCACGCTATGCGGTGGAGGGACGCGATCTGACGAGTCGTGTTCCCATTGCGCCGTGGGAGGCA
Organism: Pseudomonadales bacterium; assembly: GCA_007131295.1. Lineage (GTDB taxonomy): Bacteria > Pseudomonadota > Gammaproteobacteria > Pseudomonadales > Azotimanducaceae > SLTB01. Next base: position 12,024 of record SLQW01000100.1, on the reverse strand, counting down.
GCCCTCGGCGGCAACATCCAGGTGGAGACGCTGGGCGGCAGGGTCAACGTCAAGGTCCCTGCCGGCACCAGCACCGGAAGCCGGCTGCGGTTGCGCGGGCGGGGGCTGCCTGGCAAGCCGCCCGGCGATCAGTATCTGGAGTTCGAGGTGGTGGTGCCGAAGCAGCTCAGTCCTCGGGAGCGTGAGCTCTATCAGGCCCTGGCCGAGGCTTCCACCTTCGACGCCCGGGAGGCGCAACGATGAAGGAAGTGCATATCGGTGTGGTGCTGGAACAAACAGGCCCATTCAGCCTGGAGGAGCTGTGCAGGGCTTGCGGTCTGCCTCGCGAGTGGATCATCGAACTGGTGGACCACGGTGTCCTCGAGCCTCAGGGCCGTGGACCCGAGCGCTGGCGCTTCAGCGGTGCCGAAGTCGGACGGACCCGTCGCGCGCTGCGACTGCAGCAGGACCTGAATCTCGACGTTGCCGGCCTGTCACTCACCCTCGAACTGATCGACGAGGTCCGCTACCTGCGCCGTAGGGTCCGCGACCTCGAAACGTTGCTCGGCCGCTGACTCCACGACGTCAGGCGGCCGAAGCCTCCGAAGCAGATGCAGCCACCCGCGATCCGAGGAAGTAGGTTTCATCCAGGGCCGCGTGCACCTCGGCGAAACCGATCTGCAGCACATCAACGAACTCGTGCAGGCCTTCCGGAGAGAGGGTGGAGACGTCGAGTTCTACCAGACTCCGCTGCAGACGCACGACCACACGCAGCGGATGCTCGCCGCCACCAAGTCGCTCGACGCGCTGGCCGAGTTCGTCGAGACAGCGCAACACAGAGCGCGGAAACAGGCGTGACTGCAGAAGGAAACGCAGTACGTCCTCCCGATGTACCCGAACCTGCATCTCCAGACGGTACATTTGATAGCCGGTCAGCGACTTGAGCACGCTCATCCACTGAATGTTCTCGAACGATCGCAGCTCGCTTACGTCATTGCTGAGTAAGGTCGCGGTACGCACATCAAGAATACGCGTCGTCATATCGGCGCGTTCCAGCTTGCGACCGAGCTGAATGAAGGAGTACCCCTCATCGTGGTTCATGCAGCCGGCGAGAATTCCGGTGACCGTCTGACTGCGTCGAATGATCTCCTTCAGGTAGCCGAAGCGACCTCGCTTCGAAAGTCCGCTCTGGAGCTGGTCACGGGTGTAATGGTAGAGACCATTGATTTCTTCCCAGGCTTCACGCGGGATGGCATCGCGAAATGTCCGGGCGTTCTCGCGTGCACTGGCGATGGTCGAGAGAATCGACTGCGCATGCTCGCGGTCGGCAATAAGAAATCGCAGGACCTTGGTCTCGTCGACAGCGTCACCGTGCTTCTCCGCATAAGCCGCGTCGGCCCCCATGATGGTCACCAGAGGTCGCCAGCCGGGAGCGATTCCACGCGGCAGGTCGAGCAGTAGATTGGCATTGACGTTGACCAGACGCGCGACGTCCTCGGCGCGTTCCAGGTAACGCGCCATCCAGTACATGTTGCCTGCGACTCGCGCCAGCATCAGCTGCCCTCCTCATCGACCACCCAGGTGTCCTTGCTGCCGCCGCCCTGGGATGAATTCACCACCAGCGAACCCTTGCGCATGGCAACCCGGGTCAAACCACCCATGGTCACTGCATGCCGGTCACTCGAAAGAATGAAAGGTCTCAAATCCACGTGCCTCGGTTCGACGTTCGACCCGATAAGGGTCGGCACCGTGGAAAGAGTCAACATGGGCTGGGCGATGTAGTTACGAGGATTCTTGCGCACCAGTGCGGCAAACTCCGCCAGCTCTTTCTTGCTCGCCTTGGGTCCCATCAGCATGCCGTAACCGCCCGACTCATTGGCCGGCTTGACCACCAGCTTGTCGAGATTGTCGAGCACATACTCCCGATCCTCCTTGCGCTCGCAGACATAGCTCGGAACGTTAGGCAGGATCGCCTTTTCCCCGAGATAGTAGCGGATCAGATCGGGAACGAATGTGTAGACGGCCTTATCATCGGCGACGCCCGCACCTGGGGCATTGGCGAGGGCCACATTGCCACGCTTCCACGCTCGCATCAGACCTGGCACGCCGAGTGCCGAGTCCGGATGAAAGACCTCCGGGTCGAGGAACAGATCATCGATTCGTCGATAGATTACGTCGACCCGCGCAGGCCCCCGGGTGGTATGCATGTAGACACAGTCGTCGTCGCCCACCACCAGATCGTCGCCCTGAACCAGTTCACAGCCCATCTGCTGTGCCAGATAGGAGTGCTCGAAATAGGCCGAGTTGTAGATTCCGGGCGTGAGGATGACCACTTCTGGATGCGCCGCCGGGCGCGGCGACAGCGCTGCAAGAGTGTCAAACAGCTGCGACGGGTAGTCGTCGACCGGCCGGATCGTGTAGTCCTCGAAGAGCTCAGGCAGCACCCGCTTCATGACCAGGCGGTTTTCCATCAGGTAGGACACACCCGAGGGCACCCTCAGATTGTCCTCGAGGACGTAAACCGTACCGTGCTCGTCACGCACCAGATCGGAACCGCAGATATGCGCCCAGACACCGAGAGGCGGCTTCACACCCACGCACTGTGGGCGGAAGTTGGCGGAGTTTTCGAGCAGTGCAGATGGAAAGACACCATCCGAGATACAGCGCTGCGCATGGTAAAGATCATCGATGAACATGTTCAGGGCACGTACGCGCTGGATCAGGCCGCGCTCGATGGCATCCCACTCGCGCTTGCGGATGATGCGCGGGATCAGATCCAGCGGCCAAGACCGGTCGATAGACCCCTCCTCCTGGGTGTAGACGGTGAACGTGATCCCCATTTCCTTGATCGACAACTCGAGGGCAGCCTTGCGCGTCGCCAGCTCGTCGTCGCTGAAGCGAGCCAGGGTCGACGCCAGCTTGCCTGCACCCGGTCTGATGCGCCCACTGGACGTCACCATTTCATCGAAGAGTCCCTCGGTCGGATAACCCTTCCAATCGATCGTCATGCGCTGCTCCTCGTAACCGCCGCGCCCGCAACCGGCTTCAGATCGGGCCGTCCAGGTCGACGACGTCCACGCTCACCTTCATGGTGTGGGGACCACCCCCGTAGATCACTCCGTTAAGCGGCGCCACGTCCGCGTAATCCCGACCACGCGCCAGTACGATGTACTGCTCGGTCGGCATCTGGTCATTGGTCGGATCGAACTCCAGCCAACCGACTTCCGGCAGATACAGAGAAAACCAGGCATGAGAGGCGTCGCTCCCGACCAACTTCTCGCCCCCTTCCGGAGGCAGCGTCTCGAGATACCCGGAGACGTAGCCCGCCGGGAGCCCGATGCCCCGCAGTGCGGCGATAGCCAGCTGGGCGAAGTCCTGACAGACACCGCGTCGTTCTTCCCAGACCTGGTCCAGCGGCGTCGATATCGTGGTCGCGGTGGGGTCGTAGCTGAAATCCGTATAAATGCGGTGGGTAAGATCGATGGCTGCCTCCATGAGCCCCCTTCCCGGAGTGAAGGACTCCAACGCATAGGCGGACAGCTCCGGCATGGTGCGCACAAGCGGCGAATCACACAGGAACTGCTGCACCAGGCGCAGCTCGGCATCCTCGCCGAAGAGCACCGCATCACGCACCTGCTCCCACGCCCGCTCCGCTCCAAGCTGGAGCTGAGTCGGGGCGGCTTCCGTCACCACCTCACTGACCATATTCACCACCAGCTCCGTGTGCGGCACCTCGATCCCGAAATAGGTGACGCGATTACCAAAGTAGTCGCGCCGTTCACGCACCACTTTCGGTGTCGGGTCGACGGTCAGCAGGTACCGTCGGCACTGCTGACGCCCCTCGCTCGAGGGCGTCAGACGCGCCTGGTTATGACACAGAGTCACCGTCTCGGTGTAGTCGTAGTGGGTGCTGTGCGTGACGCGGTAGCGCATCGGTCACTCCGTTTCCGAACCGTCGTCGTCCCGCGTCACGGCTACGAGCTGCTGGGTAGGTTGCACGTGCGTGAAGAATGCCTGATCCAGTGCAGCAATTGCGGTTTCGAGCTCGCTGTCGATGGCTGCGAGAAACCCGGCGAGCGCATCTCGCTGATGTGGCTGCCCGGAGTCTGCAGGCAGCAGCGTTGAAGCATCCGCCAACCGAACCAGCGTGGTGGCCTGCAGCAGCGCACGCTGGTCCACTGCCAGGCCGCGGCGCGTGCCATCCTCCCTAGGCAGCGCGTCCAAGTGCTTCGCCAGTTCCGTCACCTGATAGGCAAGAGAGCGCGGATTGCTGCCGTCGAGGAGCAGCACCTGCACCGCGCTGGCGATGTCCAACGCTGCCCGGTAGCGTCGCCGGTGAGTCATCACGCTCTCGTTGGCGATCAGCAGCGCCTCCAGGAGCTGATGCTCGATGCCTTCTTCAGCTTCACGCATCACCGTACTCTGCATCAGCAGAATCAGGTTCCGTGCCCGCTCCATGCGCCGGCCGATCATGAGGAACTGCCAGCCGTGCTCGTGGGTGGTGCTCTCGATGGTCAGGCCGGTGAGGCCCACCAACGCCGACACCAGACGATCCAGCGTGTCCTCGAGCGCTACCAGTCCAGCCCGCGGCAAACGCCGCTGTTCCTCGAGCGTTTCGCTGATCTCGTCGATCACCCGCCAGGTATCCGTCGACCAGCGATCCCGGACACTGAGCGCACTGCGCTCGAGCGCCCGGAAAGTCGCGGCCAACGAGCCTTCCAAGGTCGCATCCCGAACCGTTTCGAGCAGCGTGTTCTCTACGAATTCGCTTCCGCTGCTCAGGGTGGGCGCCGCGCTGCTGCGTCCCGTCGACAGGACCTTGAGCGCATACAGGAGAATGGCGAGACAACCCGAATCCGCCGGATCACCGTAATCGCGTGATTCGTTGAACTTGCGCAGCGCTGAGCGTGCGAGCCGGGTGAGAAACTCAGCCCGCTCTGCATGCCGACCGACCCAGTACAGGCTTTCCGCCGCTCGGCTCGGCAGGCTCTCGTAGGCAACCACGAACGAGGGCGAGGTCTTCGCCGGCCAGGAGATGAGATGCTTTTCCTCCTCGGAGGCAAGCACCCAGGTATCTTTGCACGTGCCCTGCAGAGAGCCTGCCAGGCCGCCTGCAATCTCACCTCGCGTAGTCACGCGCGTGAACCCGCCAGGCATCACAAGAAAGGCATCTTCACGGGCTGCAACGAAGCAGCGGGTCACCGCCGACTGCGGCCGGAGTTCCCCATGTACGAGCCCGGGAGTCGTCGCGCTGACACCCGCTTCCTGACCTACGTACAGTCCCGGGTCGCGCTCGATGCGAGCACGCCACTGCGCCAGCTCCTCGCTCGACAGATCACCGCCCCAGACAGGCCTGCGGCCGCGCTCGATGCTCTTGATCAGGAGTTCGTCCAGATGCTCGAGCACGTAGGCGCGGCCTTCGGGCTGACCGCACCACCAGGTCGGCGTGGACGCGAGTTTCAGATCCTCTCCGAGAAATTGCCGGGCGATCCGCGGCAGGTAGGGCAACAGGCCAGGGTTCTCCAGAATCCCTGCACCCAGCGGATTGACCATCCCGACGTTCGCGCGCCGCATGACCTCCAACAGCGCTGGAATGCCCGCCGTGGAACCCGGATCCAGCTCGAGCGGGTCACACAGCGCGTCGGGAACGCGGCGCAGGACCATGTCCACGAGCTTGAGGCCCTCGATCGTCCGCAGCCAGAGGTGGCTCTCGCGAACAGTGAGATCCTCGCCCTCGACCAGCGGAAAGCCCAGATAACTGGCGAGATAGGCGTGATCAAAGTAGGTCGGATCGCTGGCGCCCTGGCCGAGCACGACGATGCGCGGGTCCAGCTTCTGATGGGGCGCCCGCAGGGCCAGATCATTGCGCAGCGTGCGGAAGAAACTGGCAAGGCGATGGACATGGGTGGCACGGATCAGATTGGGCAGGATGCGTGAACAGGCGATGCGTGTTTCCAGCGCCAGGCCTGCACCTGCCGGGGCCTGGGTTCGATCCGCAACCACGTGGAACTCGCCTTCTGCCGTCCGCACCACATCCGCCGCATACAGGGTCAGCGCCCTCTCCTCGTGCGCCAGTGTGCCATCGGCCTGCAGCAGGAAACCCGGGTGGCGATAAATCAGCTCGGCCGGAACCATGCCGCCGCGGATCAGGTGCCGCGGTCCGTAGAGATCTTTGAGGATGGCGTCGAGCAAGCGTGCGCGTTGCGCAAGCCCGCCTTCGATCTTCGCCCAATCGTCGGCAGGCACCAGGAAGGGCACCGGGTCCAACTCCCAGGGCCGCCTGCCCCGCTCGCCATCGGCCAGCGCGCTATAGCTGACGCCGTTTTCACGGAACAGCCGCCGCGCCTCCTGACGTCGTGCCTCTAGGTCCCTACCCCCAAGCTGCTGAAAGGAGGACAGCAGCGCCTGCCAGTGACCGCGCACCTGATGCTTACGACTGCCCTCCTGATTCGTCCATAGCTCGTCATAGACGCCGCGGTCATCCAGATAGGTCGAGGACAGGAGCACACCGGGATCGCCGGCGAGGGCCTCACTCATGTCGCGCACCTCTGCGCCATAGTCAGCGACCCCGTCTCAGATCCAGCGTCAGCGGATAGTCCGGATTCACCTCCGCCGGCGGGGGCTCCATGGGACCGCGGTGGCTGCCCTCGGGAATAAAGCGCCCGCGACTGCCAATGTCGGGCCGCGGTTCGATGACGCCGGGTGTATGACCGAAGTTCCAGAAGCGTGAGACGCGTCTGGATTCTGCTTCATAGGCATTGACCGGAAACGTATCGTAGCTGCGACCACCTGCGTGACTGACGTGATAGGTACATCCGCCGACGGCGCGCCGATTCCAGGTGTCGACCAGATCGAACACCAGCGGTGAATCCACACCTATGGTCGGGTGCAGCGCCGACGGCGGCTGCCAGGCACGATAGCGGACGCCGGCAACGTACTCGCCCTTTACGCCAGTGGAGCGCAACGGCACGCGGCGACCATTGCAGGCCAGTTCGTAACGGCTGTCGGTGACGTTGCCCAGTTTCACCTGCAGGCGTTCCACCGAAGAGTCCACGTAACGTGCCGTGCCCTGAGAACTCGACTCCTCGCCAAGCACGTGCCAAGGCTCGATGGCGCTTCGCAGCTCGAGTTTGATGTCGCCGATCTGAACTTCGCCGTAGTGCGGAAAACGGAACTCGAAGAACGGCGCGAACCACTCCAGTTCGATGCCGTAGCCGGCTTCGCGCAAGTCCAGCACCACATCCAGCATATCGGCCCAAACGTAGTGCGGAAGCATGAAACGGTCGTGCAGCGTCGTTCCCCAGTGCACCAGCGGTCGCTTCAGCGGGCGCTGCCAGAACATGGCCACCAGGCTTCGCAGCAGCAGCATCTGCACCAGGCTCATGCGCGCGTGCGGCGGCATTTCGAAGGCGCGCAATTCGAGCAGCCCGAGACGCCCGGTGGGTCCATCGGGCGAGTAAAGCTTGTCGATGCAGAACTCAGCCCGGTGGGTATTGCCAGTGAGGTCGGTCAAAAGATGACGCAGCGCCCGATCCACCAACCATGGTGGACCCTCATCGCTAGCGGGCAACTGCGAGAAAGCGATCTCGAGCTCATAGAGACGATCGTCGCGCGCTTCGTCGACACGCGGCGCCTGACTGGTCGGGCCGATGAACAGGCCGGAGAACAGGTAGGAGAGCGCCGGATGGTTCTGCCAGTAAGTGATCAGGCTGCGCAACAGTGACGGACGCCGCAGCAGCGGCGAATCCGCGGGCGTCGGTCCACCCAGCGTGACGTGATTGCCGCCCCCGGTACCGGTGTGGCGGCCGTCGAGCATGAATTTCTCGGTGCCCAGACGGCATTCCCTGGCAAGTTCGTAGAGCCGCTCGGTGTTGTGTTCGAGCTCGGCAAAATTTTCCGCCGGATGGATGTTGACCTCGATCACGCCCGGGTCGGGCGTGACGGCGAACTTGCGCAGACGTACATCCCGCGGAGGATCGTAGCCCTCGAGCACGAGTGCCAGTTGCTCGCGCTGCGCCACCTCCTGCAGCAGGCCGATGAGCTCGAGCCAGGCCTCCAGTCGGTTCAGAGGCGGCAGGAAGACGTGCAAAACGCCATCCCGGACTTCGACGCACAGCGCAGTCTTCACTACACGGCGGCCGTCGGCCCGCCCGCCGCGACGCGCGCGCAGCGGCGTTCGGACCGGTGCCTGAGCCGCCATGTCCGGGCGACCGACGACCTGAGCAGGTAGTGGCCCGCGAGCCACGAAGGGATCCGGCGGTTGTTCATCGGTCAGGCGCGCCTCTTCTGTCTCCCAGGGCAGGCTGTCCAGAGGCAGCCTATAGCCCACTGGCGAGTCGCCTGGCAGAAGCACAAGCCGCCCGCGTCGCAGGGGCCAGGGGCTGGTCTGCCAACGGCCGGCGACTTCGGAATGTTCCAGCGGCAAAACGAAACCGGCCGGTGCGTTAAGGTCGCCCTCGAGCAGCCGCAAGAGGCGCGCCCGCTCGGATGGCTTCGTCAGATCGACATCGGCGGGATTCAAGTTTTCCGGCAGGCGGGCCTCCTCCCAGAGTTGGTACACCGAGTCTTCGTAGGCGGGCTGCAGACAGTCCCGGGGCAGGCCCAGACCATCGACCAACGCCGTTGCAAAGCGCTCCGCATCTGCGATCGAGTGGCCGAGCGGCTGGTCCGGGGCAGCCAGCAGCGCTTCATGCTCCCAGACGGGCACGCCGTCGCGCCGCCAGTAGCAAGCCTTCTGCCAGCGCGGCAGCGGTTCACCCGGATACCACTTACCCTGGCCGTAGTGCAGCACGCCGCCCGGAGAAAATTCCTCCCGCAGCTTCCGCGTGAGGCGCTCAGCGAGTCGCCGTTTTTCTACGCCGTCGGCAGCGACGTTCCACTGCGCCGACTCCATATCGTCGATGGACACGAACGTCGGCTCACCACCCATCGTCAGACGCACATCAGCTGCTGCCAATTCGGCATCGACACTGCGTCCGAGCGCACGGATCGACTCCCACTGCGTGTCGTCATAGGGCTTGGTGACCCGCGGATCCTCATGGACGCGCGACACCGTATTGGAGTGAAAGAACTCGACTTCACAGACGCCCGTGGCGCCGGTGATCGGGGCCGCACTCGATGGCTCGGGGGTACAGGCCAGCGGAATGTGGCCCTCGCCGGCAAACAGACCAGAAGTCGGATCAAGCCCGACCCAACCGGCGCCCGGCACGTAAACCTCAGCCCAGGCGTGCAGGTCGGTGAAATCCTCCTCAGGACCCGACGGCCCGTCCAGCGCTCGGACGTCGGGCGCGAGTTGCACCAGGTACCCGGATACGAAGCGAGCTGCCAACCCGAGATGGCGCATGATCTGCACCAGCAGCCAGCCAGAGTCCCGGCAGGATCCGCGCGCGAGAGCCAGGGTCTGCTCGCAGGTCTGAACTCCGGGCTCCATTCTGATCGTGTAGTCGATGTCCTGCGCCAGTCTCTGATTCAAGGCGACCAGGAAATCCACCGTTGGCGTGCGTTCGCGCGACACCTCGGCAACCCAGGCGGTCAGCAGCGGTCCGGCCTCGGTGACCTCGAGATAGGGCGCCAGATCCCGGCTCAGGCGCTCACCATAGGGAAAGGGGTAGTGCTGCGCGCTTTCGTCCAGAAAGAAGTCGAACGGGTTGATCACGGTCATATCGGCAACGAGTTCGACGTCGAACTCCAGTTCCCGCGCGCGTTCCGGGAAGACGAGGCGCGCCAGCCAGTTGCCGAACGGATCCTGCTGCCAGTTGATGAATGGATTCTCCGGCGTCATCTTCAGCGTGTACGCGAGGATCGGCGTTCGGCTGTGGACGGCAGGCCGCAGACGCAGGACGTGGGGGTGAATCTCAACGGCGCGGTCAAAGCGGTAGCGCGTGATGTGCCTGAGGGCAACGTGTATGGCCAATGCGATACTCCGGAGTGGTCTTGCCTAACAGCTGCGGCGCATGATGACGGGCACCCTCGCTGGCGCCCCGATGGCACCAAAGCGACCGGTCGGTCCCGTTGCGCGCGTCGCCACCCGTGCCGGGGGCCCACGCCGCTGACTTCGATTCTCCGGCATCCGGGGGGGCCGCGCAAAGGGCTCGCGGAAGGTGGATATGACACGAACGACAGTTGGCAAAGTTACGGAAGCACCGCCGGCGACCCTCCGCAGGGTCGCCCTTCACGCCAGCGGCATGGCGCGCCGGGCATCCTTCGGCCGGGGACGCGCTGGCGCCGCCCGTACGCTCGACCACCTCGGGCACGTTCAGCTGGACACGATTTCGGTCATCGCCCGCGCCCACGACCACATTTTCGCGAGCCGGGTACCCGGATACCGTAACGCGCATCTGCAGCAGCTCGTTGCCGAACGGGAGGCGTTCGAGTATTGGGCTCACGCCGCCGCCGTGCTGCCAATGGACGACTTCCGCCACGCCCTGCCCCGCATGGCAAGGATGGCGGCTCGACATCGTCAGCTAAATGCTTCCGAACGAGGAGAAATGAAGCGTGTCCTCGCCCGGGTCCGCAGCGAGGGGCCGCTGCGCGCCCGTGACTTCAGCACGCCCCCCGGACACCGGGGCGGCTGGTGGGCATGGAAACCCGCCAAGCTCGCGCTGGAACGCCTGTTTCACGAAGGCGCTCTGATGGTCGCGGGCAGGGAAGGCTTCGAGAAACGCTTCGACCTCACCGAGCGTGTGCTGCCATCGCGGGTCGACACCCGGCCGCCGGATCTTGCCGAACACGCGACCTGGCTGGTGGCCCGCGCCCGTCGTCACCTCGGTGTGTTTACAGCACGTCATGCCTACTATCAGCGGCGCGAGAGAGGTCTTGGCAAGGCTGTCGCGGTCGCGCTCCAAGAAGCCTGCGAACGCGGCGAGCTGGCACCCCTGAGCAATGCAACGCTCAATGACGGCCGCCGCTGGTTGGTCGACACGACTGCACTGGAGACCTTCGGTCAGCCCATATCGCGACGTTTGCGTGCGCTGTCACCGTTCGATCCGCTGGTGATCCATCGTGATCGGCTCAGTGCGCTGTTCGGTTTCGACTACCAGCTCGAGTGCTACCTGCCGGAAGCTAAGCGACGCTTCGGCTATTTCAGCCTGCCGCTCGTCACTGGCACTCGTCTCATAGGCCGCGCAGATTGCAAGGCCGAGCGCAGCGCACGACTGCTTACATGCCGCCACCTAGCCCTGGAACCCGGCGCAGAGAATCTCGACCCGACCCTGCTTCGCGCGGGCTTGTGCGACCTCGCGCACATGAACGACTGCTCGAGCCTGCGCGTCGAGCGCGTAAGCGGGATTCCCGACCGTCGCGCGCGGCAGCTCGCCCGCGCGCTCTCGGCGTCAGTCAGCGGCCCTTGAACACCGGAGCGCGCTTCTCGAAGAACGCCTTGCGCGCCTCCTTGGCATCCTCCGATGCGAAGCAGCGACCGATGTTGGCGAGCTCGAGCCGCATCTGCGCCTCGAGGTCGATGGCACGCACGGCGCGATGCATCCCGCGTTTCGTCATCCGCATGGAGAACGGTGACCAACCAGCGAGCTGCTTCAGGTAGGCGACGAAGCGATCCTCGAACGCCTCGGCATCGCAGACTTCGCCCACCATGCCGAGCTGCAGCGCCTCCTCCGCCTCCACCGTGCGGTTCTCCAACATGAAGCGCATCGCAGGCTCATAACCCATGGCCAGAGGCAGGGTCCAGGTCAGGCCGCCGTCCGGGGAGCCGCCGATCCGCGTGTAGCCAGCCATGAGGCGCGCCGAGCGGGACATCAGGCGCATGTCCGCGCTCATGGCCAGGCCCAGCCCGGCACCCACCGCGACTCCGTTGATCCCCGCCACCACCGGCTTGTCGCACCAGTCGCGCATGCCAAGCAGAAATCGTCCGACCCAGTGCACATCGTCCAGCGCCTGGCTCACCGGGCCGAGCGGCGTCGCCGGCTCGCCGCGCTCCGTGAGATCGAGACCCGCGCAGAACGCATCACCACTCCCGGTTACCCCTATGACCCAGACATCGTCGTCGGCCGCGGCCTCCTCGATCGCCTGAACGATGCCCCATGCGAGGGC
>SLQW01000186.1 GCA_007131295.1 Pseudomonadales bacterium | reverse complement strand
CACAGCGGGCGCGCCGATCGCAGACTGCGCTCGCATCGAGCGTTTAGCTCAGGGCGGCTGCGCCGCCATCGTCGCGCCGCCCTGCGGGCGGCACAACTTCCCACAAAAGGCACCTTCGATCACGGAGTGCGCTGGATTCACACTCCAAGCACCGGGGGGAGGGTCAGCGGATCTGGCGGAGGAGTTCGGCGTTGCCGCCGGACGCGGTGGTATTGATGGTCAGCGTACGCTCCGTTGCGAAGCGAAGCAGATAGTGCGGACCACCCGCCTTCGGGCCGGTTCCGGACAGCCCCTGACCGCCGAAGGGCTGAGAGCCGACGATGGCGCCGATGATGTTCCGATTCACGTACATGTTGCCCACCGGCACCGCGGCGAACAGCTGCCGCGCACGCCGCTCGATGCGCGAGTGCAAACCGAACGTGAGCCCGTAACCGCTAGCGGCCACCTCAGCCAGACAGGCGTCGAGATCGGACTCGCGGAACCGACGCACGTGAAGCATTGGCCCGAACTTTTCGCCACCGATCTCGTCGATGTGATCGATGCCGTACAGCCGAGGCGCCACGTACGTGCCACGAGCGTCGAGCAGCGGCGGGATCTCGAGCGTATGACGCAGACGGTTGTTGGACTCCATGAGCGCCGCGTGCTCGAGCAGCATCTTGCGCGCCGCCGTGTCGATCACCGGCCCCACGTCCGTGGCGGGATCCCGTGGATCGCCGATGACCAGCGCATCCATGGCACCGCGCAGCATGGTGACCAGGTCGTCGTGGATCGCATCCTGCACGTAGAGCACGCGCAGTGCAGAACAGCGCTGACCCGCACTGCCGAAGGCACTGCGCAGCACGTCGTCCGTCACCTGCTCCGGTAGTGCGCTGGAATCGACGAACATTGCATTCAGCCCACCAGTCTCCGCGACCAGCGGAATCAACGCACCCGGACGTGCTGCGAGCGCCTGCTGAATATGCCGTGCCGTGGCTTCCGAGCCGGTGAACGCGACGCCGGCCACACCAGGATGGGTCACCAGCGGCGCGCCCACGTTCCGGCCGTCCCCGGGGAGAATCTGCAGAACGTTTTCGGGCACGCCGGCCGCATGCAGCAGCGCGACCGCACGCGCCGCGATAAGCGGCGTCTGCTCCGCCGGTTTCGCGACCACCGCATTACCCGCAGCCAGCGCGCCCGCCACTTGGCCGGTGAAGATCGCGAGCGGGAAATTCCATGGACTGATGCAGGCGAATACACCGCGGCCATGCAGGCTCAGCTCGTTGCGCTCGCCCGTGGGCCCGGGCAGCAGGCGGCTGCCTTCGAACTGTTCGCGCGCGAGGGCCGCGTAGTAGCGCAGGAAGTCCACCGCCTCGCGCACCTCGGCGAGGGCGTCAGTCAGGGTCTTCCCGGCCTCGATCACCGCGAGATGCATGAGCCGGAACAGATCTTCCTCGTACGCGTCGGCGGCCCGCTCGAGGATCTCCGCCCGGGCCGCGCCCCCACGCCGATCCCAATCCCGCTGAGCGCCGCGAGCAACGGTTACGGCTGCATCCACGTCCTCGGCTCTGGCCTCGATCACGGTGCCCGCCGGCTCGTCGAGACGGGCCGGATTGTGCACTTCCAGCGGCGTCCCGCTGCGGGCCTTGCCATCCACCACCGGGGCGGCAACACGGGTTTCGCTATCGTGGCGACGGAATGCGGTCTCCACCTGCGCGAGCACGCGCGCGTCGTCGAGATCCAGCGAGCGCGAATTGCGCCGGGGCGCAAACAGATCCGCGGGCAGCGCGATCTGCGGATGGCGCGCCTGGTCGAACGCCCGCACTTCCACCAGGGGATCGGCCACCACTTCCTCCACCGGATAGCGTTCGTTCAGAAAACGGTTCACGAAAGAGGAGTTCGCGCCGTTCTCGAGCAGGCGCCGCACCAGATAGGAGACGAGATCCTCGTGCCCACCCACCGGTGCATAGGTCCGCACCGGCGGCAGCTCGGGATACTGTTCCTGCGCCACCCGGTAGAGCAGTTCGCCCATGCCGTGCAGACGCTGGAATTCATACAGCGCCCCCTTCGGCGCCATCGTCAGCACGCTGGCGACGGAGTGCGCGTTGTGGGTGGCGAACTGGGGCAGCAGCCAACCCTCGGTTTCGAGCAGCGCACCGGCACACACGAGCCAGGCCAAATCGGTCGTCACTTTGCGGGAGAACACCGGAAAATCCTTGAGCCCCGCTTCCTGGGCGTGCTTGATCTCCGCATCCCAGTAGGCGCCCTTTACCAGCCGCACCGGGAAGCGGCGGCCGCTGTCGCGGGCGAGCTCCGCGAGCCAATCGATCACGTCCCGGGCGCGCTTACCGTAAGCCTGCACCACGAAACCCGCGCCGTCCCAGCCCGCCAGGTCCGGGTCGCGCGCGAGGCGTTCGAAAAGCTCCATGGACAGCAGCAGGCGACCCGCCTCCTCGGCATCGATGCTGAGCCCGACGCCGCCGCGCGCTGCGCGCTGCGCCAACGCCTTCAGACGCTGATAGATGACCTCGCGCACTTCCGCCCAGTGCATGACGTCGTAGTGGGGGTGCAGGGCGGAAAGCTTTACCGAGACGCCGGAGCGATCATGGGGTGGGCCGCTGCCGTCCTGCGCCACGCGGTCGATGGCCGCGGCGTAGGACTCGCCGTAACGGGCTGCGTCCGCCTCGGTGCGGGCGCCTTCACCGAGCATGTCGAAGGAGAACAAAGCTTCGGCCCCGTACTCCTTGCGGCCGCGGCGGATTGCCTCGTCGATGGTCTCACCGAGAACGAACTCGCGGCCGAGGATGCGCATCGCACCATGCAGCGCGTTGCGGATCACCGGTTCCCCGGTCCGGGAGACGAGGCGCCGGAACCAGGTGATCGGTGCCTTGCGGAACTCGGGAGCCGGGCGGATGACCCGGCCGGTGAGCATCAGGGCCCAGGTCGAGGCATTCACGAGCAACGCGTCGGAGCCGCCGAGATGGCTGTTCCAATCCCCAGCCAGCACCTTGTCCGAAATCAGCTCGTCGGCCGTGGCATCGTCGGGAATGCGCAGCAGCGCTTCCGCGAGGCACATCAGCGCCACGCCTTCCTCGTTGGAGAGCCCATACTCCTCGAGAAAAGCATCGAGCCGGCTGCGATCGGCTCGATGTTCGCGAGCACGCTGCACCAGCTCGCGACCGCGCTGGAGCGCATGCCGGCGCGCTGCCGAGGCGAGCGGATAGGCGTCGAGGAGTTCGGCCAAGACCTTATCCTCGTCTCGGAGCTTGCCGTGCTCGATCCGCTCGCGCAGATCGTCAGTAGTCAGTGTGCTCGCGCTGGAATCGTGGAGTGCCATGAAAAGCCTCCCTTGCAGCCCACCCGTGAGTCTACGCCTTCAGCTAGCGGGTTGGGCGAGTACCGACTGAGTCACGCGGGCAACAAGGCCGTCCGGCTGCCAGCATTCCGCGGACACAACGCCACGGCCCTCCGGCGAGTGCTGATTGCGTGAGATCAGCCCAACTGCGCCGGGGCCCGGCGGCCGCAACACGTGCAGCGAGATGTCGGCATTGATGAAACCGATGCGCCCCTCTGGTTCCTCCAGCCGGCGCTGGGAGACGCCGTTGGCGAAATCCGCGAGCGCCGCGAGGTGCACCATGGGCGTAAGCGGCAACCCCGGCGCCAGATCCAAGGGCAGCCGCAACCAGCCGCCGCCCGCGCCGCCGCCGTCGAGCCCCGAGTCACGCCGCACCATGAGCCGCAGGTGCAGGCCGTCGCGCCCCGGCAAGGCCCGACCGCTCTGGGCGCTCACCACATCGGCAAGGCTCATCTCCTCCATGCCCGCCTGCGGCGGCAGCGGACAGACCGCGGCACGCGTATCAGGACTCACCGGCAGGGCCGCCGTATGCAGGCTGGTGGCTCGCACGAGCTCCTTGTCGCCGCTGCTCAGGACGGCCTCGTGCACGGCCAGCCGGCGACCACGGCGCAGCAAGCGCACACTCACTTCCAGCGCAGCGGCGGGAACCGGACGAAACAGATCCATGGTCAGCCGCGCCAGCTGCAGGTCCGCGCCGGCCGCCTCCTCCACGGCGTGGCAGATCAGCGCAGCCGGTGCACCGCCATGCAGCGAGTCACCCCAGGGCCCCATGGCGGCAGAGGTCGGCAACCAGGCCGCGCCGTCGCGGGTGAAGATGGTGTCGGTGGCGGCCGCCTCGGACGCTTGGGTCATGCCGTTTCCTCACTGGCGATAATCGAATCGAATTAATAGACTGTGGCAACGCAACGAATAGCGTCAGAGGATGCCATGGATTTCAATGACAGCCCCGAAGAAGCCGCCTTCCGCAAGGAAGTTCGCACCTTTCTCGACCAGCACGCTCGCCTGCGTCAGAGCTCCGAGGAGAGCGCATACGACGGCGCAGACGACCCGGTGGCCATCGCCAAACGCTGGCAGAAGACGCTGGCCGATCATGGCTGGGCCTGCCTCAGCTGGCCCAAGACCTACGGTGGCCGCGATGCATCCCCTATCGAACAGGTGATCTGGAACCAGGAAGTGAAGCGCTACGTTACCCCGGACGGTCTGTTCATCATCGGCCAGGGCATGTGCGCTCCGACCCTGATGGCTTACGCCACGGAAGAGCAGAAGGCGGAGCACCTGCCGCGAATCGCCAGCGGCGAAGAGGTCTGGTGCCAGTTGTTCTCCGAGCCGGTGGCCGGCTCCGATCTGGCCGGCATCAAGACCCGCGCGGTGAAAGAGGGCGACGAGTGGGTGGTCAATGGCCAGAAGGTATGGACGTCGGGCGCGCACTACTCGGACTGGGGCCTGCTGATCACCCGCACCGACCCGGGCGTGCCGAAGCACAAGGGCCTGACCATGTTCTTCCTGGACATGAAGTCGCCCGGCGTCGAGGTCAGGCCGATCAAGCAGATCAACGGCAACTCGGACTTCAATGAGGTCTACTTCACCGACGTCCGCATCCCCGACAGCCAGCGCCTGGGCAAGCCCGGCGAGGGCTGGAAAGTGGCGCTGGTGACCCTGATGAACGAGCGTCTCGCCGTCGGCAGCGGCTTGTCCAACACGATGATGGACGTGTTTCGCGCGGCCCAGAAGACCGATCTCGATGACGAGCCAGCAATCCGCAATCAGGCAGTGCGCGATCGACTCGCGGACTGGTACACGCGGGAGATGGGACTGAAGTACACCACCTATCGCATGATCACAGCCCTGTCCCGCGGCCAGGATCCGGGGCCCGAGGCGTCCATCAGCAAGGTGGTGGTGGGCGCGAACAACAATGAGTCGGCGAGTTACGCGCTCGATCTGCAGGACATGGGCGGGATTCTCGACGACGATGAGCTGAGCGGCTTTGGCAATCAGTTCCTGCGCCAGTTCATGCGTTCTCCGGCGAACCGGATCGAGGGCGGCAGCGACGAGATCCTGCGCAACATCATCGCCGAGCGGGTGCTCGGCATGCCGCCGGACATCCGCCCCGACAAGAACGTGCCGTTCAACGAGGTGCCCTCCGGCAAGGGCTGAACGCGGTTCGGGCGCTGCTCAAACGCCTGAGCGGAGTCAGCTGTTGTGGGAAGCTGTGCTGCGCCGCAGGCGCAGCGCGGCGATCGGCGGCGCAGCCGCCGCATGTCGCTTCGTTCGAGGCTCGCTTCGTTCGACGTGGCCGGCTTCGTTCGGGCGCTGCTGCGCAGCGCATCGGTGATTCGTCTTCGTTCGAGGCTCGCTTCGTTCGGAGTGACTGACTTCGTTCGAGCGCTGCTGCGCAGCGCATCGGCGCGCCGCCCGCAGGGCGGCACGCCTTCCCACACAGTATCCGAGCGGATCGAACGCATGAGCGGAGTCAGCTGTTGTGGGAAGCTGTGCTGCGGCGCAGCCGCCGCAGGCTGACTTCGTTCGAGGCTCGCTTCGTTCGACGTGGCCGGCTTCGTTCGGGCGCTGCTGCGCAGCGCATCGGGGATTCGTCTTCGTTCGAGGCCCGCTTCGTTCGGAGTGACTGACTTCGTTCGAGCGCTGCTGCGCAGCGCATCGGCGCGCCGCCCGCAGGGCGGCACGCCTTCCCACACACTATTGAGCGCTTTTTCGCTCCGGTCCCCTTCAGTCTTCGGTGCGGCGGCCGCAAAGGTCGCTCAGATTCATCAGCGCGTCGCGCAGGCGCGCGTGCTCCGCTTCGCTAATCGCCCCCTCCTCCAGCGCCTGCTTGAGATCGATCATCTGCTGGCCGATGGACACATCGCCCATGCGGACGTTGGTGGCCACGTTCTCGTTCCAGCACCCGCCCAGCGCAATCATAAGCGGCAGCACTGCGATCCACTTCCTCATCTCGACACCTCCCCTCTGTGGCTGATCGCCATTCTCACCGATACCACGGCGAAGCATGATGGCTCATGGCGAAATTCACCAAACTGTCGCGAAAATGAATAAGCGACACACCCCGCGCCACCATCGGTTCGCCCCGAAAAAACACGCCTCATCAGTGAGTTGCAGCTTCCCGAAGAAGTTGGCACGGAGGTTGATAACACATGGACGTGAAGCGAGACCCCGCGCCAAGCCGGGGACGATGAAGGAGGGAAACCGCCATGCTCGCACTCAATCGCATCAGCCGGCTGCGGGCTCCGCGCAGCAACCTGGCCTCGACGGCACTGCTGATCATCACGTTCAGCGTGTTCGCGGTGATCGCCCACCTCGCGGTGGAACAACAGCGCGGCAGCGCCGAAATGGTCCGGGAGTCCACCCCTGCCACCTCCAGAGCAGATCAGCTCGATCTCTGGTCGCTCTGGCACCACCTGCGGTTCTGAAGGAGGCTCGACCATGAATCATCAGCGACCCACGCCGCGATTCCTGCGCGACACCCGCCGGGCCTGGATCGGCGGCGTCTGCGCCGGCGTCGCTCGCGGACTCGGCGTGCGCGCCATCGCCGTACGCATCGCCGTCGCGGTCTCCGCGGTGCTGTTCACCACGCCGACCCTGCTCGCCTACGGCATCGCCTGGCTGTTCATGCACAGTCGCGAGGAATTTCAGCTGCCCTGAGAAGCACGGCACGGCATCCCTCACACCGTCCGAATCAGCGCGGTAGCACCACGTAACCTGCACGCGGAAAGTGCACCACGATCTCGCCGAGTTCGGGGTGCCGCCGCAAAAGCGCGATTTCCGCCGTGTTCACCACCACGATTTCGCCTGCAACCTGGTCGCGACCGTAGTCGTCCGGGGCGACCTCGACCTTCATGCCGGGCACGAGGCCGTTGGGTTCTTCCGGGTCGCCCTCTGGCAACGTCTCCGGCATCTCGACGGCCGCCACCGAGAGCGCGTCACGGGCACCGATCTCGCGCCGCTCACCGTGGCCGATCTCGCGCATGCGTGCCTCCCATGCGGGCAACGCGGTGAATGCATCGATCAGCTCCGCCTCTTCCGGACACACCTGTCGCAGGAACCAGACCACATGCCAGGGGTGGAGATCGAGCATTCCAGGAGCATCGCCGCCGAGAAAACGGCGGCCGTCCGCGAGCTGCCGATCGAGAAACGCCAGATGACTCCGGTACTGCTCGCGCATCAGCGGCACCGCCGCCCGCATCCGCGCGATGTCGAATTCGGTCCCGGACATCCGCGCGCGATCGTCAATGAAGGCCTGGCTGACGGAGTGGCCGATGGTGCCGAAAATCAACTGCACGGCGACCATGAAGAACGTGCGATCGGACCAGAAGCCGAGCGCATCGGCGAGACCGCTGTAGCCCTCGGGATAGAGCGTTGGGTCGGGATGGCGCCGCTCCAGTTCCCGCAGAATCGCAGCCGAGTCGCACCAAACCTCCGCGCCGATCTGCATCGACGGGGTCCGCCGATACCCGCCGGTCAACGGTACGTAGTCCGGCTTCGGCATCATGTTGGGAATCAGCACGCTGCGCCAGGCGATGCCCTTGATCCCGAAGGCCATGCGCACCTTTTCGGAGAACGGCGAACTGTCGTAGTGATGAAGAATCGGTTCCTGCAGGTTCAACTGCGCCTCCTGCGCCTGCTTCGACTTCCCGCCGGCGGGCGGGTCGGGGCGCGACGGCCACGGTCATGGCGCCGCCGCCTGAACTACCGCCGTCAGGCCCCCGGTGCCGGCCCGGCAGGCGCCGGTGCCGATCGGTTGGCGGCAGCCAGAATCTCGAAATCGCGCACCAGGCCACCGACGCGACTGGCCAGACGCCGCCTTTGACCGGCATCGAGACTGTTCAAGAGGTCCACCGCAAAGCGTCGGTAGATAGCCTGGTGAGCGATGCTGATCTCGCTGTAGCGTTCCGTGTGCCAGCGCTCCCTATGGAGCATCAGTTCGTAAATGCGTTCCTCGAAGGCGTCGAGCTGGTCGCGCTGGTCGAGTGCCGCAATCAGGTCGGCCTGCCAGAGTTTGCGAAAGCCCACCCACTCGCGATTGTCGGGTTCGATCTTGAGGCTGACCGCTTCCAGGATCTGCTCCTGCTCCGGCGTCAGTCGACCGATCCAACGGTCGAGGCCATCCCGCGTCTTCTGCCTCCAGACCGCGCGCTGTTCGTCCTCGGGCAGCCCTTCGTAGTCCGCATTCAAATCCTCGTTGGATTCGGCCAGCGCCCGCGCGAGCCCGGCCACCTGCTCGTCGCTGAAGCCGGCCATGAGGTCCACGGCCGCCGGCAGGGCCTGGCGCGTCATCTCCTCGATCAGCTCCTGAGCCCGGTCCTCGAAGCGCTTGATGTCCTCCAATTCGAACGTCGTGCCGTCATTCACGCCCGCTTCCAGCTCGCCGAGCAGCGACGCCCACTGCGGCAGCTGTTCGTAGCGGTGCCAGTGCAGATAGACCCGAGCCTCCTGCCTGAGCCATTGCCGCTGCGCGCGGTTCAGATCGACGTAATCGGTAGTGCGCCAGACCACTGCGCGATCGAGGTTCGAGTACACCAGCCGGATGCTGCTGCAGCCGGACACGAGAGCAACGGCCACGAGGAGCAGCAGGGCACGTGCGTACCGCGTCAGGTGACGATCACAGCAGACCCGCATGGGTACAGTCTCCATCCATCGCCTCGATCCACGCCGCCACCCGCTCCACGGCCGCTTCGTCCACCAGACTGCGGCCGAGTTCCGGCATCATCACCGCAGGATCCTGATGCGTCAGCCGGTAGAGCAGGATCGACGCCTCGGGCCGACCGGGCCAGATGCCGACTGCCAGTCCACCGGCGCCACGCCCGGCGGCCACCGGCGGCTTGCAGACACCGAGATCGAACGGCCGTTCGGCATCGTAGCGCAGATCGAGTCCGGTGCTGGAGGCGGCCCCGGTTCCCCGATGACAGTGGGCGCAGGTCACATCCAGGTAGGCGCGCACATCCGGCGTCCGCGGCCAGGATGCCACCGGCGCGGCATCCTGCACCCATTCCTGCTTCCAGAGCGCATACTGGTTGCTGCCGTCGGCAAAGGTGTACGCCGCCAGGTTCGCAGGCTTCGGACCAATCGGCATCACCTCGCGGTGCTGCCGGTCGCCGCCATGGCAGGCCGCACACTGGTTGCGATCTGGCACCAGGTAGTCGAAGCGCTCACCGCTGGCGGCCTCGAGCTCCAGCAATGCGCCGACGGCCGTGCGCCGGGCCTCCTGCTGGGCATCGTCCCAGAGATAGGACACCGCCTCCCAGCCCGCAGGCTGATGCCGCAGGATCCGGGTCTCGAGCAGGCGCATGCCGGCGAGGCCGAGCCCCTCGTTCGGGTGCGCAGGCTCGGGGGCATGCGCGAGCACCACGTCCCCGTTTCGGACCGGGTAGTAGAACGTCTTCGTGATGATCGTGCCCACGGGAAACGCCAGCGTCTCCGTCGCCAGGGCGTGCGCCGGCCGTACGGCCCGCTCGCCCGCCGGCAGGTGCACGCTGCGGAATTTCGAGGCGTGATCGGAAAACAGGGTGTGGCCGAGAGTGTAGACGAAGCCCGACACCGGCTCGAGGCGGTCGCCGCGATGCTCGAGCAACCCGAGCTCCGAGAGGTGCTCAGGCAGCGGCGCCTCGAGCGGCCAGGCACGCTCACCATCACCACAGGCCGCGAGCAGCCCGAGCACCACCAACCAGGCAACGACACGCATGGGAGCGCTCTACTCCTCCCATTCCACCGGCACGTCGGCACCGGCATCGCTGATGCCCGCCAGCGACGGCAGGCGGCAATCGAACGTATCGACTGCGAAGCGGGCGCCAGCGAAGCCACCTGGTGCGTCGAGGATGAACGCATCCTCTTCCGAGTTGTCATGGGCGCAGATGACGGGATCGCCCGCGCCCTCGCGAACGAAGCCGTCCCAGATCAACGGCGGCAGGTCGCGCTCGAGTTGGCCGTGCAGCATCGCCAGCGGTTCCGAGTCGGGGGCATAGCCGCTACGGCCGAAATGATTGTTGTGAACGTGCACTCGCTCCGGATAGGGGTCGTAGTCCGGATCGTCGAAGGGCCGGTCGGTGATCAGGTAGCTGAGCACCAGCACCGCTGCGGTGCCGTGCTCCTGAATGCGGTTCGCAAAGATCTCCACGTCCCTGTTCGCGCTCACCAGAATGCCGCTGCCGGCAGGTACGGTGGCGACGATGTTGCCCTCTGGGGCGAAGTTCGGCGTATTGTTGTCCAGGACGTGATTGCGGAACACCCGCGTCTTGCGCCCGCCCTGCATGGGCAACCCCGGGAGGTCGAAGACCAGGATGCCGCCGGTGTTGTGAAGGACCTCGTTCGCATAGACGTCGGCGCCGATGGAGTTCTCGATCTCGATCCCGGCGACGTTGTACTCCGCCCGATTGTAGCGAACGATGATGTCGCGAGACTGGCCGACGTAGATGCCCGCATCGGAGGCCCCGATCGCCACCGAGTGCTCGATCAGCACCCCTTCGCACTGCACCGGATAAAGGCCGTAGGCGCCGTTGTCCTCACTCGGCCCGCCGGTCCACTCCGCGCGCAGGTCGCGCATCACCAGATTCCGGCAGCCGCTCACCTTGATGGCGTCGCCGCGGGTGTCTTCCACCGCGAAGCCCTCCAGCGTGACGTCGTCCGCCGTGACCAGAAGCCCCTCTGCCCCGGCGCGCTGGCCGGCGAAAGAGAGGATGCTGCGGTCGCTGCCGGCGCCACGCACAGTGACGCCGGAGACGTTGAGACTGAGTCCCCGATCCACTTCCAGGCGGCCTTCAGGAATCGTGACCACGCTGCCGGGCGTGGCGTCCATGAGCGCCTGCCGCAGGGCGGCGACCGGGTCCTCCGGCGTGGCGGCGACCGGCTCCGGCGCCTCGCGACCGTTGCCGCAGGCGGAGAGCAGGAACGCGGCGAGAAGCAGGGTGAAGGCCGCGAACCAGCCCGGTGCATGCACGCCTTGTGGGAAGGTGTGGCGCCCACCGGGGGCCGCACCGATCGCCGACTGCCGCTGAATCAGGCGCATACGCAATCGGCGCGCCGGCTTTGCCGGCACGCCTTCCCACAGTGGGTCGTTGCCTGTTTCAGGTGTCTCGCTCGGAGTTACGCCGTGATCGGAGCGTCCGCCTTTGGCGGACACTCCTTCCCACGATGGCACGTTGCGTGACCGGGACGTGATCGCTTTCATGGGTTGGCTCTCCCCTAGTGATCGTCTGCGTGCGTCGCTGCGGGCGCACGCCAGTTCAGGAAATCCAGCATCCAGCGTCCCACCTGCATGCGCTGCACCGGCTCCGCCAGCGAGGCCATGCCGCGCGCGAACACCTCCGCGCCGAGCAGCGTCTCGCGAAAGCGCATGAGGTCTTCCGCGTAGGGCTTCACGAACTCCGGATGCCCCTGCAGCGCCAGGATGTGATCACCGACGGTGAACGCGGCGATCGGGCAGAAGTCGCTCGCCGCCAGCAGCTCCGCATCGTCCGGCAGGCGCCGGACCTGATCCTTGTGGCTCGAGAGCAGCGCGAAGTCGTCCGCATCGACGCTGAGCCAGGGCGGCCGAGCGGTCAGCCGGCTGCCGTGCACGCCCACCGCCCAGCCCACGTCTGCCGCCGTCGTCTCGCCGCCGAGTGCTTGCGCCACCAGCTGATGGCCAAAGCAGATCCCGATCAGCTTGTGCTGCCGCTGGTGCAATTCGCGCACGTACTCGCCAAGCTCCGCGATCCAGGGATGGGGGTCGTAGACCGAGTCCCGGGAGCCGGTGATGACGTAGCCGTCGCAATCCTCGGGCGTGCCCGGATAGCGACCATGCTGCACGTCGTAGGTCTCGAACTCTGGTGTCGGCATGCCGGCAATCTCTGCTGCGTCCGTGAGCAGGGTCCGGAACATGTCCGGATAGTCGCCGTGCAGGCCGATGAACTCCGGGCGCACGGAGTCGGTCTTGAGAATGCCGATACGCAGCGTGCGCACCGCGCCTTGGGAGCGGGTCGTGGTAGTCATCGTCATCCTGTCTGCAGCGCCTGCCAAAGCATCAGATGATCTCGAAGTAACGCTCGAGCTGCCAATCGTTGACGTGGCGCTCGTACTCCCGCGCCTCCCACTCCCGGGTCGCACAGAAGTGATCGACAAAGTCGTCCCCGAGCCAGTCTCTGGCCAGCACCGAGCCGCTGAGCACCTTCGCTGCTTCCCGCAGGTGGGTCGGCAGCTGCTGCCGCTCGGGGAGTTCGTTCTGCAGGGCATAGGCGTTGCCCGCCACCGTCTCGCTCGGCTCGCTACCGTCGATGATGCCCTGGATCCCGGCCGCAATGACCGCCGCCGCCACCAGATGTGGGTTGGCATCGGCGCCGCTGGCACGGAATTCGAGCCGCTGGCTCGTCGCTGAACCAGGCACCACCCGCAATGCCGTGGTCCGGTTCTCGATGCCCCAGGTGGCCGCGGTGGGCGCCCAGGCACCCGGGACAAGCCGGGTGTAGGCATTCACCGTGGGCGCGAACAATGCCGTGAGTTCGCGCATGTGGGCGAGCACGCCACCGGCGAAGTGGCGCTGCTGCCGCGACATGCCGTGGGCTGCCCCTGGGTCGTGAAACAGCGGCGAGCCGTCCGCATCGAGCAGCGAAACATGCAGATGACCGCTCTGGCCGGGATAGGCCATGGACCACTTCGCCATGAAAGTGGCGAGCAGATCCTGCTGCTGAAAGAACACCTTCGTGAAGGTCTTGAAGAGCGCCGCCCGGTCCGCCGCCTCCAGCGCGTCCGCGGGCGCGAGTGCGGCCTCCCAGACACCCGGCCCGGTTTCGCAGTGCAACCCCTCGATTGGCACGGCAAGGCCGCTCATATAGTCCATCAAGCCGGTGAACAGATCCGCCTGCGCCGAGGCCCGCAGCACCGAGTAGCCGAAGTTGCCCGGCGTCAGCGGTTCGAGATCGCGAAAGCCCTTGGCGCGCACGCTCGCCGGGGTCTCGTCGAACACGAAGAACTCGTACTCGAAGCCCAGCCGGGGGCGAAAGCCCAGCGCCGCAGCCCGGTTCAGCACGCGGGCGAGCCGCCCGCGCGGGCAGGCCGGATGGCGCCGCACCGACTCGCCCTCCTCCGGAACGACGAAATCCGCGAGTAGCAATGGCGTCTCCTCACCCGGGATCTGCCTGCGCGTGGCCGCATCGGGCCGGTAGCGCGCGTCGGGGAAGCCGGTGTGCCAGCCGGTGAGGGTAACGTTGTCGTAGAGCTGGTCGTTCACGTCCCAGCCGAGCACGCAGTCACAGAAGCCCGGGTCCGCATCGAGCATCGCGGCGAACTTCGACAGCGCCACGTACTTGCCGCGCAAAACGCCGTCGACGTCGATCAGCGCCAGCTTGACCCGCTGCACTCCCGCGTCCCGCCATTCCGCCAGCGCCCTGGCAAGCTCGGCACCGTTGGCGGTGCGCATTGCGGCGTCGATGCGATCCGGATCCTCGGCCATATGTGCAGTTCTCCAAGAGGTTCATGATGCGGTCGGGCGACGCGCTGCTGAGCGAGCCCCGAACGAAACGCGCGACCGGTTTCGCCATCCCTCGTTACAGCCGGTTGTTCAACGGAGTTATTCAACCGAGTTGTCCACGGATTCTGTGGATAACTCGTTGGATAACTTGCGCCGACGGCGGTCCAGCACCTGCGACGTCAACATTCGAAGAAATTGCTCACTTTTCGATCAAAACCAGGAAATCCATTTTTTTCAACAGGTTACGGCCACTTCATCAATCACGACTTGAAGGAAAGCAGCCATCTGTTCATGGCGCGGCGCGCCCCCGCCCGGTGTGCATAACTTTTCGAGTCGCTCGCGTGAGCGCCCACTCACCGTCAGCGCGACTCATCATGCCGCTTCGAGCAAACGCGCCTGCAGGACCTTGCACCCCACCGCAATCGTTGGTCCGGTGCTCAGGCAGGCGTACGCACCACCATCAGCCGGATCTCCGTCATGTCCTCGATGGCAAAGCGAACGCCCTCGCGGCCGAGGCCGCTCTCCTTAACGCCGCCGTAGGGCATGTTGTCCACCCTGTATGACGGGACATCGCCAATCAAAACCCCACCTACGTCAAGACGATCCCAGGCCAGCTGCGCCTTGTAGAGATCGCGAGTGAATACGCCCGCCTGCAGTCCGAACTGCGAGTCGTTGACCATGTCGAGTGCCTGCTCGAAGTCCTCGAAGCGGAACAGGTTCGCCACCGGGCCGAATGCCTCCTCGCAGTTCACCTCTGCGTCTGAGGGCACGTTCTCGAGCAGCGTCGCATCGAGCATGGCCCCGTCGCGTTCACCGCCGCAGAGCAGGGTCGCCCCTGCAGCCAGCGCCTTTTCGATCCACTCGTGCAGGCGCTGGGCCTCCTTCTCCGAAATCATCGGACCGATGAACGTCTCCCGGTCCTTCGGATCGCCCTTCTTCAGCTTCTTCGTCGCAGTCACCAGCCGCTCCCGGAAGGTGTCGTAGATCGCCGCGTGCACCATGATCCGCTGCACGCCGATGCAGCTCTGACCAGACTGGTAGAACGCACCGAAGATGATCCGAGCCACCGCATCCTCGAGATCCGCATCCGCATCGACGATCACCGCCGCGTTACCGCCGAGCTCGAGCACCACCGGCTTCTTGCCGGCCTTCGCCTTCAGCTCCCAGCCCGCCCCAGGCGAACCGGTGAAGGACAGGAGCTTCAGGCGTTCGTCCGTAGTGAAGCGGTCGGCGCCGTCGCGTCGACACGGCAGAATGGAGAAGGCACCCTCCGGCAGATCGGTTTCGGCCAGAACCTCGCCGATGATCAGCGCTCCGACCGGCGTCAGGCTGGCCGGCTTCAGCACGAACGGGCAGCCCGCCGCCAGCGCCGGTGCCACCTTGTGAGCGGCGAGGTTGAGCGGAAAGTTGAACGGGCTGATGAACGAGCAGGGTCCAATCGGCACCCGCTTGTAGTAGCCGCGATAACCGTGGGCCCGTGGCGAGATGTCCAGCGGCAACACCTCGCCGCCGAGGCGGACGCTCTCCTCCGCCGCGATCACGAAGGTGTCGATGAGACGGGTGACCTCCCCCTCCGCGTCCTTGATCGGCTTGCCCGCCTCGATACACAGGCTCATGGCGAGTTCGTCGAAGCGCTCCCGGAACCGATTCACGCAGTGTTCGATCACCGCTTTGCGCGCATAGGCCGGCATCTCTGCCATCGGCCGCGCCGCCCTCGCGGCAGCCGCGATGGCCCGATCGATATCCGCAGCCGCCGCCATGGCCACCCGCGTCGCCACTTCGCCAGAGTACTTGTCGAACACTTCGAGATCCGCGTTCGGCGCTTCCGGCGCATTCGCCAGATAGAACGGGTAGCTCTCCGCGAGCATCGGGGACCTCCTCAAATGGGGCACTGAATGTTGCCGAGGCGCTCGGTCAGAAGCGCGTTTTCCCGGTAGTCGATGGGCAGCACCAGGAGACTCGGGCCTGGTTCGGCAAAAGAATTCTCGAGCGCGCTGACGAGATCGCGACTGCGGGTAACTTGGTGACCATTCCAGCCGAACGCTTCGGCGAGCTTGAGCCAATCCGGGTTGTCGAAATCCAGCTCCGTGTGCCGGCCGAAATCATTGGCCTGCTTCCACTTGATCATGCCGTAACCGTGATCCTCCCACACCATGACCGTGAAGTTGAGATCGAGCCGCCGTGCGGTCTCCATCTCCTGTACGTTCATGAGAAAACCCGCGTCACCGCAGATCGCGAGGATGCGCCGGTCGGGGTGCACCAGTGCCGCCGCTACCGCGCCTGGCAGGGCGAAGCCCATGGAGCAGAAGCCGTTCGGAATGAGGCAGGTGTTCGGTTCGTGGCATTGATAGTGGCGCGCAATCCACATTTTGTGCGCACCCACGTCGGAGAGCAGGATGTCATGCGGACCCAGGACCTGACGGGTATCCCAGAGCACCTTTTGCGGCCGGATCGAGCCATCGGTGTCGTCATCCCTGTAATGCTCGAGCTCGTGCTTCATGTCGCGCCGGGCGGCCGCCTGACTCGGCAGCTCGAACTTCAGGCCGCCCACGGCATCGACACGCTCATTGAGCATCCACAGTGCGTGGGCGAGATCGCCTACCACCTCCACCTCGGGATGGTAGTGCTCGTCGATCTCCGCCGGCAGAAAGTCGAGATGGATGATCCGCTTGTCGTTGCCGTCGTTCCAAAGCCGCGGGTGGTACTCGACCATGTCGTAACCGAGCGTAATCACCACGTCGGCGGCATCGATGGCGCAGGACACCACATCCTTGGCCTGCAAACCCACGGTGTACAGGCAGTAGGGCGCATCCATGTCGACACAGCCCTTGGCCATGAAAGTGCTGGCCACACCGATGCCGGTCTTCTCACAGAAGATCCTGAGTTGCTTCGCCGCACGTTTGCGGATCGCACCGTTGCCGGCGAGTATCACCGGGCGCTTCGAGCTCCTGATCAGATCGAAAGCGGTGTTGATGATCTTGTCGTCCGGCACCGGTCGTCGAAAACGGCGCGGAATCAAAGGCTTTGCCGAGGTCTCGAGCTCGGCGATGTCCTCGGGCAGCTCGATATGGGTCGCGCCGGGCTTTTCCGTGCGCGCGAGCCGAATCGCCTTGCGCACGACCTCGGGAATGTTGTCCGGATGGATGACCTGAACCGCCCACTTCGTCACCGGCTCGAACATGTGCACCACGTCCATGACCTGGTGTGATTCCTTGTGGAGTCGGGTAGAAGCGCCCTGACCGGTGAGCACGAGCATGGGCGCGCGGTCCATGTTCGCATCAGCAACCCCGGTGATCAGGTTGGTGGCCCCCGGTCCGAGGGTGCCGAGGCAACCGGCCGGCTCGCCAGTCAGACGACCGTAGACCTCGGCCATGAAGGCCGCACCCTGCTCATGACGGCAGAGCACGAAGCGGATTTTTTCCGAATCCTCGAGAGACATCAGGAAATCGGCGTTCTCCTCGCCGGGGACCCCGAAGATGTACTCGATGCCCTCCTCTTCGAGGCAATTCACGAACAGATCGGACGCCTTCAT
>SLQW01000059.1 GCA_007131295.1 Pseudomonadales bacterium | reverse complement strand
CTGTTCCAGCCGGTCCTGCCCATCGCGCTGTCGCTGACGTTGCTACTCACCGGCTACATCTGCCTCATGGTCGGCATCGAGCAGACACGCGATTCTGCGGAACGCGGCGTCGCCGGCACCATGGCCGTGGTCCTCGCCGTGTACGGTGCAGGCTGGGGTCTGGCTACAGGCGTGGTGCTTTACTACCTGGTGCAGAAACGAAACTTGTTCGGTCGCGAGGTGCGGCAAGAAACAGACAAGGATGACGAACTCGGGCCGGACGAGCGCTGACGCGCCGGCACCACGCACCGTGCGTTTAGCGCGGCCGGTCGCCGCGAACGATCACCCGATGCATGTGCCTACGCTGACCCTGATAGTCGTTCAGCGCGTGATGAAAGAGGCGCCGGTTGTCCCACATGGCCAGCGAACCGCGTCGCCAGCGGAAGCGCGTGACGTACTGCTCCCGGGTCATGTGCTGCATCAGGAACTCGAGGATCGGAAGGCTTTCCTCCCGAGTCCAACCCTTGATCCGATCGGTGTGGTACTTGCTGCAGTAAATGCTCTTGCGGTGGGTCTCCGGATGCGTGCGGATCAGCGGATGCTCGACCTCGGATTCGGCTTCGGTGCTTTGCGCTTCGCCACCACGGGCACTGCTGCTCTGCTCCTTCGCGGCCATATCCGCATAGGCTCCATCCGGACCATGGACGATCTTCGGCGAATAGATCCCGGCCAGGCCCTCGAGCGTTGCGCGCATGCCCGCGCTCAGATCGTCCCAGGCAGCTGCAGCATCGGCGAACAGGGTATCCCCACCCTCTTCCGGGACCTCGACGGCATAGAGCAACGTGGCCATGGGCGGGCACTCCAGATAGGACGTGTCGGTATGCCAGCCGCCGCCGAAGTTCAACTTCGCCTCGGGCTCTTTGATGATCGGTATCACGTTCGGATGCTCGTCCAGAGCCTGCATGAAGGGATAGACGTCGAGGTCACCGAAGCGCGCTCCGAAGGCGGCCTGCGCCGCCGGCGACAGCTCCTGATCGCGGAAGAACAACACGCCATGTTCCAACCAGGCTCGGCGGAGTTCGGTCAGCAGGCCGTCGTCGATCTCACGGCTGAGGTCGACACCGTGGACGACTGCACCGATGGGACCGATGCCGACATCGATGCTGATACGTCGATCGCTGATGGCATTCTCCTACTGGCTACCGCAATGGTATCGACGCGCCTGGACCGGAGCCGCAGCTCGATTAAACCGCAAACATCGCAACTCAGACAGCGGGCGATAGACGGTGCAGGCTCATGATCTCGCGCTGCATCTAACCTGAGGCGTTCGTCGCACAGGCGCTGCTGCCCGTTGCTTCCCTCGGCTGAGCATGACAACGTTACGGAACAGATTCACGCGTGCATTTTTCAGCGAGCCGGCTCACGACACGGGCGCGAATTTCCGGCACCGGAATACTGTCATGAGCGCGGTCTCGAAACGCTTCGGGACGATATCCTCATGAGCTCACAAGCCACTTCCAGAACGACTACGACGCCGGCCCCGTCGCCGGACCAACTGATCGCTCAGGCGCAGGCATTGCTTCCCACCCTGCGCGAGCGCGCCGCCGATGCCGAGCGCAATCGCCGCCTAGCCGACGAGACCGTGGCGGCGTTCCGTGCCGCCGGCTTCCACAAGATCCTCCAGCCCAAGCGTTTCGGCGGTTTCGAGCTGGGCATCGACACTGCTGCAGAGTGCATTCGCACTCTGGCCACCGGTTGCGGCTCGAGCGGCTGGGTCGCCAACCTGTTCGTCATCCACAACTGGCAGCTGAGCCTGTTCCCCATGGAAGCCCAGGAGGAGTACTGGGCCGATGGCCATGATCAGCTTTGCTCTACCGCATCGTTCGCCACCAAGAGCGAAATGCATGAGGTGGACGGCGGCTTCCGGCTGTCCGGTCGCTGGAAATTCTCGAGCGGCTGCGACTTCGCCGACTGGTTCATCATCATGAAGCCGAGCCCGACCTGTCTCGATTGGATGCTCGTTCCCCGCAGCGATCTCGACATCGAAGACGACTGGTTCGTAGCCGGCCTATCGGGTACTGGCAGCAAGGATCTGATCCTCGACGATGTCTTCGTTCCCGAACATCGCCGGCTGAAGATGGCGGATCTGGCAACGGGCAATACTCCGGGCGGCAAGGCCCACGGTATCCCCATGGCACGCCTGCCTTTCGCATGGCCCGCGGTCTGGGGCATCCCCGCAGCTCTGATCGGCATGGCATCCGGAATGGCTGAAGCGGTTCGGCAGACGCTGATCGGCAAGAAAGCGCTGTTCACCGGCGAGCAGCAGGTGGAGCGGGTAGCCAATCAGATCAAGATCACCGAGGCTCTCTCGGACATTCAGGCGGCGGAACTGATCATGCGCCACCGCCTCGCCGAACTGATGCGATGGGCCGAAGCTGAAGGCGCCCCGGGATCAGTGGAGGCCTTCGCATCGCACAAGGACGCGGCTTACGTGGCGCGCCTGATGGCCAAGGTCGCTGGCAACCTTGCGCTGATGGCCGGCGCGACGTCGGTCTACCTGGGCAATCCCATCCAGCGCTTCCAGCGCGACATCAACGTCGGCGCTACGCACGTGTCGCTGGTCTGGGAAGAGGCAGCAGAAAATTACGGTCGGGCGCTGTGGGAGCTGCCGCCTAAGGGCGGTGGCTGAGCCCAGCGCAGCGAGTACACGCAGCGATCGGTGTCCCCCAACTTGACCGATTTCGCCCGCCCTGCGCTAAGCTGGACAACACCTGGATTGAGGAACGGTTATGTCTGAGCGTCGATTGCCACTATCAATTTCGCGTCTCGGCCCGCTCATTCTGCTGATCCTGCTGAGCGGATGCGGCCAGAGCGTCGAGGACATGATCACCCGCACATGGTGCGGCTTCGACGGCGAGGCTGAGGAACCGTTCATGCGGGCCACGGGGTTCCGGGTTGATGCGGGTATCGTCGCAAACGGTGAGGTGTCGGAGGGCGCGCTCGCCGAAACGATAGCGCCCGAAATCCGCTTCGTGAGCACGGACATCAATGAGATCCGCTTTCATCGCGACGGCACTATGGAGGTGACCGAGCGCACTGGCGAGCAGTGGTCCTCACAGTACGAGTTCGTCACTGCGCACGAGATCATTTACTTGACGCCCGACGAGCATCAGGTGCGCGAAGGCGTGGTGGTGGACGGCAATACGCTCGCTCTGGTCAGGCTGGATGCTGCGGACGCGCTCGAGGTTCGGCGCTTCGTCCGCGCGCTGGCCGTGATTCCCTGCTAGGAATCTACATCGCTCACGGCACCGCCCAGCGCGCCAGTTCGTCGCGGACGTCTACATGGACGAACGGACCGCGATGCGGTCGCGGCCCGTACAATCCCAGGCCGCCAACGGGCTGCAGATAGCCTCCACCATTGAAGCGCTCATCGACGATGCTATGCAGGACCTTCGCGTCGGCGAGATCGGATCGTCCACTGCCGGCGAGATCATCCATGCGCCCGTCGCCGCGCGTATCGATGAAGATGTCCGCCGCCGCACCCCAGACGTGACGCGAGTAAGGGACATTGCCGATGCTGCGGTTGTACCAGGGCGTCCGATAGCCGCTCATGACATGAAACGTTCGCGTTTGGATGCCACGACGATTCACCTCTTCCAGCAGCATTTCCAGCTTCTCAATTAGCGCAGGCTCGAGGACGAGGAACTTAGGCCAGTGTTCCGGTTGCTGACGACATAGAAACTGGCCAACGGTGAAGTGAGGAGAGACACGAGTATCCACCATGTCTTCCGTGACCTGAACCAGCCCGGCAGGCGTGGCGTGGATTTCGCGTATCGGTCTCGGATAGCGCCCGATACGGTAACCGTCGAGATCACCATCAACGGCGTCAGCGAGTGGACGCATCACGAACAGGTTCAGCGTCACCAGGGCATCATCACTCCGCAGGACGTGGACGCGGTGAAGGCCAGGGGACTCCGGCGCATGCCAGCGCCAAGCGCCGGGACCGTCGCGTTCGAGACGGCCATCGGCCACGAACAGGCTGACCGTCTCCGCCTCTGCAAGAGGAACTTCGAAGGTGGTCTTCTCACCCGGCATGAGGTAGACGCCAAATTCACGGTAGCGTACGTGCTCGCCGTTCACCCGAAGTTCAAACGGCGCCAAGCCCGGTTCGAAGTTCGCGAAGCCTGAGGCTGCGAACGTCAGCAGCAGCAGAATCACGAGCTGACAGCTAAGGCGCGTTACGTCCATGGAGACAGTTCCGGCATTCGCTTCTGCAAAGAGTTTAGACACATTGTAGCTTCGGCGTGAACCGACGCGGCACCGGCTCAGGCCGTGGCGGCTGCCGCTTCGCGCGTGGTCGGCAGCGTCAGGCTGAACGCCCAGGCAAGGGCGAGGAAGACGGTGGACAGAAGCAGGCAGCCGACCACGCCAGCCAACTGATAGGCGAGGCCTGAGACGAGGCAGCCGACCAGGCGTCCGCCCGCATTCGCCATGTAGTAGAAGCCCACGTCCATGGTCACGTCTTCCACCTGCGAGTAGGCGAGGATGAGGTAGGAGTGGAGCGAGGAATTGACCGCGAACACCGCCCCGAACAGCCCGAGGCCGAGCACCATGACCGGACCGATCCAGACATCGGCGATGGGCTCGCCGCCATGGGTCACGAGGCGTTCGAAAGGCACGACGAGGGCGAGGCCCACGGCCACCAGCAGCGGCGTGAACGCGAGCACGAGTGACCAGAACCGCTGCGCGCGCACCTCGCTCTCGAGTCCACCCGTCGAACTCTCGACGAAGCGCGGCGCGGCGGCCTGCACGAAACCGTAGCCGATCACCCAGAGCGCGAGAAAGGTCGAGACCTGCACGAAGCTCCACCCCGCGACCTCGTAGAGAAAAATCGGTACACCAACCACGAACCAGACGTCGCGCGCCCCGAACAGGAACACGCGGGCGGCGGAGAGCCGGTTGAT
>SLQW01000169.1 GCA_007131295.1 Pseudomonadales bacterium | reverse complement strand
TCGAGGACAGCCAGCAGCGGCGCTGCTTCGAGGGCGGCAGCCGGGTCGGCCGCGAAGGCAGCCTGATCGAGATCCAGCTCCGCCGACAGCGACAACAGGCCGGCCAGCGTAGCCCGAATTTCCCCGCTGGCGTGGATCCGTGAACCCTCGCGGCCGGCGGTGATGTGTACGACCTCCAGCTGGTCGCTGAAGATCTCATCGAGATCGAGCGGATCCTTGATCCGGATGTCGGTTCCCGATGCCGTCAGCTCGGCGGCGAGGTCTTCGCCACGGATGCGTACTGCGGCCGCGATCGCACCGTCGGCAGCGAGCCATTCCGGAGCGAAGTCCGCGAGCAGGCCGAGGTCGAATGCGCTCAGGGTCGCATCGAGCTCTGGTCCCGAATCCAACAGAGCACCGTCCGCGAGACAGAGGCGCGCTGGATGCTCAGGTGTTGCGGCAGGTCCGGTGAGGCATGCGGATGACCAGCGCAGGATGCCGTCTTCGGGAGCTGGACGGTGTAACTCCAGCGGGGAATCGAGACGCCAGGTACCGGCGAGCGCCTGCGTGATTTCGAGTTCGGTGATGCGCAGGGGATCGAGCGCGAGCACGTCCCCTTGCCAGAGCATCCCGAGACGCGCTTCTGCAAATGCAGCCTTTAGATCGAGGCTGCCTTGCAGCTCCGGCCAGGGTCCGCTCACCTCGCCATCCACATCGACCTGCTGGTCACCGCTGCCCGCAGCGCGCGCGCTGAAGCTGAGATCCGTGGCCATGGCGGGATCGAGGCTCAGCGTACCAAGCACGCCGATCTCGGCTATGGAGAGTTCGTTCTGACGCAAGCCCGTTCCTTCCAGTTCGAGCGCCAGTGTGGGTGCTTCAGGGGTACCGCGGGCGCCGATCTGACCACGGATCGCGCCTTCGATACCCGGCCAGAGCTCTGCGAGATCAGCGAGCGCGGCGTCGAAGTCCAGCTCGAACACAGATGTGATGCGACCGCGTCCGTCGATGCGGTTGGAGCCGAGCTCGAACTCGAACCGGTCGATCTCGACGCTGAGTTCGTCGTCTGGCCACGCCACTGAAGCAACGCTGCGGATGCGCGCGGGGGCCTCGCCCCAGGCACCGTCGACCGCCAGGCGATGGACGTCGATGCGTCGTTCGCTCGGTGTACTGCCGAGCTGGCCTGTAATGGAGGTGGTGACATCGAGGCGGGTCGGGAAACCTTCGATCCATGGTGCCAGGTCCAGGTTGCGACCCTCGACGTCCGCGCTGAATGCCAGTGGTGCCGTCAGATCCATGCTGGCATGTGTGGTGAGCACGTTGTCGTCGACGATCACTTCCGCCCGCCGCAGCTCGACCCGCTCGGGGCCCAGGTGGCCCTCGGCGCGTAGATGCGGGCGCATGTCATCCCAGCCGGTGTCCAGCGCCAGGGACCAGGCGAGGTCATCGATGGCGCCCCCGGCTTCCAGCTCGAGCCGGCGTAGCCTGAAGGGTTCCGGCAGAGCTGCCCAGGTCAGACGGTTGACGTCGGCTCGAACGCGGCCCCTGGCCTCCGGCAGGCTCCACTCCAGCAGGACGTTGCCTGCGATGTCGCCGGTCAACCGGGCCTGCCCTTCGATGCGTTCGCCGTCGCTTGCGGCAATGATGCGTGTCGCGATGGTGGGCAGGGTCTCCTCGGGATCCTGCCTTCGCAGGTCCAGGAGTGCGGTGAAAGGAAAACTGGCGGCGAGACTGAGCCCGACTTCACCCTGGACACTCAAG
The DNA here is from genome assembly GCA_007131295.1 of Pseudomonadales bacterium. Lineage (GTDB taxonomy): Bacteria > Pseudomonadota > Gammaproteobacteria > Pseudomonadales > Azotimanducaceae > SLTB01. Next base: position 3,221 of record SLQW01000169.1, on the reverse strand, counting down.
CCCTGATCGGGCCACGCCAGCCGCAGGCGATCGATGTCGAGATTCTGGCCCATGCCGCGCAGGCGCAGACTGAGGTCGAGATCTTCCACCAGGGTCTCATCTTCGCGCGCTAGTCGGAAACGGCGCAGTTGGAACAGGTCCAGGGCGACGGCCAGCGGCAGCCGGATATCCGCGGGTTCCGTCGCCGGGTCGCCTTCCGGCAGTTCCGCAGGCAGCGTGACGTCGAGATCGTCGATGTTGAGGGCACGTACTGCGATCTGGCCGAAGAGGATGCGTTCCAGGGCAGGACGCACTTCGAGCTGGCCGACTCGGATTCGGATCCCCTCGGCCTCGAGTTCCAGCCCGCTGATGGTCAGGTCCGTGAGCAACCGGCCGTCGATACGCTCCACGCTCCAGGCATCCACGCCAGCGTCCAGAGCTGCTGCGATGATGCGGTCGCGAGCCCAGTCCGTCTGGACGATGAGTCCGATCACGATCACCACGGCAGCGAGTGCCAGCCCGACCCAGACCAGAAAACGGCTCACTGGAACGTGCTCCCCACGCCGATGTGCAGGCGCACTTTGTTGCCTCCCTTATCCACGGGATGGGCAAGATCGATGCGGACCGGGCCGATCGGCGAGAGCCAGCGGACACCGAGGCCGACGCCGGTCGAAGTCGGGTCCGAGAAGTTGTTGAACGCACCCCCGGTGTCCGTGAACACCGCCACCGACCATGTATCCGTGACCATGCGCTCGAACTCGATGCTGGCCACGGCGAGGTGGCGGCCACCCCGGATTTCTCCTTCGGCGTCCTTCGGGCCGAGGGAGTCGAAGTTGTAGCCGCGAATGGAGCGGTCGCCCCCGGCGAAGTAGCGCACCGATGTGGGGAGTTTCGCCAAGGAGCCCGTCGCCGTGGCGCCCAGTTCGAGTCTGCCGAGTACCCGGGAGCGGTCGCCGAGAGGGAGCGCTATGGAACCGCGAGTATAGAGCTGCACGAAGCTGGTACTCGCAAGCGGTGTAGACGCACCGCGGATCTCACCGTCGAGGCGCCAGCCGATCTCCAGAGGTCGGACGCGGCTCTGCTGGGTCCGGGTCATGCCGAAGCCGGGCATCAGCAGGATGGCCACGTCGTCGTCGCTGGCGACGTCGAAGTCCTCTCGCAGCAGGCTCAAGGACTCGGTGATGCGGGTGCCCCAGGGTCCGCCGCGTACGCGCCGGACGCCGATGGCCTGGGTGAGGGTCTCGGCGGTATCCGTGTCCTCGCGGCTGACGCGAGCATCCATGATCAACCAAGCGTCATCACCGCGTAGAGGCATGCGGTAGTCCGAACTCAGTTCCTGCAGGACCGGAGAGAGATTTCCGCGCACCGCGCCCTGGTGGCCGCGCCGGTTGAGGTAACGGTTTTCATAGGCGCCGCGTATGCGCGGGCCGAAATCGGTCACGAACCCTAGGCCGCCACTGATCTCGTGGCGCGGACGAAGACCGAGATCGACGTCGATGTCCACCTTGCCATCAGCCCGCGTCTCGAGTTGCGGGTTCACCTCGACGGCTTCGAAGTAGCCCGCCTGCAGCAAGCGCCGGCGCAGCCGCTCCACATCACTTATGGTGTACGGCTCGCCTTCGTCCCAGAGCCGGAAACGATCGAGCATTGCGTCGCTGAGCATGTCCGGATCCACCTCGATGCGGGTCGCTCCGAAGCGATAACGGATGCCCGTGTCGAAGACGATGGTGACATCGGCGGCGAGCTCCTCCGGCCAGACATCGACCCGTGACGTCCGAAAACGGCTGTCGAAGTAGCCACGCTCGAGGGCGACGCGCCGCAGGCCGCGCTTGAGGGCCTCGTGGGCGTCCTCGCGGAACGGCCTGCCGATCCCGGGCCGCTGGTCATCGAGCAGCCGCTGGAAGGCGGGATCCTCCTGGCCTTCACCCCTGATTTCGAGATCGAACTCGCGCAGCGTCGTCTGCTCGCCGCGCTCCACTTCCATGTTGACCTCCCAGCAATCGTCCTCGCGGCTCAGGGTCACAGCAATCTGCGGATCGTAGAAGCTGCGGGCGCGCAGCGCCCGCCGCGCCTCCTCTTCCAGATCACGCGCCCAGGAGCGGATGACCCAGCGCGGACTGTCGCAGCGGAAGCCGTCTGCCGGGGCGCGGGCGAGAACCTGGCGGATCACATCGCCGTCCAGGCCGTCGATGCGGGGCACCGGTGAGGCATGAGCGATCGCGGCAGTGAGCAGAGCCAGGATGAGGATTATTGTTGGGAAGCGCATGCCGCAAATTGGACCGATCGGACGCGCGGATAGTTCAACGCACGGAGCCAGAGACGCTCCGGCGAGCGCAGCAGCATAACAGATCAGCCACCAAGGAGACCGACGATCCGCTCCGTGAACCAGTACATGCCGAGAATACCGGCGCCTGCGAGGGCAGCATCGCGGGCGGGACGCTCCCAGGCCAGCAGACGCGCGCCGCACAGCAGGAACAGCACCAGGGCGACGAACAGCAGCTGACCAATCTCGACGCCCAAGTTGAAGCTCAGCAGGCCGATAATGCGCTCTCCCGGCGCTACCCCGAGCCCCTCCAGTTCGCTGGCGAAACCGAGCCCGTGCAGAAGGCCGAAGCCGGTGACAATCGCCGGGTAGCGCAGACCGGTACCAGCCTTGATCCGGGCATGCTCGGGCTGCAGCACGGCCTCCCTGGCCATGAAAGCCACCGACAGCGCGATTACGGCCTCCACCGGCGCCATCGGTACCGTCAGGTAGCCCAGGTAGGCCAGGGCCAGCGATGCCGAATGGCCGACGGTGAAGGCCGTCACCAGCAGGATCAGCGCACGCCCGGCTACGAGCAGGCAGAGGCAGAGGACGAAGGCTAGGTGATCCCACCCTTCGAGAATGTGGAACATGCCGAGCCCGGCGTAGTCGACAGCAACATCCCCTAGAGCGCGGCTCTCCGGCTGCGCCTGTCCAAGCGGCAGCTCGACGCCGCTGCGGCGCCCCGTCAGCACCCGGGTAAACGGTTCTGCTCCGGGCACCAGATGGCTCGTGAATACGGCGCCGCCGTCCTGACCCCAGGTTGTGACGAGGACGGCGTCGGATGCCAGCCCCTCGCTGCACGTGAAAGCGAACTCGAGCCGGGCTCGGCCGCCCTGGGACATTTCCTGGCGCGAGCGGACCTCGCAGCCTTCGGGCCACACGAGGCGCTCCGGTCCGGCGAGGGTGCGAGCGTCGGGTAGCAGCACCAGGAGTCGGT
>SLQW01000098.1 GCA_007131295.1 Pseudomonadales bacterium | reverse complement strand
GATCGGGCACTTCCCGCGAGCCACCTGAAAGCGTCGATTCAGTAAGCAGCCGCATTGCCCGCATGGAACAGCGACCGCGTGGTGAGTTCGTCTTCCACCTCGAAAACGGGCAGATCTGGACTGAACTCGAAGCCGGACGCGGCCGATACGAGAACGGTATGGAGGTCACCATCCGCCGTACCCGATTCGGCGGCTTCATGCTCAGCTCAAATGGTGGCCGGGCCACGCGCGTACGCCGCATCGAATGAATGCCTCTGGTGCTCGGACTCGGGGCACAAGGGCATTGCGAGCCAGGACCTACAACGACACCATGAGGACGCCCGCCGCTTGAACACTGAAGCCCTGCGTGAGCTGGTCGAAGAGATCCCGGACTTTCCCGAACCAGGCATTCTCTTCCGGGATATCACGCCCATTCTCTCCACGCCCCCGGCGCTGCGAGCCGTCGTCGAGCACATGGCGGATGCCGTGAACCGGCACGCGCCGGACGGGATCGTAGCCATCGAATCGCGAGGCTTCCTGCTCGGGTCGGCCCTTGCCCTTCATATGCATTTACCCCTGCTGCTGGTACGCAAGCCCGGCAAGCTGCCTCGCCCGACGCGGCGTGCAAGTTATGAGCTCGAATACGGCGAGGACGCGCTGGAAGTCCATGTCGATGATGTCCGTCCAGGGCACCGCTATGCGGTGGTCGATGACCTCATCGCCACCGGGGGAACCTGTCTCGCCTCCATTGAACTATTGCGCCAGCACAACGCAGACGTGGCCGTAGCGGCCTTTCTGATCGAATTGTCGACACTCGGCGGTCGCCATCGCCTCGATACACCCGTCGCCAGCGTCCTCTTGTACAATTGAGACTAGGCACATTCGAGCAGTTCTCCAGAGCGGAGAATACGGACCGACGCAAGCTCGGGGACGCTGGGCCGTCCCATGGCTCCGCGGCGATTCGATTCGAGGGAGGAGTTGATGGGGCACGGGGATGACCAGCTCGAAGCTGACCTTGCCTACCAGCGCTCGGTTCTCCCGGATGTTTCGCGCACATTCGCATTGACCATTCCGGAGTTGCCGGCGCGTCTCGAACTGGCCGTCGGCAATGCCTACCTGCTCTGCCGCATCGCCGACACGGTCGAAGACGACCCAGACATCGACAACTGCCTGCGCAAACGTCTGCATAACGATCTGGTCGCAGTGCTCGAGCAAGAGTGCTGCGCCAGGGGCTTCGCGAACAGAGTCATACCGGCGCTCGGCCCCGCCACCAGCGAACGCGAACGCACACTCGTTGCCGACACCGAAAAGGTCGTCGAGATCTACGCGCGGCTCTCTTTGCCACAACAGGAGGCTATCCGCACCTGCGTGATCAAAATGTGTGAAGGCATGCCGGAGTACCAGCATGACGCCAAGGCCCGCGGCCTCGATGATCTGAGCGAGCTGGACCGCTATTGCTACCACGTTGCTGGAGTGGTCGGGGAACTGCTGACGGATCTGTTCTGTGACTACGCGCCCGATATTGCGACGCAACGTCACGCTCTGTTCGGCCTCGCCGCGTCCTTCGGCCAAGGACTCCAGCTCACCAACATCATCAAGGACGTCTGGGACGACCTAGAGCGCGGCTACTGCTGGCTGCCACGGGACCTGTTCGCTGTCCACGGCTACGATCTCGACCATCTTGCTCCGGAGCATGATCGGAAAAGATTCAGCAAGGGTCTCGATGAGCTCATCGGGATTGCCCATGGGCATCTGCAGAATGCGCTGACCTACACGCTGTTGATTCCGCAGCGCGAGACCGGTATCCGCAAGTTCTGTCTTTGGGCCATCGGACTTGCCCTGTTGACCTTGCGCAAGGTTCACGCAAACCCCGAGTATATGTCTCCCAACGACGTCAAGGTGTCGCGACGTTCGGTTGCCTTGGTCATCTTCACCACCCGCTTCACGGCTGGTAACGACCGCGCTCTCCGTACTCTGTTCAAGCTGGCCGCTCGCGGCCTGCCGCAAGCCCAGGTCGGGCCAGCAGCATCTGCCTCAGGTTCCAGCGGTACTCCGGCGTGATGCGGATCTGTCAACTCTCGCCACGGGGAATGCCGAACTTTTCATGAACATGCATGGCGAACCGCCGCGCCCTTCGGCCCGGACGCTGGATCAAGCAGTCACCAGCGCCAGCCGGAGACTTGTCGCAGAACAGCTGCAAGACGGCCACTGGTGCTATGAACTGGAGGCTGACTGCACGATCCCGTCCGAGTACATCCTCATGATGCACTTCTGCGACGAGATCGACGAAGCCCGTCAGCGGAGGATGGCGCGCTACATCCGTCGGCATCAGGCGGAGGAAGGTGGCTGGCCGCTTTACTACGGCGGCGCGGTCGACATCTCCTGCACCGTCAAGGCGTACTACGCACTCAAGCTCGCCGGCGACGATCCGGAAGCACCCCACATGGTTAGCGCGCGGCGGGCGATATTCAATCGTGGCGGCGCCGCCCGCGCCAACGTGTTTACGCGCATTGCCCTGGCCCAGTTCCGCCAGGTGCCCTGGCGCGCGGTCCCGTTCATCCCCGTCGAGATCATGCTGCTGCCCCGCTGGTTCCCGTTTCACTTGAGCAAGGTGGCCTACTGGTCACGCACGGTCATGGTGCCCCTGTTCATTCTCGTTAGTAAGAAGGCCGAGGCGCGCAACCCCACCGGCACCGGCATTCCAGAGCTGTTCAGAGTGCCGGCCTGGGAGGAGCGTGACTACTTTCCCGTCCGTTCGCGGCTTAATCGGGTGTTGCTGCGCATTGAGCGCACCGCGCGCCTCTTCGAATCATGGATTCCTGCCGCAGTACGCGCACGCGCCATGGCCAAGGCAGAGGGTTGGATACTGGAGCGCCTCAATGGCGACGGTGGTCTTGGCGCCATTTTTCCTGCAATGGTCAACGCCTACGAAGCACTCGGCGTGCTGGGCTACCCCTCCGATCATCCGCTGCGCAAGCAGGCCAGGAAGGCAATCGATCTCCTCGTCGTCGAGCGCGAGGACGATGCGTATTGCCAACCCTGCGTTTCGCCGGTCTGGGATACCAGTCTGGCAAGCCACGCACTCCTGGAAGCGGGCGATCCGGAAGCGGTGACCGCCGTGGCGCGTGGACTCGACTGGCTCGTGGAACGTCAGATCACTACCCGCGGCGACTGGTCGGACGATCACCAGGACGTTCCCGGCGGCGGGTGGGCATTTCAGTACCGCAATGACCATTATCCTGATCTCGACGATACCGCGGTGGTCGCATGGGCCATGCAGCGTGCCGGCCACACGAGGCACCAGGAGAGCATCGAACGTGCCCGCAGCTGGCTCACCGCGCTGCAGTCGAAGAACGGTGGTTTCGCGGCATTCGACTCCGATAACACGCACTATCACCTGAATGAGATTCCGTTCGCGGATCACGGCGCCCTGCTCGACCCACCGACAGCCGACGTCAGCGCCCGGGTCGCTACGCTGCTCGGCGCGCTGCCTGAAGATCAGCGCGGAGAACCGGGCGTGGTCGCGGAGCTGCTCAGCTATCTGGAGCGCGAGCAGGAACCCGACGGTTCCTGGTTCGGCCGCTGGGGTACCAATTACGTCTACGGCACATGGTCTGTGCTGCAAGCGCTCGAGACGCTCGGGGTGCCCCGGTCAGACCCGAAGGTCCAGCGCGCTGCCCGCTGGTTGAAGACGATGCAACACGCCGACGGCGGCTGGGGCGAGCACAACGACAGCTATGAGGGCGAGCCCGACGCTGACCGCAATTCAGTCAGCAACATCGGCAGCACGGCGTTCCAAACCGCCTGGGCGCTGCTCGGCCTGATGGCCGCCGGCGAGGCAGACAGCCCGGAGGTGCGGCGCGGTATCGCTTACCTGCTCGCGACCCAGCAAGAGGATGGTCTCTGGACCGACCCCTGGTTCACTGCTCCCGGCTTCCCGCGCGTGTTCTATTTGCGCTACCACGGCTACAGCCGATTCTTCCCCCTCTGGGCTCTGGCGCGCTACCGCAATCTGCAGCGCGGTTCGCATGAGCACGGCGACGCATCCGAGCATGTGTCGGAACAGCATCCCGGCCCGCTCATAAGCTCCGCGTAATCCTTGTGAGCAAGCCAGCCCTGCCGGTCGCCATCGTCGCTCTGGAAGCAGAAGCGCAAACGCTGAGGGACTGGCCGCAAGGTCTGGACGTTCGCGTAAGTGGCCCGGGTCAGGATGCGGCACGCCGCTCGGCGCTGGCCGCAATTGAGGCGGCACCCCCATGGATCATGAGCTGGGGCGTCGCCGGTTCTCTGGATAACAACTGGCGCCCGGGCGCCATCATCCGGCCGGCCGAGGTGGTGGCTGAATCCGGCGAGGTTTACGCAAGCAGCACCCGGAGCGCGCCCGCACTGCGGATGGCGAGCACCATGCAGCCGGTACGCTCCCGGATGGATCGCCTTGCGCTAGCCGAGCGCACTCACGCCGTTGCGGTAGACATGGAGAGTGCCGCCATCGCTGCCGTATGCCGCGATGCGGGCATCCCCTTCGTGTGCGTACGCGCCATCGCCGACGGCTGCGACGTCGAACTGCCTGAGTGGATCGATGAGGCGATGGCGGCAGACGGCAGCCTGCGACCCATGCAGATCGCGCGCCGGCTGCTGACCCGACCGGGCACGATTCACGCGCTGATACGGGCAGGCCTCCAGTTCCGACGCGCACTCACCAGCCTCGCCAGGGAGGCCCGCAATGGCGCGTTTCCCTGACGGTGTGCGCGCGTCGGCGCACGAGCTGATGCGCTCGGAGTTTGAACATGGGTTGGGCACGGACGGTTGCGGTATGCTGCAGCACCGCTGCATCCGCGGATCCGAGCAGGATAGGCAAGATCATGACCGACTCGGCAGACACAGCCCCGCGCCAGGCCGTTGCGCACCCTAACATCGCCCTCGTGAAATACTGGGGCAAGGCTGATGCAGCGCTCAACGTTCCGGCCGTACCGTCTATCTCGATCACTCTCGATGCGCTCTCGACGCGTACCGCCGTCACCCCTGCACCCGACCTCGAGATGGATCACATCAGGCTCAACGGCAGGGAACTCGACCCCCACTCGGACGAAGCGAGGCGCATCGTCGCCTGTCTCGACCGCTTGCGGGCAATTGCGGGCAGACGCACATCCGCCAGAGTGGAGAGCAGCAATGATTTTCCGACCGGTGCCGGCCTCGCCTCCTCGGCTTCCGGGTTCGCTGCACTGGTCGTAGCCGCGGCAGCGGCATTCGGGCTCGAGCTCCCGGCCTGCGAAGCGTCGAAACTCGCTCGCGCAGGCTCCGCTTCCGCCGCTCGCTCGCTGTTCGGCGGCTTTGCCGAACTGCCGGTGGGCGGGGTCGGCGAAGACGTGTCGGCACGCGCACTGGCAGACGCGGATCACTGGCCGCTGGAAGTGGTGGTGGCGATCTGCACGGAGGCCGCCAAGGAAACGGGGTCGACTCGAGGCATGCTCGATTCCGCAGCCACCTCACCTTTCTATCCAGCCTGGGTCGCGACTGCAGCCGAGGACGCCGACATGGCACGCACCGCAATTGCACGACGAGACTTCGCCGCGCTGGCCGCGGTCACCGAAGCGAGTTGCCTGAAGATGCACGCCGTGATGCAGACCACGCGGCCCGCACTGATTTATTGGAATCCGGCTACGTTGGCCACGCTGGAACGCATGCGCGACCTCAAGGCCGCGGGTGCCGAGGTCTGCTTCACCATGGATGCGGGACCCCAGGTCAAAGCCATATGTGCCCCAGGCCACGGCGCGGACGTGCTTGCAGCCTTGTCCGACGTTCCGGGTGTCCATCGAGTACTGCATAGCCGCCTGGGCGGCCCGGCCCGGCTCGAACCGCCCGAATCATGAGCGTGCGGGTCTCCGCTCCCGGCAAGGTGATGGTCAGTGGCGAGTACGGCGTCCTGAGTGGAGAGCCGGCTCTGGTCATGGCCGCAAATCGCCGCGTGGAGGTCCGACTCACCGCAGCCGAAAGCTGGCGCTTCGTCAGCAACGGTGAGCCGGAAGCAGCGCCAACGCCGAACTTCTTGACGCGAAGCGAGCGGCCACATGGCGCCGTCGCCCTGGCACTGTGGAGCGTGGCGGGTGCGCTCGAACTCCGGCCGGCACCAATGGCGATCGAAATCGATTCTCGAGCCATGCAGGACGACGGGTGCAAGCTGGGTCTGGGGTCGTCTGCCGCGGTCAGCGTTGCCCTTGCGGTTGCTCTCGCACACCATGCGGGTGTGGGTCAGCCTTCCATGGAAGACTGTGCCAAAGCGCATGACCGACTCCAGGGGACCGTCGGCAGTGGCTTCGATGTTGCCGCAGCCGTTCGTGGCGGCTGGTTCGAGTTTCAGCGCGATCACGCGAGCATCCGCGTGGCGGGGACGATGACACCACCCGCGAAGCTTTGCTACGTCTGGACGGGGAAGGAGGCCAGGACCACCGGGTTCGTGACGCGCTATCGGGCTTGGGAGAGGCAGGATCCACAAAGCCGGGCGTTGATAGCGAGACTGGGTTCCGCGACGCGATCTGCGCTTGCCGCCTGCCGTGAGCAGAGTGCGACTGATTTCGTCGCAGCGATCCGCGAAAGTGCGAGGCGTCTGGCCGAACTGGCGCAGGCGGCCCGTATTCCGATCTTCGCCGGAGGCCACAGCGAACTCATCGGGCTCGCAGAAACCTGGGGCATCAGCTACAAACCTTGCGGCGCTGGCGGCGGAGATATCGGGCTCGCCACGGCGGACGACACATCAAGGCTCGTCGCATTCATGCAGGCAGTCCGCGACGAGGGTTATCAACCGCTGCAACTGGAGTGCGACATCCATGGCGTCAGAGTCGAGCGAGAAGCAACCGGGATCGCGGATTCCTGACTTCTATCGACTGTCCGTGCACGAGCGCGTGCGCGCGATCGAGACTCGCGGGATGGTCTCCCGCGCGGACGCTGCTGCGCTGCTGAGCGGTGAACACACGCTCAAGCTCGCCAACGCGGACCGCATGATCGAAAACGTGATCGGGGTACTCGGGCTGCCGCTTGGGCTTGGACTGAACTTTCTGATCAACGGTCGCGATTACGTCATCCCGCTGGTGGTTGAGGAGCCATCCATCGTTGCAGCCCTGTCTTCGGCAGCAAAAACGGCGCGGCTCGGTGGTGGTTTCTTTGCAGAAGCAACTGACCCGATTCTGATCGGCCAGGTACAGATCGTCGCACCCGCCGATCCCGACAACGCTGTCGCAGCAGTGCTCGCCCACCGCGAAGAGATCATCAACCTCGCGAATTCACTGCACCCCAAAATGCTCGCCCGCGGCGGCGGCGCCAGGGACATCGAAGTTCACAGGCACACCGCACCGAGCGACGGCCGCGAGATGGTGGTGGTCCACCTTCTCGTCGATACCCGCGATGCCATGGGTGCCAACCTGGTCAACACCATGTGCGAAGGTGTCGCTTCGCTGCTCGAGAGCATCACCGGTGGCCAGGTCTACCTGCGGATCCTGTCGAATCTGACCGATCGCGCCCTCGCCCGGGCAGAGGTGACGATTCCACTCGCGAATCTGGCCGGCAAAGGCTATTCCGGTGAACAGGTGCGGGACGGCATCATCCTCGCCAACGATTTCGCCCGGGTTGACCCCTATCGGGCCACGACCCACAACAAGGGCATCATGAACGGTGTCGATGCGGTGGCTCTGGCAACGGGAAACGACTGGCGCGCCATCGAGGCTGCAGCCCATGCCTATGCTGCGCGCAGCGGGCGCTATAGCAGCCTCACGGAATGGTTTGCGAATGAGCGCGGAGACCTCGTGGGCCGTATCGAACTGCCCATGAAAGTCGGTACTGTCGGTGGCCCGCTGCAATCCAACGCCACGGTCGCCCTCAGTCACCGTATTCTCGGCGTCGGGAGCGCAACGGAACTTGCGGCAGTGATGGCGACCGTGGGCCTGGGCCAGAACTTTTCCGCACTGCGCGCCCTTGCCACTGACGGGATACAACAGGGGCACATGACCCTGCACGCGCGCACGGTCGCCAATGCAGCGGGCGCGCCACCGGAACTATTCGAGACCCTGGTGGAACGCCTGATCGAGTCCGGAGAAATCAAGATCTGGCGCGCGCAGGAAATACTGAACGAGTTGCGCGACGCCACCACGTCCGCGCCTTCCCGGGCGACACAGGCAGCAGATACGGACAGCGCCAGCGAACCGCGCGCATCGGCCCACGGCAAGGTCATCCTGCTCGGCGAACACGCCGTCGTCTACGGCAGTCATGCCATCGCTGCCCCGATTCCCCTGGCCGTCGAGGCAAGGGTGGTGGACAGTGCTGAAGGTGTGCTGCTGATGATTCCTCGCTGGGGACTCGAACAGCGCCTGAAAGCCGCGGATGAAGGCTTCGCCCGCGTGCTCGCGAGCATCCTGGAACAGCTCGACCTCGACTCTCGCAGCATGACCATCGAGGTATTCCCCAAGGTGCCGCGGGCCATGGGACTCGGAGCGTCGTCTGCGCTTGCCGTTGCAGTCATCCGGGCACTGGACCAACACTACCGACTCGGTCTCGATGACGAAGAGGTCAATCGCCTCGCCTTCATGTGTGAGCAGGCGGCCCACGGCACCCCTTCGGGAATCGACAACACGCTGGCGACCTATGGCCGCATGATGCTCTATCAGCGCGGGGAAACAGGGGCAACGTTCAAGCTGCTCGAGCCGGCCGTGGCACTCAGCCTGATTGTTGGGATTTCCGGCGAGGAGAGTCTGACCGCACGCACCGTGGCCAGTGTCCGTCGTGCCTGGGAGGGCGCCCCCGGCCGGTACCAGCGCATGTTCGACGAGATCGATCGCCTGACTCTCGAGGGCATGCACGCAATCAAGGAAGGGGACAGCCGCGCCCTCGGCGAACTCATGAATCTCTGTCACGGTATCCTCAATGGGCTGCAGCTCTCGACGCCCGCTCTCGAGGATCTCATCGGCATCGCCCGCAGTCATGGCGCGTTGGGCGCGAAGCTCACTGGCGGCGGCGGGGGCGGCTCGATGGTGGCACTATGTCCAGAGAGCGACCCGGCAATATCCCGCCGCGTCCAACAGGCCATGCGCGATGCAGGCTACGACACGCTGGAGGTGATCATTGGCTGAACCAGCAAAGCGCGACGCGATCGTTTCTTCCGAGGCGGAAGAACTCATTCTCGTCGATGTCGACGACAACCCCGTCGGTTTCCTCGACAAGGCGGGTTGTCACGACGGCGAGGGCGTACTTCATCGTGCATTCTCACTGTTCATCTTCGATGCGGACGGGCGCCTGCTGTTGCAGCAGCGCGCTCCCGGCAAGCGACTCTGGCCGGGATACTGGTCGAACAGCTGCTGCAGCCACCCGCGGCGCCATGAATCCATGGAAGAAGCCGTCGGGCGCCGCCTCGACGAAGAACTCGGGATGCAGAGTTCGCTACAGTTTCTCTATAAATTTACCTACCACGCCGTATTCGGGGACTCTGGCGCAGAGCGCGAACTATGTTGGGTATATATCGGTCGGGCCAGGGGTGAGCCCGAAGTCAATCGCAACGAAATCAGTGCCTGGCGCTGGATCGAGCCGGAAGCTCTGGATCGTGAGCTCGAATCTGACCCGGAAGCCTTCACGCCCTGGTTCAAGCTCGAGTGGTCGCGTTTAAGGCAGGAATTCATGGACGAGATACGTCAGCTTTAGCCACTGCAGACGTCGCCATCCCGCGAAGTAGGAACATGCGCAATCGGGAGACCCCAGCATGAGCGTGCCCCTCATTCAGCAGCTACGCGTTGGCAGCTACATCATCGGCAAGAAGCTCAAGGGCGAGGAGCGCTATCCACTCGTGCTGATGCTGGAACCCCTGTTCCAGTGCAATCTCGCCTGTGCCGGATGCGGCAAGATCGACTACGAAGACGACATCCTTCGCCGGCGAGTCTCCGTAGAGCAAGCGCTCGCTGCCGCAGACGAGTGCGGAGCGCCAGTCGTGTCCATTCCCGGTGGCGAACCCCTCATTCACAAAGAAATGCCCGAGATCGTCCGAGGGCTGGTGGGTCGCAAACGCTTCGTCTATCTGTGTACTAATGCCCTCCTGCTCGAGAAGAAGCTCGATGACTACGAGCCGTCCGTTTACCTCACGTTCTCCGTTCACCTCGACGGACTGCGAGAGCGTCATGATGCTTCGGTTTGTAGAGAGGGCGTATTCGACGTCGCCGTGCGTGCCATCGGCAAGGCCCTCGAGCGCGGCCATCGAGTCACGGTGAACTGCACTCTGTTCGACGGTGAGAACCCGGACGAAGTAGCTGATTTCTTCGACTTCGCGATGGATCTCGGCGTCGAAGCCATCACCGTCTCGCCGGGATACAGCTACGAACGGGCCCCGCGCCAGGACGTGTTCCTGCCGCGCTCCCGCTCCAAGGAGCTCTTTCGGAACATTTTCCGACTCGGACGCCGGCGCCGGTCTAAGTGGCGTTTCAACCAATCCAGCCTGTTTCTGGATTTTCTCGCCGGCAACCAGTCCTACCAGTGCCAGCCTTGGAGCAGTGTTACCTACAACGTTTTCGGCTGGCAGCGTCCCTGCTATCTGCTGGTTGACGAAGGCTACGCGGACAGCTTTGCGGACCTCATGGAGAACACAGCCTGGGACGATTACGGCGTCGGCCGTAACCCCAAGTGCAACAACTGCATGGCTCACTGCGGGTATGAGGGCACGGCCGTCGAAGACACCTTCCGCAGACCGCTCACCGCACTGAAAGTCATGCTGCGGGGGCCCGAACTAGAAGCACCGATGGCACCCGAGGTTCCAATGCTGGACGCGGCATCGGACACTGGCGAAGGAAGGCGCATCCCCGTTCAGGAGGTGCGCGGGTGATCTGGCTTGCCACGGCGGCCGCTCTCTGCTGGGTCACCGTTCTGCTGCTGCCCTGGCAACCATGGCGGCTAAGGGAACGCCTGGAACCGCAAGCGCCAACGGCTGCATCACATAACGACGTCCGCATTCTGATTCCCGCACGCAATGAGGCCTCCCTGCTCGGCGCTACGCTCGAAGCCGCACTCGCGCAAGGGCCGGGCGTCAGGGTGGTCGTCGTCGACGATCAGTCCAATGACGCCACCGCCGCCATCGCCCGGGCTGCCGGTTCCCGGGTCCGGGTCGTGGCAGGCACGCCCTGCCCGCCCGGCTGGAGCGGCAAGCTCTGGGCACTGCAACAGGGACACCAGCACGACCCGCGCACGCTGACACTGCTGCTCGATGCTGACATCCGACTCGCGCCAGGCAGCCTCGATGCGCTGAAGCAGCGATGGCGGCTTCAGGGAGACGGATTGGTCTCGGTCATGGCCAGCCTGCGGATGAGTACTTTCTGGGAGCGCCTCCTTCTGCCTGCATTCATCTACTTCTTCCGGCTCCTCTATCCGTTCGCGCTCGTCAATCGACGCGACAGCGGTGTCGCCGCTGCAGCCGGCGGCTGCATTCTGCTACCCACCGCGCTGATCGACGAATTAGAGCTGTTTCGCCGCATACGCGGTGAACTCATTGACGACTGCGCGCTGGCTCGGGAAGTGAAATCGGCGTGCCATCCCGTCTGGCTCGGCGTGTCGCGAGCGATCAGCAGTGCACGACCCGCAGCTGATCTCAAGGCGCTGGCAGTCATGGTTCGACGTACGGCATTCACCCAGCTTGGCCGCTCGCCGACCCTATTGCTGCTGTGCACCGTGCTGATGCTGCTTGTCTTCGCGTTGCCACCATGGGCCGCCGTCAGCGGAGGCCAGGCCGCGGTGTTAGGCGTGATCGCCTGGGTTGCAATGAGCGTGTCTTTCCTACCCACCCTGCACTTTTACGGCCTGGCGCCGATCTGGGCGCCGCTGCTGCCCGTAATCGGCCTGCTTTATCTCTTGTTCACATGGCAATCGGCAGTAGCGTGCTGGTCCGGTGAGCGCGCCCAATGGCGTGGCAGGACTTACTTAACGGAAGCGCACACATGACGACGCAAGCCATCGGCATAAGCGGTCTCGCCGCCTATCTCCCACCGTACCGGGTCGACCTCCGCGCATGGTGCGACTGGACCGAAGAGAGCTGGGACAAAATCCGTACCGTAGTCGGTCGAAGCTTCCGCATGCGGGGTCCCGGCGAGAACGTCTACACCATGTCCGCCACCGCGGTCATGCGCCTGATCCGACAGTACGACATCGACCCGCAGCGCATTGGGTTTCTCGCGCTCGGCACGGAAAGCAGCACGGACAACTCCGCTGGCGCCGTCATCGTGAAGGGCATGGTGAATGCGGGCCTGAAGGCGGAGGGTCGGCCACCGCTGCCGCGCCATTGCGAAGTACCCGAGTTCAAACACGCCTGTCTCGGCGGGGTCTATGCACTTAAAAGCGCCCTGCGCTACCTGGCAACCGATGGCCGCGGCAGGCAAGCGCTGGTGATCTCATCGGACATCGCCGAGTACGCCCGGGCCAGCAGCGGCGAAGCCACCCAGGGCGCTGGCGCCGTCGCCATGTTGCTCGAGGCATCTCCGAAACTGCTCGAGGTGGACCTGGCCCAGGCCGGGAGCGCTTCCGACTACCGCGGCCCGGACTTCCGCAAGCCCTTCGCCCGCTTCGCCGGCCAGAACATTCCTCCAGGCACCCCGCTGAAGGATTTCCCGATCTTCAACGGCAAGTACTCGACCACCTGTTACGTGGACGAGGTGCTGCTCGCCATGGAGGACATGTTCAGCCGCCGTCCTGACAACCGCCGCGCCTATCTCGACAGCCTCGCGGCCGTATTCATGCACCGTCCCTACCAGCGCATGCCGGAGACGGGTTATGGCATGGCCTACCTTTATGCGCTCGCCACCGGTGACAAAAAAGACCAGGTTCTGCTTGCCGAACTCACTCGAAGCACGGGCATCGACGACGGTGATAGCGTCATCGCCGAACTCACACGGCGTCCAGAGGTCTTTTCCCTCGTAGCGGCAGAACGCATCGATGACGAGGTCTATCCGCTCGCCATGCAGACGCTGCGCGCGTTCCGCACGCATCCGGTCTACGCGGAATCCGTTGCCGGTCGGCTAGCTCTCGGTGCCGATGCGATGCGCGACATGGGCAATCTCTATGCTGCGGCCTTGCCGGCATGGATGGCGGCAGGTCTGGAAGAAGCCGTCCACGACGGCATCGACCTCGCAGGTGGCGAGATCCTCGCCGTAGGTTATGGCAGCGGTGATGCAGCAGAGGCCCTACCGATGCGCGTCCGGCCCGAATGGCAAGGGGCAGCGCAGTGCATCCGGCTGAAGGAAAGCTTCGAAGGTGCGCGCGATCTGAACGAGGACGACTACGTATGTCTGCACGAGCATGGCCATCTCGCCACCGCCAGTGCCGGTTCCGAGTTCCTCATCGAGCGGGTCGGTTGTGGCACCCGGGACGACTTCGACGATCGTGGCATCGAGTACTACCGATACGTACCACGCGATTCCGCTGCCTGATCACCCTCGGCCTAGCGCCAACGCTACTGACACTGCTGCTGAGCGGAGCACCGCTGCGCGCCAATCAGGCCGACGTGGCTATCGCCGTCGTCGAGCAACTCCATGGCGCGCTGATCGATGCCATGCAGGCCCAGGAGCTCGACACTCGCGGGCGTAAGGAACGCCTGCACGACACGATTGCCGTGAGCTTCGACATACCAACCATCGTTCGCCTGAGCCTGGGCGCCGCATGGCGCGAGCTAGACGACGATGAGCGCGAACGGCTCGAGCGCGCCCAGTTCGAGCTGATTCTGACGACTTACGCCGCCCGTTTCGCAGACTACGAAGGCGAAACGTTCGAGACGCATGGTCTCGGTGAAGCACCCCGAGGTCAGATCATGGTGCGCACCGAAATCCTGCCCGAGGGCGTACGCCTGGAGTATCTGCTGCGTGAAGTCGACGGCGAACCACGGATCTTCAACGTCATTGCCGACGGTTACAGCGAACTATCCATGCGGCGTGCTGAATACACGTCCCTTTATGCTCGCGGCGGCCTTGCCGCGCTGCTCCGGGAGATCGAGCGACTGAGCCGCGCCAATCTCGAGCGAGGCGCAGATTGATGCCCCTGGCCTGGATCGCGGCACGCCTCGGCGACCTCGCCGCCGCCGCCGCGCGCTGGCCGAAACACGCAGTCGCACTGCTTCTGATCGTCACCGCCGGGGCGATCGTTCACGGCACCCTCACGTTCCGCATCGACTCCGACACGGAGAACCTGATCCGCCAGGACACCGAATGGCGGCAGCAATTCGACACGTTTCAGGCCACCTTCCCGATGCTGGTAGACACTGCGCTTCTGGTCGTGTCCGGAACATCCTTCGAGGCGGTCGAACGCACCATGCTGCTGTTCGATGAGGTGCTCCGGGACGATCCCGTCATCACATCGGTGTTCGCACCCGAAGTGGATCCTTTCCTGCGAGACCACCGCCTGCTCTACCTCAGTCCAGATGAACTCGACGCGGTTATCGACCAGCTCGCAGCCGCTCAGCCTGCTCTCGCCCGCCTTGCTGCCGACCCGAGCCTGCGCGGCCTGTTCGGGCTGCTCATCGAGGGCCTGGAAGCGAGCCCTGACGGCTCCCTGCCGGCGCTCCTCTCACCCCTGATCGAGGACGTCGTCCGCAGCGCTACGGACATTGCGGCGAGCGGGCCGGGAGACGTCCGCTGGATGGACCGTATGCTCGGTGCCGACGCCGGGGAGGAACTGCACTACGGCATCATCGTCGTCCAGGGCGAAATCGATTTCGAGGAAGCGCTGCCCTACGCCCGGATCATGCAGCGTTTACGGGAGGTCGTCGTCGCCGCAGACGTCCCAGAGGACGTCAGCGTTCGTCTCACCGGAGAGGTGCCTCTCGCCCATGAAGAAGTGGAAGCTGCCACGGACGGGATCGCGCTCGCGGGCACCCTTGCCCTCGTGTTGCTGGCCCTCGTGCTCGTGTTCGGCGTGCGTTCATTGCGCGTGGTCGTCGCCACGTTCGCGATGCTGGCGATGGGCTTCGCCTGGACGATCTCCTGGGCGATGTTGGCAGTGGGCGAATTCTCGACCCTTTCGATCATCTTTCTGGTCATGTTCTTTGGGCTCGGCGTAGATTTCGCAATCCACTATGCACTGAGGATCCAGGAGGCCATAGCGCAGCCCGACGCGTCCAAAATGCCGGAAGCGCAGGCTGCATTGCACGCAGGTGGCCCCATCGCCCTGTGCACGCTGACATCAGCTATCGGCTTTCTTGCCTACATGGCAACCGACTATCGCGGGCTTGCGGAACTCGGCTTCATCTCCGCTGGCGGCATGGTCATCGCTCTGCTGCTTACGTTCAGCGTCATTCCCACCTGCTTTGGCCTGATCGGTCGCCCGCGCCCCCTCACCGTGCGAACGAGCGTACGGGGTCCCTCCCGCTGGGAAGCGCTCGCAGGTCACAGCGGTGCCGTGCTGGCCGTCACCGCCCTGATGACGCTGCTGGCTCTGTGGCAGGCGAGCCACATGCGTTTCGACTACAGCGTTCTGGCGCTGCGCAACCCCGACTCCGAGTCCATGCGAACGCTGGCCGAACTGAAGTCCGCGGAGCAGATGACCGACTACAGTCTCTCGGTGCTTGTCGACGGTGACGAGTCCGATGCCGTTGCCGCTCGGCTGCGGGAATTACCGAGCGTCGCATCGGTTCAAACACCCAGGGATGCGGTACCCGACGATCAGGCCTCGAAACTGCTCCAGCTCCAGGACGCCCAGGCCATCCTGGGCGGTGCGCTATCACCACCGGAGCCCGCAACACCAACCACCGTAGAGCAGCGGGCACGGGGCACCAGCGATCTGATGGAAGCGGCTGCGCGTGCCGGTGCGCACCCCGGGCTGACCACGGCTGACCGTTCCCTGCTCGCAGAACTCGAAGACGCATTGCGTTCACTCTACGACCACGGCGATCGTGACGCTCGACTCGAGACACTCGAAATCGGTACGACGGGCACGCTTCCGGAACTGCTGGGTTGGCTTTATCGGGCGCTTGCGGTCGCGGGATTCGACTTCGAAGACCTACCGACAGATCTGCAGGAACGGCTCGTTGGGCCAGGCGGCGAACACCACCTGGTGGTACTGCCGGCTGAAGACATTTCCGAGGTCTCAGCGCTCAACCGGTTCATCGAGGAAGTTCGGGATATCGCGCCAAGTGCGACCGGTAGACCAGTTGCCGAGTGGGGCGTTGGCGGAATCGTCGTGAATGCGTTCGTTCAGGCCCTGGCAACCGCATTGCTCCTGATCTTCGTCATCCTCCTGCTGACCCTGCGCAGCTTGCGTGATGCGATTCTGGTTCTGACGCCGTTGCTGCTCGCCGCTCTATTTACGACGGCCACGGCGCGCCTGCTCGACATGCCCTTCAACATGGCGAACATTCTGGTCTTACCGCTGATCTTCGGGCTCGGCGTGGACAACGGCATCCATCTCGTCCAGCGCTTTCGCTCCGAGGGACGTCTTGCAGCCCTGATGACCTCGAGCACGCCACGGGCCGTGTTGCTGAGCTCCCTCACCACCGCAGGCACGTTCGCCGCCTTGAGCCTCAGTCCCCATCAGGGCACCGCTTCCATCGGCATGCTGCTGACCATCGCCATCGGCTGGCTGCTGGTCACCACCCTCGTGCTTCTGCCCGTGCTACTGCATCGCTTCGCGCGGCCGGCTGCAGGCTGAACTTCCGATCCTGGCCCATCCGCGCGTCGGGAGAAGTGGGCGCGATTCATCAGGAATGAAACGCTCCCACTCCTTCGTCTTTTTTGAGGCGCAAGTCAGTGGGAGCTGACGTCGGTCGGAGCCCGGCGTCGCGATCGTGGACTGCGCCTTGGTCGCAGCGTCGCGGACTCACATGAGGTGATGGCCGCCGTCGAGCAGTAGCGTTTCTCCGGTGACGAGACTTGCGCCCTCGATCAGGGCGATGATGGTTTCTGCCACCGTGTCCGCAGTGGCGGTGACACGCAAGGGCACAGACTTCTCCAGGAACGCCTTGCTGCGGTCATACGTCTCGGCACCCATGCCCTGTCGCAACCAGTCACCCTGAATGAAACCAGGACATACCGCGTTGACTCGAATTTCCGGTCCGAGTACCCGCGCCAGCGATTTCGTCATGGTGATCATGGCCCCCTTGGAGGCGGCGTAGGCGATCGAGCTGCCGATCCCCTTGATCCCGGCAATCGAAGCCACATTGACGACCGCTGCGCGCCCCGCCGCACGCAGATGCGGCGCGGCCGCACGCGTCATCTGGAATGCACCGACTGTGTTGACGGAGTAGATGTGCAGGAAATCGGACTTGTCGAGGCCGTCGAGCCGGGCGTGATCGACGAACTTGGTGGTTCCAGCGTTGTTGACCAGCGCATCGATGCGGCCGAAGCGCTCCATGGTCGCGCCCACCAACTTCACACATTCGGCGTCTTCAGCCACATCAGCCTTGACCACCAGGACCTCTGCGCCCGCCTTCTCACAGGACTTCGCCACATTCTGCGCAGCCGCTTCGCTGCGCGAGTAGTTGATTACAGGATTCCAACCTTTTGCGGCGAGCTGCTGTACGCAGGCGGCGCCGACGCCGCTGGATGATCCGGTGACGATAGCGACCGGCCGGTTGTCGGACATGATGAACTCTCCGTGCTGCGTTGCTGTTTGCGTGAGCGGATGACCAGTTTGCATGCAATGCTGCCACGCCGCGATGGCGCGTCGCCCAGACCACTGGCCCGCGCTCTCGGTGCAAGGCAAGATGATCGCAAGTAATGCAGGGGAGAGAGTACGCAGACATGCCCGTCTCAGACTGGTCCGGGAAGGCCTTCAATCCGGTACCCGATTCCGCCAATCAGATTCACTCCGACGAGATGGCCGAAGCCTATGGATTTCGCGGCGCGCTGGTGCCAGGCGTGACGATTTCGGCGTGCCTCCTGCATCCGGCTATCGAGGCCTGGGGGCTCGACTGGCTGAGCCGGGGCTGGGCCCATGTCACCGTCCGCTCACCGCTCTATGATCATGCTCCCTTCGACGTGCTGACGGAACCGACAGCCAACGGCTATCGCGCCCGACTCGTGAGCGACGAACGTCTTTGTGCCGTTGCCGAGGTGGCCCTGCCGGAGCTGCCGCCGGCGCCTCCAACAAAGCTGGGCCATCAGCTGATGGCGGATGACCGGGTTGCGCCGCCTGCCACACCCGAAACCATGCGCGTGCTGCGTGAGAATGGCTGCCCCGCAGCGCGCTTTCGCTGGACTCTCGACCACCCGATGGCGAGTTACCTGCGTCAGGCCAGCGACATGCCGGACCTGCTCAACAGCACGGGCTCGGGCTACGCGAATCCTTCCGTTCTGCTTGGCTGTGCGAATTACCACTTTGCCGAAGCCGCACGCATGAACCCGTGGATCCACCTCGAAACCCGTAGCCAGAACTTCGCGCCCGTGACTTTGGGCACGGAGCTGCACAGCGAGCTGACCATTACCGATCTGTTCGAACGCAAGGGACACCAGTTTGCGGACTGCGTCGTCAACCTGTTTCGCGCCGACGATGGGAGCTGCGTCGCGAGTATCGAGCAAAGGGCCATCTATCAGGTCCGTCCGGCGCGCTCTTGAACGCGTCAGTGAATATCGCGTGGCGTATCCGCATCCACGTTGGAGGGTGACGGCTCGACGGGTGCATCGAGGGCGGCTTCGAGCAACTCGCGCACAAGTGCGTCCACCTGGTCCGAACGTCGACCAAGCATGCGCGTGCGTACCGCAAGCGCCATGGCCAGACCCTGCAGTACATCACCGTTGCCGACGCTACCGAGCAACTGAAGCTCCCGGTCGACCGCCCCGAGTATTGCAGTGAGGATATTGGCCACGTGCACCGGCTCGGCGGTGTCGCGATGCAGCGGGAAATCGAAATCGAAAACGTTGCCCGTGGCAGTTTGCGCTCGATACGGCAGACGTCTGGCCATGGCTCGGAATCATCTCCAGCTTGATTGTTGATGCGACCAGGGTACCTCATCCTCCCCGAGCTCGGTCGTTGTGCGGGCAGACGACGGGACTGGCTGCACGGATCTCCGCGGTGCTTTAACATGCGCCGCTTCTTCGCGCACAGAGAACAACGCATGGCCTACGGACCTTTCGACCTCACGGGACGTGTCGCCCTGATCACAGGAGGTAACGGCGGCATAGGGCTCGGCATGGCCGAAGCGCTAGCCCAGGCGGGCGCCGACGTCTGCATCTGGGGTACGAACCCGGACAAGAACGCAAGAGCCCTCGAAACCCTCGAGCGTCACGGCACCCGAGTCGCAGCCATGGTCTGCGACGTCGCTGACGAATCAGCTGTCATGCGCTGCTTCGCTGAAACCCTGGAAACCTTCGGCCGGGTCGACGGCTGCTTCGCCAATGCTGGCATCGGCGGCCGCGGCACTGCCTTCGAGGAGATGACCAATGACGAGTGGCGACGCATGCTCGCGGTCAATCTCGATGGCGTCTTCTACACGTTCCGGGCCGCGGCAGGTCACATGAAACAACGGGCGGAAGCAGGCGACCCCTTCGGGCGTCTGGTGGGTACGGCCAGCCTCGCCGCGATTTCCGGCCAGGCTCGGGGAGAGCACTACGCAGCGACCAAGGGCGCCATCGTTGCCATGATCAAGGCACTGGCAGTCGAGTACGCCCGCTACGGGGTGACGGCCCATACACTATTGCCCGGCTGGATCGAGACCGAAATGACTGAAGGTGCCTTCGGTTACGACAAGTTCGTCGACAACGTCATGAAACGCATTCCGATGCGCCGCTGGGGCACACCGGAGGATTTCGGGGGTATCGCGGTTTACATCATGAGCACCGCGAGCAGCTACCACACTTCCGAGACCTTCCTGATCGACGGCGGTTACTTCACCTTCTGAGGATCTTGACGACCCATGAGCGCATTCGACGCAATTCTTTGGGATTTCGGTGGCGTTCTGACCACCAGCCCGTTCGAGGCTTTCAACCGCTACGAGAGCGAACGAGGCCTGCCGCTCGACTTCATCCGCAGCGTCAATGCAACCAATCCGAAAGACAACGCCTGGGCCCGGTTCGAGAGCAGCCGCATCGACATCGACGCATTCGATGAGGCCTTTCTCGCCGAATCCAGCGCGCTCGGTCACCCGGTACCGGGACGGGATGTGCTCGGGCTGCTGTCGGGTGATGTCCGCCCACGCATGATCAAGGCACTCGAGCGCTGCAAGAACCACTTCCGTAACGCCTGCTTGACCAACAACGTCAAACACGGCCGCGGACCAGGTATGGCCACGGATGGGCAGCGGGCGGAGCGCGTTGCTGCGGTCATGGCCATGTTCGACCTCGTGGTGGAGTCGAGCGTCGAGGGCGTGCGCAAGCCGGAGCCGCGTGCCTACGAGCTCGTCCTCGAGCGTCTGGGCGTGGCACCAGAGCGAATGCTGTTTCTCGACGATCTCGGGATCAACCTGAAGCCGGCAGCGAAGATGGGTATGACGACGATCAAGGTCCTGAGCGAAGAGCAGGCCCTCGCCGACCTGGCAAGCGCCACCGGTATCGACCTCGACGTCTAAGGCGCGCTCAAGGCTCCCAGTCGCGCACGACGTCCGCAAAGTCGGGGCGCGGCCGATCCGGCGGCTCCGCCGCCGAGGAGCCGATATGAATCCACCCCGCCAGTCGCTCGTGCGGACCGAGCCCTAGCGCCTGCGCCACGGTTCTGTCGTAAGCAAACCATTCCGTCAGCCACTGGGCGCGATAGCCCATCGCGTGGGCTGCGACGAGGAGGTTCTGGCATACGGCGCCTGCGGAGAGCTCTTGTTCCCATTCGGGGATCTTATGCTCCGGGGTAATCCGCGAAATCACCGCAAGCACCACCGGTGCCCGCTCCAGGCGCCCACGCTCGAGCTCGGCGCGAGCCGGCGGATCGGCAGGGTGTGCTGCCTGCCAGGCAGCCACGAGCACGGCGCCGAAAGCGCGTCGCCTATCCCCGGCAAACCGCAGGATACGCCATGGCCCAAGCTTGCCGTGATCCGGAACCCGGATTCCGCAACGGATGATCGTATTCAATTCTTCATCGCTCGGGCCGGGCTCGATCATGTCGATGGCCTTCACGCTGCGTCGCTTGAGCAACAGCTCGAGCGCTTCGTTCATGCCGTTTCCTCCTGCCAATGGGGACCACGCGCTGCCCGCAGGCGCGCAGCCGCCGTCTCCGGTGCAATGTCGCGCTGGGCTTCCGCCAACAGTTCGAAACCGACCATGAACTTCCGCACGGAGGCGGAACGCAAAAGCGGCGGATAGCAGTGGCCGTGCAGCTGCCACTCCGCACCCTGCGCAGGCTCCGGACCGGGCAACCCGTGCCAGCCGAAGGAGTAGGGAAAGGCGCAGCGGAACAGGTTGTCGTAGGCGCGAAACAGGTCGCTCAGCACCGCTGCGAGTGACGCGCTCGCGCGATCGCACAAGCCCGCAAGACCACTGCAGGGCCTCATCGGAACGACGAGCGTCTCGAACGGCCAGCGTGCCCAGAACGGTACCAGCACGAGCCAGTCCCCGTCATCGATCACAACGCGCGTACCTGCTCGCCGCTCCGATTCGGCGATGTCGAGCAGCAGCGAACGCCCGCTATCGACGGCATACCGCCGTTGCGCCTGCCGCTCCCGCTCGACCAACGTGGGCCAGGCATCGAGCGCCCAGATCTGTCCATGCGGATGCGGGCTCGAACAGCCCATGGCGGCACCGCGATTTTCGAAGCACTGAACCCAGCGCCAGTCGCGGCCAAGATCCGCGCTCTCCCGACTCCAGGCAGCGATGACACGCTCGAGTCCGGCGCTACCGATGCGCGCCAGCGAGAGATCATGTCGGGGCGTGTAGCAGAGAACGCGGCATCGACCGCGCACCGGCTCCGCTCGCAGCAGGGGCTCACTGAAACTGCCGGCATCGCTCTCCTCGAGCAGGGCCGGAAAGTCGTTGTCGAAGGTGAAAACGTCCGCGTAGTCGGGATTGCGCTCACCGTTCGCGCGCACGTTTCCGGGACAGAGATAACAGGCGGGATCGTATTGCGGCAGCGGGGGCTCGACCAGCTCCTCCTGCCCTTGCCAGGGCCGGCGATCGCGATGCGGCGACACCAGCACCCACTCATCGAGCAGCGGATCCCAGCGCCGATGGACGCCGGCGCCGAAATCACTCACGCCCAATGCCCTCCCAGGGAACGCTTCGCAGGCAACCTCCAGGACGCGGAACGAACCAACGCAGCGCCCTATCTGTCGTTCCGAGCGCTCGCGCGACTTCTGCAAGCACGTGCTCGCGGGCAACTGATTCGAGCAGGACCACAGCCCAACCGCCTAGCCCAGCACCAGTCAGGCGCGCACCGTCGCAGCCGGGCGTGGCGATCGCTGCCTCGACCAGCGCATCGAGGGGCGGAATGCTCACTTCGAAATCGTCACGCAGCGAGGCATGGGAGCGCTCCATGGCCAGTCCGAATGCGCGCCAGTCTGCAGCTCGCGCGGCCTGCCGCGCCGCCTCGACCCGCGCCTGTTCGGTGATGACATGGCGCACACGGCGCCCCTCAGCTCGTCTCGTCAGTGCTTCCGGCAACGCCTGGGCATCGATCTGCGGGATGCGATCCGGCAGCTGACCGAGCGCTTCGAGGCCAGCGGCGAGTTCGGCCCTTCGGGCGTTGTAGATGCCATCAGCGAGCCTGCGCTCCTGGCCGCAGTGGATCAGCAGGAACTCGCGAGTCTGCAGCTCGAGAAGCACCGGCTCCACCGCCGCAGTCGCGCAGTCGATGGCCACCGCACCGCTTGCACTGCCGTGAACGATGGCGAGCTGGTCCATCAGTCCACAGGCCGTGCCGACCCGCTCCACTTCCACGCGGCGGGCGAGATGGGCCAGTTCGATCCCTTGCAGCGTCTGGAGATGGCCACTCGCCGCAAGGCCCGCAGCGAGCGCAAGTGTGAAAGAGGCCGAGCTCGACAAGCCTCCGCCGGTCAGGTCACCGCTCACCACGAGCTCCGCCCCTGCATCGGGTGGCTCAGCGGGTGCCAGTGCCAGCAGCCCATTGACGAAATCACGCCAGTCGCCGTGACTTTGTTCCGTGGAAGCCACCTCATAGGCCGGCTCATCCGGCATGTCCAGCGCATGGACAACGACCCCCGGCCGCGGCCGGTCGAGGACGAGGACCGCAGTCCCGCGGTCGATGGACATGGGCAGAACGGTCCCACCGAGGTAGTCGATGTGGTCACCGATCAGGTTGACTCGACCCGGAGCCCAGAACAGCCCGAGGACGCGCTGTCGGGGGCGCTGGCTTCGCGCCCATGCAGCCACCCGCAGGGAGGCGTCGGGGCGTCCGTCCTCAACCACCTCCGATCCTGTGAAGGAAATGGATCTCAGCTTCGGGCGGTATCGGTTCCAGCAGCGGATCGTTGATGATGTCGCCGTCGATGACGACGGCGAAATCCTTCTCGATGGCGCCTCGAATCCCCGGATACCGCTCCTCCAGAGCTGCGATCAGGCTGCGGTAATCGGGAACGGCAAGCTCCAGGACCCGGTCACCACCGGTGAGCCTCTCGAGCTGCTGCGGCAGATGTACCTGCGCCACGCCTCAACCCTTCGCCGCCTCCAGGGCGGCGACTATCCGCGGCGGCGACAGCGGCAGCTCCGTCATGCGCAGTCCGGTCGCGGCGCTCACCGCATTCGCCACGGCAGCCAGCGGCGCGACGATTGGCGTTTCGCCGACGCCGCGCACGCCATAGGGATGACCCGGGTTCGGAACCTCCAGGATCTGCGTGTCGATCATCGGCAGGTCCGACGCCACCGGGATGCGGTAGTCCAGGAAACCTGCGTTCTCCATGACGCCATCGCCGTTGTAGACGTACTCTTCGTTCAAGGCCCACCCGATACCCTGCACGGCCCCACCCTGCATCTGGCCCTCGACGTAGCTCGGGTGGATCGCCTTGCCGGCATCCTGGATGGCGGTGAAACTGAGGACGTCGACCTTGCCGGTTTCAGGGTCGACCGCAACGTCACACAAGTTGACGGAGAAAGCCGGGCCCGCACCACGTGCGTTCAGCGATGCGCGTCCGAGCAGAGGGCCTCCGGTCTTAGCAGACTCGGCGGCCATGTCTGCCAGGCTCATCGGCTCCGCCTCCACGTTTATTCCCGGCTTTGGCACCACCTTGCCGTCGACCCAGTCCACCATGTCCTCATCCACGTTCCAGAGGGCGGCCGCACGCTGCTTGAGCTGACTGATGATGTCCCGGGCCGCCTCGATCACCGCCATGCCGGTCGCGAACGTGACCCGGGATCCGCCGGTGACGTTGGTGAATCCCGCCGACTCGGTGTCTGCAACCACCACGCGCACGTTTTCGTACGGAATGCATAGCTCTTCCGCGGCCATCAGCGCCATCGACGCCCGCGAACCACCGATGTCGGGATTACCTTCGATCACAGTCGCAGTGCCATCCTCGTTGACGTGGATCTCAGCCGAGGACTGCATGCCGACATTGAACCAGAACCCCACTGCGACACCCCGCCCCTGCCCAGGCTCCAGCGGCCGCTGATAGTTCGGATGGGCCCGCGCCGCTTCGAGGCAGGCCTCGAGGCCAATCGAATTGAACTTCGGACCATAAGCCGCCTGGCTGCCGTCACGTACTGCATTCTTCAGGCGCAGCTCAATCGGATCCATGCCCAGCTCGCGAGCGAGTTCGTCCATGGCCGACTCCGTGGCGAACAGGGCCTGAGGTGCCCCCGGCGCCCGATACGCCGCCACTTTCGGCTTGTTGACGAGCACGTCGTAGCCTTCAGCTTTGAATGCAGGAACGTCATAGGGTGCGAACACGCACATGACGCCCGGAACCATGGGTGAGCCCTTGAACGCGCCTGCCTCGTAACCGAGCCAGGCGTACATGGCGGTGAGGCTGCCGTCCTTGCGTGCCCCGATCTTCAACTTGATCTTGCTCGCGGAAGCCGGACCGGAAGCCCGGAAAACCTCTTCCCGGGTCATGACCAGCTTCACCGGTCGACCGGAACGCCGCGACAGCATGATCGCCACCGGCTCCAGATAGATCGTGGTCTTGCCACCGAAACCACCGCCAATCTCGCTTGGAATCACCTTCAGACGCGAGACATTGAGACCCAGTACCCTTGCTGTCATGGAACGCACATCGAAGCTGCCCTGGGTCGCACACCAGATCAGCGACTGTTCATCCTGACCCCAGCGCGCAACGCAGGCGTGAGGCTCGATGTAGCCCTGATGCACGGTAGGTGTGATGTAGGTGCGCTCGATAATGACGTCCGCTTCGGCAAAGCCTGCCTCGATATCACCGCGAGTGGACTCCATGACCTGAGCAACGTTGGACGGCCGCGCTGGTTTCTCCGGTAGCCCCTCCGTGTAAAGCTGCTCGTGCAACAGCGGCGCATTCGCGGCCATGGCACTATCGATGTCGAGCACCGCGGGCAGCACCTCGTACTCCACCTTGATCGCCCGGATGGCCTGCTCGGCCGCGCGTACCGACGTCGCTGCCACTGCTGCAACTGCATGACCGTGATAGAGCACCTTGTCCCGCGCCATCACGTTCACGGCGAGGTCGTGATAGTCGCCGGCCCCCTCTCCGCCCTGAATGTCTCCGGGCTCGACCTCCGGGAAGTCCTTGCCGGTCACGATGGCCTTGACACCGGGAACGGCCAACGCAGCCTCGAGATCGATGTTCAGGATGCGCGCATGCGCGTGCGGGGAGCGCAGAAACCTCCCGTGCAGCATGCCCGGGAGCGTGAAATCGGCACCGAAGTTGGCGCGTCCAGTCACCTTGTCGAGACCGTCCGGTCGGACCGGTCGGGTGCCGATGTAACGGAAGTCCACGGCCTCGCTCATGGGGCAGCTCCTCGCATTTCTGCAGCGGCATCGAGCACCGCCCGGATGATTTTGTCGTAGCCCGTGCAGCGACAGAGGTTTCCTGCCAGCCAGTAGCGGGTCTCTTCCTCGCTCGGATTCGGGTTGGCATCGAGCAGCGCCTTCGCCGCCACCACTACCCCCGGCGTGCAGATACCACACTGCAGCGCAGCGTGCTCGAGAAGCTTGCGCTGAACGGGATGCAGCGCCTCCGGGGAGGCGATGCCTTCCACCGTGGTGAGTTCCCTGCCCTCGATTTCCGGGGCGAATACCAAGCAGGAACAGACCAGGGTACCGTCGAGCAGTACCGAGCACGCGCCGCAATCGCCGGTCCCGCAGCCTTCCTTCGTGCCGGTAAGGTTGAGTCGATCGCGCAGGGCTTCGAGCAGGGTCTCATCCGGCTCGCAGAGAAACTCCATCTGCTCGCCGTTGACGGTGCTGCTGACGTGCTGCTTCATGCCTGCCCTCCCAGTGCCCGGTCGCGGGCAATGACTGCCGCCCGCCGCGTGAGTACACCGACCACCTTGCGCCGGTAGGACTCGGTTCCACGCTTGTCGCTGATGGGACGCGCAGCGGCGCTGCTCGCATCCGCGGCCGCCTGACAGGCCGCCTCGTCGAGACGGGTGCCAATAAGCGCATGCGCTGCTTCCGGGACCAGGAGCGCCGTGGGCGCAACTGCGCCGATTGCGACTCTAGCCTCCGAACAGACACCGTCCGCGTCGAGCACGACGCGGACACCGGCACTCGCGACCGCGATATCCATTTCGGTCCGAGGGATGAAGCGCAGATAGGCGTCCGCGCTGCGAGGAGGCGCAGGCGGCAACCGTAGAGCGACCAGGAATTCGCCTGG
Organism: Pseudomonadales bacterium; assembly: GCA_007131295.1. Classification (GTDB taxonomy): domain Bacteria; phylum Pseudomonadota; class Gammaproteobacteria; order Pseudomonadales; family Azotimanducaceae; genus SLTB01. Next base: position 17,947 of record SLQW01000098.1, on the reverse strand, counting down.
CTCGAGCTGATTCCGCTGCACCCCGACGACGAACGACTCCACCGGCACCTCGCGGCTTCCTTCAGGGCCGGCGATCAGGCAGGTCGCACCATTGGCTATCAGGGCCGGAATGGTGTCTCCCGCAGGAGACGCATTACACAGATTGCCGCCCACCGAGGCACGTCCCTGGATCTGAGTAGAACCGATGAGATCAGCGGCCTCGACCAGGCCTGGATAGCGGGCGCTGACATCGTCCCTGGCGGACAGCTCCGCGCCACTCACCGCAGCTCCGAGCAGCAGGCCCTCGTCGTCGAGGATGATGCTGCGGGTTTCCGGAATCCGCTTGATGTCGACGATCACCCTCGGACTGCGATCTCCCGACCGCAGCTGCACGATCATGTCGGTACCGCCCGCCAGAATCTGGGTCCGGATGGAGGCTTGATTGCGCTCGGCGAGCAAGGCCACGGCCGCATCGAGCGAGTCCGGAGCCTCATAGGCGAAGGATTCCATGGATTCTCCCGCAATCCAGTTGAGCGGTCATGTATAGCATGCTGTCCCGGCGCGCTGCACCCGCGAGACCGTGAGGGGTTCGCTGCGCAACGCATGGCTTCCGTGAGCCGCGTCGCTCGGAAAGCCGACGGCGCGGCGTGTACACTCCCTGCCCCAGCGTCCTGCCGACCTTGACCGGCATGGCAGGCCTCTCGGGCCGTCGAAGCCGGAATCCGTCGTCGCCTCGTATGGAGATCCAAACTCAGTGAGCGCATCGTTGCCCGATCCCGATGAGCTGTTCCGCGATCACCTCGACTACCAGCTCGCGCGCTATGCCGAGGCGCTCGAAGCCTGCGGCCATGATGCCCTGCTCATCGCCGCCGGCGAACCTGGTCACCATTTCCTCGATGACATCGAGGTCAGCTTCAAGCCCAACCCGCACTTCCGCCTGTTCGTCCCGATGCCGGCAGTGGCAGGATCCTCCTTGCTGCTCCGGCCTGGGCGCAGGCCGGTGCTGTTGCACTACCGCCCCGAGGATTATTGGCACCTGCCGCCTGCTCCTGCGGCAGGCTCCTGGACCGAAAGCTTCGAGATCCACGAGGTGGGATCGCAAGAAGAACAGCAACGCGCGCAGGATGCGGCACTGGCGGGTGTGAACCATTTGGCCGTGATCGCGCCGGGCTCTCAGGCCCCCGAGCCCCTGCTCTGCCGCCTGGATTTCGGACGTGCCCGCAAGACCGCCTACGAGATCGCCTGCATGCGCCTCGCCAACGTCCGCGCCGCCAGGGGACACCGGGCGGCCCGCGATGCCTTTTTCGCCGGCGCGTCCGAATTCGCCATCCACCTCGCCTACTTGGCAGCCACCGAACATGAGGATGCCGATCTGCCCTACGGCAACATCATTGCGCTCGATGACCATGGAGCCGTACTGCATTACCAGCATCGGGAGCGCAGAGCGCCGCCCGGCGGTTCGCGCTCCTTCCTGATTGATGCCGGGGCATCCGCACGTGGTTACGCCGCGGACGTAACCCGGACCTACAGCGCCGCTGCCGGCGCTTTCGCCGACCTCATCACAGCCATGGATGCGGCCCAGCAGCAACTTGTCGCCGAAGTACGCGCCGGCGTCGATTTCGTGGACCTGCACCGCGCTGCCCATCACGCTGTTGCCAGCGTGCTGAGGGATGCGGACCTGGCCGTTGGTTCACCGGAGGCCCTCGTGGAAACGGGGGTCACCGCTGGCTTCCTTCCGCATGGCCTGGGGCACCTGATCGGTGTTCAGACCCACGACGTAGGCGGTCGCATGCAGGACGCACAGGGCAGCGTGCGCCTCCCTCCGGAAGCATTTCCCGCCTTGCGTCTTACGCGGACGCTGGAGCCGGACTTTGTCGTTACCATCGAACCCGGGCTCTATTTCATCCCGATGTTGCTCGATGAACTGCGCTCGCGCCCGGAGGGTCGCGCCGTGGCATGGGATGCCGTCGACGCACTCCGTCCCTACGGTGGTATCCGCATCGAGGATGACGTTCGCGTCACCGGCTCCGGCAGCGAGAATCTGACCAGGCCGGCGCTCGCAGCGGAGGGCATCGCGTGAACGCACCTCAAGGTCAACCGGCGGCGCTCACGCTTGAGCGCCTGTTCGATACCCCGGCATTGTCCGGCCCTCTGCCGGCGATGGCCCGCTTCGCCCCCGATGGCCGCAGCATCGCCTGGCTCCGTCCCGCGGACGACGACTTCGAGCGCCTGGATCTTTGGTTGTGCGATCTCGCAAAGGGTGCCGCGCGCTGCCTGGTGGACGCCCGGACCCTCGACGGGCAGCGGGCGCTGTCGGAAGAGGAGAAGGCGCGGCGCGAACGGCTGCGCATTTTCTCGGCGGGCATCGTCGAGTTCGAATGGAGTGCCGACAGTCAGGCGCTGCTGTTCCCCCTGGCAGGGCGCCTGCACCGCCTCTCCCTGGCACCGGACAGCGTGCCCGAACCACTGACGCCGCCGGAATTCTTCGTTACCGATGTTCGAGTGGCAGGCAATGGCCGCATAGGTTTCGTTCATGCTCGCAACCTCTGGCTGCTGGAGCGAGACGACAGCCTGCGCCAGCTCACCACGGAGGGAGGCGGTACCGTCAGTTGTGGTATCGCCGACTTCATCGCCCAGGAAGAAATGCATCGTTTCGACGGCTATTTCTTCTCCCCTGACGGCAAGCATCTGGCTTTCACGAGGGTGGACGAAGCAACCATTCCGGTCTCCCATCGCTACGAAATCGACGCCGAGGGGTTTTCGGTCCACCCGCAGCACTATCCCTACGCCGGCGGACCCAACAGCGACGTGCGCCTCGGCGTGATCGACCTGGCTGACGGGTCGCTTTCCTGGCTCGAGTGGCGTGGTGCAGACAGCGAGTACCTCGCGCGGGTGCAATGGCGACCGGACGGCAGCGCTCTGGTGATCCAGCGTCAGACGCGGCACCAGCAGAGCCTGGAAATCGTCGAGCTCGAACTCGCCGGCAGTGAGCGCGTTCTGCACCGGGAGACCAGCGACACCTGGGTCAACCTGCACGATGATTTGCGCCTGCTCAACGAGGGTGGCTTCCTCTGGTCTTCGGAACGGGATGGCCTCCGGCGCCTGTATCGTCACCACAGTGACGGCAGCGAGCCGCTCGCGCTGACCCCGGCGGAGGCCATGCTGCTGCGCGTCGTCGATCTGGACGAGCCATCCGGTAACGTCTTCGTGGAAGCCTGGTTCGATACGCCGACGCAGCGACATCTGTATCGCATCGATCTGACGGGAGAGGCGGCCCCCGAACGGCTCACGCCGGGACACGGCTGCCATCAGACGCAGATGGCACCCGACCACCGCAGCTTCATCGACCGCCGGGAACACCTGCTGCAGCCGCCCTGCCTGGAAGTGCGTGACATAGGCGGCAGTCTGCTGGTCGAGCTGCTCGCGAATCGGCCGGAGTCGCCCTCCCACCCCTATCATCCTTTTCTTTCCGGTCACCGCGCGGCGGAACTCGGTGAGCTGACCGCGGCCGACGGTCAGCGTCTTTGCTATCGGCTGACGCCGCCGGCAAACCGGGACGAGGGCCCCTGCCCAGTGATCGTCAGCGTTTATGGTGGTCCCGGCGTGCAGCGCGTGCAGGATGCCTGGCCGCCGCTGATGCATCAGTACTTCGCCCGGCGCGGCTGGGGCGTTTTCGAACTCGACAATCGCGGCAGCGGCCATCGCGGCCGCGAGTTCGAACGGCCGATCCACGGCCTTCTCGGGCAAGCCGAGGTCGCCGATCAGATGGCAGGCATAGCATTTCTGCGCGGCCTGGACTGGGTCGATCCGGACCGCATCGCAGTGTTCGGCCACAGCTACGGTGGCTACATGGCACTGATGTGTCTCGCCCGTCACCCGGAGGTGTTTCGCGCTGCCGTCTCGGTGGCACCCGTTACCGACTGGATGCTCTACGACACCCACTATACGGAGCGCTACCTGGGCGATCCGCATGCCAACGCAGAGGGCTATCGCGCTTCTGCGGTCGACAACCGGATCGACGGGCTGGCCGCCGCCCGTCCCGGCTCACTCTTGTTGATGCACGGCATGGCGGACGACAATGTGCTCTTCACCCATACGAGCCGTCTCATGCACGCGCTGACCGAAGCAGGCGTTCTGTTCGAGCTCATGGCCTATCCCGGTGCCAAGCACGGTCTGGCGGGTCGCCGCACCGGGCTGCATCGCTTCCGCGTGATCGAAGCCTTTCTCGCCAGGAATCTGGGGAATGCCGGCCATGAACCGTGACTGGAATGTGCGCGCGGCGGGGGTCGGAGATCTCGATGTGCTGGTGCGCTTCAACTGTGACATGGCACTGGAGACGGAGCGCAAGAAGCTGGATGCAGAGCGTGTCCGTGCGGGTGTCCGCAGACTGATCGAGGAGCCGGAGCTGGGACGGGTCCTGGTCGTGACGGATCCGGCCGGCAACGCGGTCGGCGCGATGGCGGTGACCACTGAGTGGAGCGACTGGCGCAACGGGCGCTTCTGGTGGATCCAGAGCGTCTACATCCTGCCCGAGTTCCGGCGGCAGGGCGTCTTCTCGGCGCTATACCGGCAGATCGAAGTGGAAGCGCGCGCCGCGGAGGACGTCTGCGGCCTGCGACTGTACGTCGAACGGGAGAACGAGACGGCTCAGGCAACCTATCTCCATCTGGGCATGGAGGAAACCCACTACCGCCTGTTCGAAGTGGATTTTCATGCCTGACTACATGGTGTGGGTCGGGCGATCCGAGGTCAGTGAACCCGCCAGGTAGGTCTCGATCTTGGCGCGCGCCTGATCATCCTGATCGTTGAACTGCACGCCGATACCGGCTGCCCGATTGCCCTGGGCCCCTTTGGGCGTCACCCAGATGACGCGACCGGCGACGGGTATCTTCTCTGGTTCGTCCATGAGGTTCAGCAACATGAAGACTTCGTCGCCGAGCTCATAGTCTTTGTTGGTCGGAATGAACAAGCCGCCGTTTTTGACGAAGGGCATGTATGCGGCGTACAGAACGGCCTTGTCCTTGATGGCAAGGGAAAGAATGCCGTTGCGTGTACCTTTGCGAGCAGCCATCGCCATATCCGGTTGCCCTCCAAGGGCTGTTATCGACAGTCTAGCGCGGCGCAAACGCGCTTAGCCAGCCCGCGCCATCTGACTGCGGCCCAGCAACAGATCTTCGAGCAACAATGTCACGTTCGGGTTGCTCTGGGACAGTAATACCCGCCGCGCCCATAGCACCCTTTCCATATAGCGTAGTTCAAAGGGGTCCGGCTCTGCCGCCCTCTCCCGCACCCGAGCCGCAAGACCACGGTAGAGCAATTCCAGAATCCGGTCGGCACGATCCCTATCGTTCTCCAAGAGGGGCTCCACCACGCCGTCATCGAGAAACGCCGCCACGGCATCGGCGAGCGCAGGCAGGCCCTCCTCCATCCGCTGGCGTGCCAGGAGAGGGGCACCGCCCACCAGCCTCAGGAGACGCTCGGCGTCCTCCGCGGCAGGCAGTTGCTGTGACAGCCAGGCCTCAGCGAGTTGCGCATCTCCGGGCGCGATGGGCAGGCGCTGACAGCGGCTGCGAATTGTCGGCAGGACTTCACTGATCCGCTCACTCACCAGCAGCAGATGGCAGCCGGCGCCAGGCTCCTCGAGGCGCTTCAGCAAGGCATTCGCCGCACTGACGTTGAGTTCTTCGGCCAGTTCGATAATAGCGATCCGGCGCCCGCCGGAGCCCGCCGTGCGGACCAGGAATTCACCCAACGCCCGTACCTGCTCGATCAGGATCTGCCTACGCAGGCGGCCGCTATCGCTGGCTTCGCGCTGCACGACCCGCACATCCCGATGCGCGAGCAGATCGCCATCGCTGGGCTCATCGCCGTGGGCCATCAGGGTCGGGGAACGCGGCGCGAGCCCCAGCAGCAGGCGCGCGAATTGACGGACCAGAAACCGCTTGCCCCATCCCGGCGGGCCGTCGAACAGGAGTGCGTGGGGCAGACGGCCGGCAGCCTCGGCCTGTCCCAGACGATCCCAAACTGGCGTGAGCCAGGGCGGGACCCAGGCATCGGCGCGATTCACCGGGAATCCCGTCGGTACTCAGCCAGAAACGCGTCCAGAGCAGCCAGGACCTTATTGCGGACGTACTCCATGTCTCCAGCCGCGTTCACCGTCTTGATCCGATCGGGCTCCGCCGCAGCCAGATCAAGGTAACCCTGGCGCACCCGATCGAAAAACGGGTCCGACTCTTCCTCGAAACGATCGGTCATGCCGCGCGTGCGCGCACGCGCCAGACCGGTCGCGGAAGGCAGGTCGAGATAGAGCGTAAGGTCCGGCTTGAGGTCGGGATGGACCAGTCCCGCAAGCAGGGTCACCGGATGAGGCCCCATCTGCCTGCCGGCGGCCTGATAGGCGTAGCTCGCATCGGTGAACCGGTCACACACCACCCATCGCCCGGCAGCGAGCGCCGGACGTATCACTCGCGCGACATGCTGCGCCCTGGCAGCGAACATCAACAGCAGTTCGGTCAGCGCGTCGACGGGTTCATCACGCCGCGTCAGCAGGAGCTCACGAATGGCTTCCGCAACGCCGGTCCCGCCGGGCTCGCGGGTGCTGACGACATCGAAACCCTCCAAACGGAGATGGTCCACCATGGTAGAGAGATGCGTGCTTTTGCCTGCTCCTTCACCGCCCTCGATGGTGATGAAGCGTCCGCGTCGGGCGGCCATCACTGCTGTGCCCCCGCGTCGCGCCCACCTCGAAGGTAGCGAAACACCGCGGCGTTGTGCTCTTCGAGAGTCGCGGAGAAGTGGGAGCTGCCATCCCCTCTGGCGACGAAATACAGTGCATTCGTTTCCGCCGGATGCAAAGCAGCGCGCAAGCTGGCCAGCCCCGGCATGGCAATGGGTGTCGGCGGCAGGCCGTGATGGACGTAGGTGTTCCAGGGCGTGGGCGTACGCAGATCGCTACGTGTCAGCACACCGCCGAACGCTTCCCCGAGCCCATAGATCACAGTCGGATCCGTCTGCAGACGCATACCCCGCTCCAGCCGTCGTGTGAATACGGCGGCGACCTTGGCACGTTCCGAATCCAAACCGGTCTCCTTTTCCACGATCGACGCCATGATCAGGGCTTCCTCCGGGGAAGCATAGGGCAGATCGTAGCTGCGTCCTTCCCATTCCCGGGCCAGGATTCCATCCATGCGTTCGAGCGCACGCCGCAGCAGCTGCAGGTCAGAGGTCCCCGCCAGATAGTCGTAGGTGTCAGGAAAGAAGCGACCCTCCGGATGCAGCTCCGGGCGTCCGAGGTGGGTCATGATCTCCTCGTCCGTCAACGACCCGCTGTCATTGCGTAAACGCGGCGCACCCTCGATGGCCTGTCGCAGGTCGCTGAATCGCCAGCCCTCGACGATCGTGAAGTGCCGCCGCATCACCCGCCCGGCGACGAATGCATCGAGCAGACTCAACGAGGTCAGACCCGGTTCCAGGCGATACTCCCCGGCCTGGACCGCACCCGCGGCACTGCTCAGTCGGGCCCAGATGCGGAGTAGCTCGGGATGTTCGAGTACGCCCTGCTCGGAAAGCGACCTCAGGGTTCGCGCCAGGGAGGAACCTCGTTCAACTTCGATGACCGTAACGTCGGCGATGGGAAGCGGCCGCGTCAGCTGCCAGGCACTCCAGGCCACAACACCTGCAGCAATGAGCAGTCCGAGCAGGCAGACACCGACCATCAACCTGATCATGACCCGGCTCCGAGGGCCGTGAGATCCGCAAAAAGCGCCTGTGCAAGCTGGGAAGGCGCCTCGGGCCAGGACCGCAGGTGTCGAGACTCGGCGTCCTCGAGTGCCGCCACGGACCAGAGTCCGATCACCGCATTGGTGAGCCAGAGCTCGTCGGCGCGTTCGAGATCATCGAGTGTCACACGGGCCTCCTCAACGGTGAGAGAACTGGCCTGAATGGCAGGCAGCTCACCCCCGAGCAGCCGAGACCGAACGACTCCGGCCACCCCGCAGCGGTCCAGGCGCGGCGTCAGCACGCACTCGTCGATTCGCACAAACACGTTGCTCATGGTGCCACAGATCACGCTACCTTCGTGATCAAGGAGCAGCCCCTCTGCTGGCGCAGACCCGCTCCACTCCGTACGCGCAAGGACCTGCGGCAATCGGTTCAGATGCTTGATTCCCGCAAGTTCCCGCTGTTCCGGCAGGCGCACGCGGCACAGACGCACGCTCCGGGCGAGCGGACCCGCGGGTGCACCCGCTCCCGGATGAAACGTCATCACCCGTCGCGGCTGGGCTGGCACCGGCGGCCGGTCACCCCGTGGTCCACTGCCGCGCGTCACCACCAAGCGCAGAACCCCGGACTCCTCCGCCACCAAAGACTCCACCTCATCGCGCAGGTCTGCGAGCACTGTCTGAGACAGCGGCAGACCGAGACGAGTACAGTCACTGGCGAGCTTCGCCATGTGATCCGACCACAGCCAGGGCTGGCCGCGATCGATCCGGATGGTGCGGAATACGCCATCGCCATAGGCGAAGCCGCGATCAGAAACGGGCAGGAGATCACCCGGAGCCCCGTCGATCAGGCTGCGGGGTTCCTCGGCCGCCATGGCGGCGTTTCAGTCCGCCCGGCGGAAGATCAACGTACCGTTGGTACCGCCGAAACCGAAGGAGTTGGTGAGCGCACCGTCAATTTTCATTTCGCGAGCCTGGTGCGGCACATAGTCGAGATCGCACTCGTCATCCGGATGGTCGAGATTGATAGTGGGAGGGGCCACTCCATCACGAATAGCGAGCACGCTGAAGATTGCTTCCACCGATCCTGCGGCGCCGAGCAGATGGCCGATCATGGACTTGGTCGAGCTCACCGCTACCTTGGCGTCGGCGCCGAATACGGTCTTGATTGCCCGCGTTTCAGCCACATCGCCGGCAGAAGTCGAGGTCCCGTGGGCATTGATGTACTGCACATCGCTTGCATCCATGCTGGCGTTACGCAGTGCATTGCGCATGGATGCCACCGCGCCGGCGCCATCATCCGGGGGGCTGGTGATGTGATGCGCATCACCACTCATGCCGAATCCGGCGAGTTCCGCGTAGATCTTCGCGCCCCGCTTGCGGGCATGCTCGTATTCCTCGAGCACCATGACACCCGCTCCGTCGCCGAGGACAAAGCCGTCCCGGTCCCGATCCCAGGGCCTCGAAGCAGCTTCGGGGTCATCATTGCGTTGGGACAGCGCCTTCATCGATGAAAAGGCAGCAAGCGGAACGGGGGATGTCGCCATTTCGGCACCGCCGGCAACCATCACGTCGACGTCGCCATCACGTATCAAGCGGCCAGCCAATCCGATGTTGTGGGTACCGGTCGTGCAGGCAGTGACCACGGCGAGATTCGGACCCTTCATGCCGTAGCGGATGGAAATGATCCCGGCAATCATGTTGATGACGCTGCCGGGAACGAAGAACGGCGATACCCTGCGGGGACCACTCTTGCTGAGCGTGTCCCGGGTATTCTCGATGGTGACGATGCCGCCAATGCCTGAGCCAATGGACACACCGTAGCGATCGGCGCACGCCGGGTCGACTTCGAGACCCGCGTCCTCAATGGCCTGAATGCTGGCCGCCATGCCGTACTGGACGAAGATATCGACGCGGCGAGCTTCTTTCGCATCCATGTAGCGGGTGACGTCGAAGTCCTTGACGCTGGAACTGAACTGGACGCTGAAATCGCTGACGTCGAACTTGTCGATGGTGGCAGCACCACTCCTGCCGGCCAGGATTGCATTCCAGGACTCGGGAACATCGAGGCCAACGGGTGTCAGCATGCCCAGTCCCGTTACCACGACTCGTCTGCCGGACATCGGCTTCCTCCAGGATGGCCACCGCCTCGGCGCGGCAGTTCGAAGCATAGCAAGATCAGCGCCACGATCAGCAGCCAATCAGAACCCTTGAGCGCGAGCCTGGCGAGGACTTCTTGCGCAAGAAAGCCGCACTGCGTGAACGCAGATGCGGCTTCCTGTGAAGCGTGAGCAAAGGGCCGGTCCTCCAGGCCGGAGAGCGAAGCCCCCTGCGTCACTGATGTGCGAGAACGTAATCGATCGCTTCCCGCACCGTGGTGATCTTTTCCGCTTCCTCGTCGGGAATCTCCGTTTCGAATTCCTCTTCGAGCGCCATCACCAGTTCAACGGTATCGAGAGAATCCGCGCCCAGATCTTCAACGAACGAGGCATCGTCCTTGACGTCTTCCTCCTTCACGCCAAGCTGTTCGCAGATCAGTTTCTTGACCCGTTCTTCAACGCTGCTCATATAACCCAACTCCCGTCTTGGTGAGGGCGCCGCAAGGCGCCGCGATTGTATGCGAACGATTCCCGCACCAGCAACACGCAGGACTCAGCCGAAATAGAGGCCGCCGTTGATATGGATAGTCTCGCCGGTAATGTAGCCGGCCTCCTCTGAAGCGAGGAACCGCACCAGGGCCGCCACCTCCTGCGCCTGTCCAAGTCGGCCCACCGCAATACCTGCAAGCAGCGCATCCCGTTGCGCTTCGCCGATCTTCGCCGTCATCTCGGTTTCAATGAACCCCGGTGCCACCGCGTTTACGGTGATCGAACGCGAACCCAGCTCCTGCGCGAGAGAGCGCGTGAACGCCTCGACCGCGCCCTTCGACGCTGCATAGTTGCTTTGCCCACCGTTGCCCATGCGGGCGATCACAGAACTGAGGTTGATGATGCGTCCAAAGCGTGCCTTCATCATCGGCCTGACTACACGGCGGCACAATCGATACAAGCCACCGACGTTCGTCTGCATCACCGCATCCCACTCTTCCGGCTTCATGCGCAGCAGCAGATTGTCGCGCGTGATGCCGGCGTTGTTCACGACTACGAGCGGCTCACCGAGTCCTGCTGCGATGACATCGCAGGCCGCGGTCACAGATGCATCATCGGCCACGTCGAGGACGAAACCGGCCCCTTCGCTACCGAGACGTTCGCTGATCGCATCGGCTCCGGCTTGCGAAGTCGCCGTCCCCGCGACCCGGTAGCCCGCCTCGAGCAGGCTGTCGGCAATTGCCGCGCCGATGCCACGGCTTGCCCCGGTAACAAGGGCCGTCACCTTGGTCGTCATCATGCGTCTCCGCGCACGAGATCGAGAGCGACTCTGAAGCCGGCCGCATCGCCGAGGCTCGCCGCTTCTAGTTGCCGGTCGATCCGCTTGACCATGCCCGTCAGGACCTTGCCGGGGCCACACTCGATCAGGACCTCCGCGCCAGCGGCAGCCATGGCCGCTACGCAGTCCGTCCAGCGTACCGGGGAATAGAGCTGTTCGAGCAGACGGCGCCGAATGGCATCCACATCGGAACTCGCCTGCGCATCGAGATTCTGGATCACCGGGAACGCAGGCAGTAAGAAATCTGCCGCAGCGAGTTCAGCGTCGAACGGCTCGCTCGCCGGCTGCATCAGAGCACAGTGAAAAGGTCCGCTGACTGCGAGCCCCATCGCTCGCCGTGCCCCGGCCTCCTTGCAGGCGGATATGGCCCGCTCTACGGCGGCCGCATCGCCGGCGATTACGACCTGGCCCGGAGCATTGAAGTTGGCAGGAGCCACCACGCCATCCGCCGCAGCTTTGCGGCAGCAATCCTCGACCACGTCCGCATCGAGCCCGAGAATGGCGGCCATCGTGCCCTCGCCGGGCGGGACTGCGGCCTGCATCAACCGTCCGCGTTCGCGGACGAGGCAGACCGCGTCGGGTAGCTCTAACGCGCCCGCCGCAACCAGAGCCGAATATTCCCCGAGGCTATGCCCGGAAGCGACAAGCGGTGCTGGACCATGCGCTTCGAGCCAGGCTCGCCAGAGGGCGACGCTTGCAGTCAAAAGCACTGGCTGCGTGTTCTCGGTACGGTCAAGGCGCTCAGCCGGACCCTGCTGGGCCAATGCCCAGAGATCCTCCCCAATGGCGGCCGACGCCTCGTCGAACGTACGCTGGATGGCCGCGTGTTCGCTGGCGAGATCGGCGAGCATACCGACGGCCTGAGAGCCCTGGCCCGGAAACATCATCCCGATGCGACGCATCGCGTCCTCCCCCGGTGCGAATGCGTACTTCAGTCGTCCTGAGCAGGCGCAACCTTACGGCCGCGATAGAAACCATCCGCAGTGACATGGTGCCGGCGGTGGGTTTCGCCTGTGGTCGGATCGACCGAAAGGGTCGGGCCAGATAGCGCATCGTGGGACCGGCGCATACCGCGGCGCGAGCGGGTCTTGCGATTCTGTTGCACAGCCATGGCTGATTTCTCCTCGCGGCGCGATCGACCGCACCATATTGTGATCCATCCACGCGGCTCAGCGGCCACGACAACGTCGGCGCCAGACTACTCGCGAGTCCGCCCTGCACCATCCTTCAGTTCAGCAAGGATCGCAAACGGGTTGTCCCGTCGTGCGCCCTCGTCCTTCACTGCCGCCTCCGGAGCCTGTTCCCGATGGGGACAGGTCTCGCTGCCTCGACAGGGACGCTCCGGCAGAGCCAGGAGCAGATCGTCTTCGAACAGTTCCGCCGGTGTGGCTCGAGGCCCCTCGATCACCAGCGGATCAAACGTGCCTACCAGTTCCTTCGCAGCTTCATCCGAGTCGAGAATGCAAGCATCCACGACGACGTCGAAGTTACAGGCTTCCACCTCGCGACAATTCGCACAGCGGAACCGCTGCGTAGTCGAGAGTCGCCCCTGCATGAGGCAACGGCCCTGCTCGTCCCGCCCAAACTGCACGTCGATGCGAACAGGCGCACCGGCTTCCGCCAGTAAAGCGGCGAAGCGCGAAAAGGCGTCCACCGGAACTTCCAGGGAAAGCTTGCGATTTTCACGCGCCAGCTGGTAGGGCGAAAGCTGCATGACGGTCTCAATTGCCCTGTCGCCCAAGGCCGTAGCTGACATCCATTAATGTCGGCTTACCCAGCCATTTCCCGGACCCGGGTCGCGACAGGCGCGCAATCATAGGCATGCCCCCCCGGCCTGTCAAAGCCTAAGAATGGCCATGCACGTGAGCGCTCTCCGGCGGGGAATCAAAGACTTAGGTACCAACGCAGGCAGGTTTCCAAGCCGGGTGCGGGGCGAACTCACGATCACCGGGCAAGCCCGGTACAGTAGCGAGTCCGTCCCCGAGGAAAAGTAGCCCGCCAATGCAGCTCATTCTCGCTTCCAGCTCACCCTACCGGCGCGCCCTGCTCGAGCGCCTCGCGATGCCGTTCAGCTGGGAGACTCCGAACGTGGACGAGAAGCCTCTCGAGGCGGAAACGCCGGCGGCGACCGCAGAACGACTCGCCCGCGCCAAGGCTGAGGCGGTGGCCGCGCGGCATGCGGGTGCAGACTCCCTCGTAATCGGATCCGACCAGGTCGCCGACGCGGGCGGACGGGCCCTGGGCAAACCAGGCACCCTGCCCCGGGCGGCGGAGCAACTTCGCGCGCTTTCGGGGCGCAGCCTGACGCTGCACACGGGGCTATGCGTGATGCACGCCGCCAGCGGCAGCAGCAGGGCCACCACCGAGTCGTTCAGGGTGCGCTTCAGGACGCTCGACAGCGCAGCTATCGATCGCTACCTGGCGGTCGAACAGCCCGTCGATGCCGCGGGCAGCTTCTATTCCGAAGGCTACGGCATCGTCCTGTTCGAGCGCTTCGAGGGGCGCGACCCTAACACCCTCGTGGGCCTGCCGCTGATGGCGCTGGTGGAAATACTCAGCCAGTTCGGCGTCCGCTTGCCCTGACGCGTCCCATCCGGGCGCATACTCGACCGCTGCCCCTGACCGTCACTCGGCGAGGGCCTCGATCAGCTCGCGCATGTCCCGGGGAAGCGGAGCGGTGAATCGCAAACTGCTCCCACTCGTCCACTCCGGCAATACGAGCTCGGAGGCATGCAGGCAGAGGCGCCTGGCACCGAGGTCGGCATGCCGGGCGCGCGCTGCCGGATCCGCGTACTTCGGATCGCCCAGAATGGGATGTCCCGCGGCTGCCAGGTGGACCCGGATCTGATGCGTTCTACCCGTCTCGGGCTTCACTTCAAGCAGTGTGGCGCCAGCGAGGCGACGCTCGACCCTGGCCTCGGTGGATGCAGGCTTACCCGCCGCCGAGACACGGACGAAGCGCTCACCGCTCGCCGCCAGCCGCCGTTCCAGGGGGGCATCGAGGCGACGCAGATGAGCGGGCCAGGCCCCTTCCACCAGCGTAAGGTAGGTTTTGAGCGCCCGGCGCTCGCGGAACAGCGTGTGCAGTCGCCGCAGCACCGCACGCCGCTTGGCCAGCACCACGCAGCCAGACGTGTCGCGATCGATGCGGTGGGCGAGCTCCAGGCGAGGTGCCTCGGGACGCAGGGCGCGCAGGGCCTCCACCAAACCGAGATGGATCCCGCTGCCACCGTGCACGGCCAGCCCCGCAGGCTTGTCGATCACGAGGAGCTCGTCATCCTCGTGCAGGATGCCGGCCTCGAGACGTTCGCTAAGACCCGACGACGGCGATGCCGCGGTCGCGACCCCGCTCGGTCCGTGCCACGGTGGCAGCCGCACCTCTTCGCCTGCCGCAAGCCTGTGCCCGGCCCGGATGCGGCGGCCGTTCACACGAACCTCGCCCTTGCGCAGCATGCTGTAGATACGGCTTCTGGGAACACCCTTCAGTTCCCGCAGCAGCAGATTATCGATGCGCTGGCCAGCACCCTCGGCATCGATGCGCAGCAGGCGAGCCTTCGTTTTTCCTTTCGATTGAGTCACTTGCAGACTACTGTTACACTGTGGTGGCGGGCCAACCACGCCCACCGCCAGCCCTGAGCGGACATCTTCCGCCGGCAGATGCGATGGTTGCAACGACGGCCCGGGCGCAAGCGAAGCGAATCGGGATTTTGAACGTAAGGTTTTCCCGATCTCCGCAAGTGCACAGGAATGTTCCTTGAGGGTGACGAATTCAGGCGAGTTCGCCGATTCGTCCGACGATAGCACGAGCGCTGTCGCGGCAAGCTTGCGGCAGGCAGAGAATGGGAAGACTTCCCGGCAGGCGTGGACGCGATTCAGCTCCACTGCCGGGAAGCGTGAAGGAAGTCGTCCGGTAATGCCTCCGGCCACGCAGCTGTCCCGCGACGAGCATGGGGACGCGCGGCCGCAGGAATCGAGCGTCGGGGGAGGCGCTGCACCGGTGGCGCCTGCAGTGGCACCGTCATGGTGCGCCGAAGGCAAAACAGCCATCCGAGGCAATCCGGACACGAGCACTCGTCCCGCCCGACTATGACGGCGGATGATTGCACGCCCGGCTGCGAAATCGGTTCGCCGCTGGCCTCCGCGTTCCGACCGTGCGGCGTCCTATCGCTGCACGAACGGCTACCAGTTCTCCGCCGCCAACGCTTGCCGCGCCCGCTCTTCAGGCGAGTGCCATACATGAAACGCATGCTGATCAACGCGACTCAAACAGAGGAACTGCGGGTCGCTCTGGTGGATGGCCAGAAACTGTTCGATCTCGACATCGAGTCCAGGGCCAGGGAGCAGAAAAAAGCAAGCATCTACAAGGCTCGCATTACGCGGGTGGAACCGAGTCTCGAAGCGGCGTTTGTCGACTTCGGGGCTGACCGGCACGGATTCCTGCCTCTCAAGGAGATCGCGCCGGAGTACTTCAACCGCAAACCCTCGGACATTCAAGGCAAGGTCAACATCGCCGACGTCGTCAAGGAGGGTCAGGAACTCATCGTCCAGGTCGACAAGGAAGAGCGCGGCAACAAGGGCGCAGCGCTCACAAGCTTCATCTCTCTTGCCGGTCGCTACATGGTCCTCATGCCCAACAATCCTCGCGCCGGGGGCATCTCAAGGCGGATCGAAGGCGAAGATCGCGATCAGCTGCGGGAAGCCATGGCTGCACTCACTATCCCGGAAGGCATGGGCGTCATTGTGCGTACGGCGGGGGTGGGTCGCAGCGCTGAGGAACTGCAGTGGGACCTCGACTATCTGCTGCAGGTCTGGGACGCGATCTGCCGCGCCAGCGAAGAACAGCAGGCGCCCTTCCTCATTTATCAGGAGAACAACGTCATCCTGCGCGCGATCCGCGACTATTTGCGCAAGGATGTAAGCGAAGTCCTTATCGATACTGCAGATGCCCACGCCCAGGCGCTCGAGTTCATCGAGCAGGTGATGCCGAGCTATCGCGACCGCATCCGCCGCTATGAGGATCCGGTTCCACTGTTCAACCGCTACCAGATCGAGTCTCAGATCGAATCCGCCTTCCAGCGCGAAGTGAAGCTGCCCTCCGGAGGCTCCATCGTAATCGATCCCACCGAAGCCCTCGTTTCCATCGACATCAACTCGGCCCGCGCCACCCGCGGTGCCGACATCGAGGAAACGGCGCTGAACACGAACCTGGAAGCCGCCGACGAAATCGCACGGCAGCTACGCCTTCGGGACATGGGCGGCCTCATAGTCATCGACTTCATCGACATGATGTCCAACCGTAATCAGCGGGAAGTCGAAAACCGGATGCGCGAAGCTCTCGAGGTGGATCGTGCCCGGGTGCAGGTGGGACGCATTTCTCGCTTCGGTCTCATGGAGATGTCGCGACAGCGGCTACGGCCCTCGCTCGAGGAGACCACCACCATCGTCTGTCCACGCTGCAGCGGCCAGGGCGTCATCCGAGACGTGCGGTCGCTGGCACTGTCCATTCTGCGCCTGCTCGAGGAAGAGGCTCTGAAGGACCGCAGCGCTGCGGTGCGGGCCCTGGTACCCGTGAGCATTGCGTCCTTCCTGCTGAACGAGAAACGCTCCGATCTGACGGCGATCGAACAGCGCACGCAAGTACGCCTCATGATCGTGCCGAATCCCAACCTGGAGACGCCTCACTTCGAGGTGCAGCGTATCCGGGACGACCAGATTGCAGACGAGGATGCACCGTCCCACGAGATCGTCGAGGCGGTGACAGAACAGACCGAACTCGATGCCACCCACGAGACGCCCGCACCGGCGCCGATTCGAGAGGCGGCCGTCAAGACGGTGGCACCGCGAGCGCCGGCACCGCAGCCGGCACCGCAGGCAGCCGAAACGCCTGCTGCAGCGGCAGCGCCTTCGGTGACACCGAGCGGCGGTCTCCTGAGCCGCCTCACTCGCATGCTGTTCGGTTCCGAGGCAGCCGCTCCGGCCGCCGACACTTCCGAAGGCGGTGCGGCCAGCAGCGTTAGTCCCGGCAGCAGCACAAAGGAAAAGCCGAGCGATGGCGGCCGTTCGAACCGCGGTCGGGGTCGACGTGGGGAAAGCCGAGGCGAAGGCGAACGCGAAGGTTCGTCTCGCCGTCGGCAACGCGCGCGCAGCGATGACGGCGATGGTCAGGAACGGCGGCAGGACGAAGGTGGCCGACGCCGACAACGCCGCGGCCGCCGTTCGGAACAGGAACCGGCGCAGGCGACTCAGGAAGAACCGACGAGCGCTCGGGCAGCGGCGGACGCTGACACCGCATCTGCCCCGGCCGCTCCTGAGGGCTCTCGTGGTCCTGAACAGGATGCCGACAGCGCCGGAGAAGGCAGCCGCAAGCGGCGTCGCCGCCGCGGCGGTCGTGGACGTCGCCGGCGTGCCTCGGATTCGGATGGGAGCGAAGCCGGGACTCGCCAGGAACAGGAAGCCTCAGAGGCCAGCTCCGGTGACGCTCCCGAACGCAGCCGTCGACGGCGCCGCTCGGAGGACGACAGCGCAGAGCGTGACTCGACCGAGGTCTCGAAGGCTATCGCCGGCGTAGGCTCGGATGACGTCAGTCTGCCGACCGAGGCCCATACGCCGCCGCCGAACACCCGGCGCCGGCCGCGTCGCGACCGCTCCGAAGTTGCCGCCGAAGCACCTGCCTCCACCTCTTCGCCTGCTGCTGATGCGTCCGCCGAGGATGCTGCCGGGAACGCATCCACCAGCCGCAGGGTCGGAGCGGCACTGGGTTCTGCCGCTGCGCCAGCTAACGAGGGTGCGGATAGTTCGGTGGCGGAGGTTCCGGTAGCGGAGGT
>SLQW01000054.1 GCA_007131295.1 Pseudomonadales bacterium | reverse complement strand
GTGCGCAGACCCATGCCGATGAGCTGGCGAATGAGCTGGATGTCGTTCACGGCCCGAGCCATGAGGTCGCCGGTGGGATGGCGGGCGAAGAATGCCGGTCCCATGCGCTGGACCTGGGCGTAGAAGCGGTTGCGCAGGTCGTAGGCGATGGCGATACCGATCCGGCGGATGACCCTGCGACTGGCTGCGATGAACAGATAACGCAACAGAACGCAGATCAGGATGGCGACAGCTGGTGCCATGAGCATGGCCCGCGTCGACTCGCCGGACTGTAGCCCGGCTTCGATCAGGTCGATGCCGTCACGCAGGTAAAGCGGTATGAGCGCCTCGAACACCCTTGCCAGGAGCAGGCCGGTGATGCCGAGCCAGAACGGCAGCCAGTAGCGTCGGTGATATGGCAGCAGGCGCCGCAGCGGCGTACCACGTCGCGCTTCTGGTACCGAGGCGTCCGCGAGGTCGTCAGCGGCAGCAGCCTGTCCCGCGGGCGCGCGGCTGCGCACCCCTTAAGCCATGATCTCGGCCAGGAAAGTCTCCATGGCGATCCAGGATCGGCGGTTCGCGGTCTCGCTGTAGGCTGCCCCGAGCGCCGGATCGTTGGCCTCGGGGTTGGTGAAGGCGTGCACCGTATGACCGTAGGCATGGAGCTGCCAGTCGTTGCCTGCGGCGGTCATCTCCTGCTCGAACGCCAGTACCTGCTCCGGCGGCACCATTGGATCGTCGTGACCGTGCAGAACCATAACCTTGGCCTTGCCGTAGGCCGAGTCGAGCCCTTCCGCGGGGGAAAGGATGCCGTGGAAACTGACGACACCGCGCAGGTCCGCTCCGTCGCGGACCATGTCGAGAACGCACAGACCGCCGAAACAGTAGCCGATGGCAGCGATTCGGGAGCTGTCCACTTCCGGCTGCGCACGCACGCACGCAACCGCGGCGGCCAGGCGGCGCCGCAGCAGGGCGCGGTCAGCGAGCAGCGGCTGCATGAGCTTCTGGTTTTCCTCGACGCTCCCGCCGCGGACACCCTTGCCGTAGACATCCAGCGCGAAGCCCACGTAGCCGAGTTGCGCCATGTCGCGAGCGCGCGCATCGCTGAACTCGTCTCGACCGCCCCAGGCATGGCAGACGATCACTGCCGGGCGAGGCGCAGAGGCCTGCTCGGCCCAGGCCAGCTGGCCTTCGAATGGGGTATCCCCCTCGCGATACTCGATCAGTCGGCTCGCCAAGTGCACGTCTCCCCCGGTTGGATGCGTGTTTTCGTCAAGCCAAGCGCAGAGTGCTGCTGGCGTCAAGCCTCGCCGGCCGACCAGCGAGAGGCAGGCTCGGGAGCGGGCCAGGGTGAGCGGATCGTGACGCACGTTGCCCAGTTCGGTATCTTTGCTCAGCCTCTGCGCTGCGCCTGAAACACCATGTCCGCAATCGCCTTCACGCGCCTTCTGCCATTCCCCGGCCGTATCGCGCTGCTGTTTGTGCTGCTCCTCGGCGGCTGTGCGCCTCAGGACAGCGAAGACTCCCTGCTCGCGCTGGAAGGCCGCACCATGGGCACCTACTGGAGCGTCCGGGTGGCGGCACCGCCGCCGGAGCTGGATCCGGAAGCCCTCAAGGCAGACCTGGAAGCGGCGCTGGTCGAAGTCAATGCCCAGATGTCGAACTACGACCCGGATTCAGAGCTGTCGCGGTTCAACCGCGCCCCGGTTGGCACATGGTTCGACGTGTCCCCGGCTTTCGAGAAGGTCATGGCAGCGGCTCTGGAAGTGAGTGCTTTGTCCGATGGAGCGTTCGACGTCACGGTCGGCCCATTGGTCAATCTGTGGGGTTTCGGCAGTCGGGAAACCGAGCGTGACGAGGTTCCGGATACCGATGCTATCGAGTCCGCGCTCGCGCGTGTCGATTGGCGGCAGTTGGAGGTGCGGCAAGAACCACCCTCACTGCGGCGGCATGCAGACGTTTACGTCGATCTCGGCGGTATCGCCAAAGGCCATGGCGCCGACGTCATGACCGAAGTTCTGGAGGCACACGGCGCCAGTCGCTATCTGGCGGATATCGGCGGCGACATGCGCGGGCGGGGAACCAACGCCCGCGGACAGCCTTGGCGCATCGGCGTCGAGGTACCCGCCATCGGTCGCAGGGGCGGAGTGCAGGCGGTCATCGGGATCGAGGATACGGCGGTCACCACCTCGGGCGATTATCGAAACTTTTTCGTCTACGACGGCGTACGCTACTCCCACACCGTCGATCCCCGTACCGGCTGGCCGATTCCCGAGCGCGTCGCCTCCGTGACCGTGGTCCACCCTTCCGCCATGTGGTCGGATGGCCTGGCCACCGCGCTTAATGTGATGGGCCCGGAGGCTGGCCTCCGGCTGGCCGGTGAGCTTTCGTTACCGGTTTTGTTTATCATCTATGGCGATGCAGGGCTGGAGGAGGTTTCCAGTCCCGAATTTGCCGAATATCGGATTGCAGGTGACCCATGAGCCAGTTCCTGGTGGTCTTTCTGATCATGCTTTCCCTGGTGGCGGCCATGTCCATTGGCGTCATTTTCGGGCGCAAACCCATTGCCGGTACCTGCGGTGGCCTGAACATGATGGGTGCGGATGGTGCTTGCGAGATCTGCGGCGGCGATTCCCAGCGCTGTGAGTCGACGGATGACGTTGACGACGATGGCGAGCCCTCCCGCCCGCTCGGTTTTGACGCTACGCGCCGTTGACGCGGTTTTGCCCGGCTGATCTGCCCCGCGAGCACTTGTGAACGCGCTGCCCCTGCGCATCGCGTTGCGCTACAGCCGCGCGGGCGGCGGCTTTCTATCTTTCGTTACCACTATTGCGGCTTTCGGCCTCGGCCTCGGTACGGCCGTGCTGGTTCTCGTCCTGTCCGTCATGAACGGGTTCGATCGTGAGCTGCGCGAGCGCATTCTCGGCGTGCTGCCGCATGTGGTCGCGTTTGCCGATGATGGCCTCGAGGATTGGGAGCGGATCGCGCGCGTTGCGCTCGAGGATCCACGGGTGCTTGCGGCAGCGCCCATCACACGTGGTCCTGCGCTGCTGGCGGGTGCGGACCGCGTCCTGGCGGTCGATCTGACCGGTATCGATCCGGCATTGGAAGCGGGTGTCTCCATCCTCCCCGAGCGCATGGTTGCAGGCGCCCTCGATGCGCTCGAGCCAGGCTCATTCAAGGCAGTTCTCGGCGCTCGTCTTGCCGCCACGCTGGGCGTCGCTCCGGGTGACGACGTGGTCTTGGTGATGCCTGATCCCCGCATCACGCTGGCAGGTGCCTTCCCCCGCCAGAAGCGTATGCAGGTCGCGGGGGTCTTCGAGTTGGCATCGGAACTCGACGATAGTGGCATGTTCGTGCATTTGGAGGATGCCCGCCGGCTGCTGCGTGTACCCGGCGAGGCGCAGGGCGTGCGACTGCGGCTTGACGATCTTTTTGCTGCCGGCCAAGTGGTCGATGGCGTTCTCGACCGGGCCGGCGAGCCGCTTCTGCGCGCCTACGACTGGCGGCGCACCCACGGCAATCTCTACGAGGCCATCGGACTGCAGAAGCGGATCATGTTCGTGCTGCTCTCTCTGCTGGTGGCCGTAGCGGCGTTCAACGTCGTGTCGATGCTGACCATGGTCGTGAACAGCAAGCGCGGTGATATCGCCATCCTGCGGACCATGGGCATGCGTCCGCGCAGTCTCGTCGGCCTCTTCTTTGCCCAGGGCGGTTTGATCGCCAGCATGGGAATCATTGGTGGCCTGCTGGCCGGCGTCCTTTTGGGGCTGGCGCTGCCGCAATTCTCTCTGCTGCTGCAGGATGTTCTCGATCAGCGTCTGCTCGAGGAGTACTTCGTGCGCGAGCTGCCGGTGTCCATCCTCCTTTCCGATCTCGTGGTCGTGGCGCTCATCGGCGTCGCGATCGCCCTGCTTACGATCTGGTGGCCGGCACGGCGCGCCCTGGTCATCGAGCCTGCCGAGGAGCTGCGGCATGAATGACACGGTGGTGCTCGAAGCACGTGGGTTGGAGCGCGGGTTTCGCGAAGGCGCTGCGCGCGTACAGGTGCTCAAGGGCGTACAGCTCGAACTCAGCGCCGGAGAGACGGTAGCCATCGTCGGAGCCTCCGGTTCGGGCAAGAGCACGCTGCTGCATGCACTAGGTGGTCTCGATGCTCCGGACACCGGCACCGTGTGGTGGCAGGGTGAGGACGTCTATCGTCTGGACGAGGCGCGGCGTGCGGCGCAGCGCAACCGGTTGCTCGGGTTCGTCTATCAGTTTCACCACCTGTTGGCGGAGTTCAACGCACTCGAAAATGTGGCGATGCCGCTTTTGATCCGAGGGGAGAGGCGGGCGGAGGCGAGTCGTCGTGCCGGTGACCTGCTTGCGCGGGTCGGACTCGGCGATCGCAGCGGCCACCGCCCGGCCGAGCTTTCCGGCGGAGAGCGCCAGAGGGTGGCCATCGCCCGCGCTCTGGTCGGTCGACCGGCAGTGATTCTCGCTGACGAGCCGACCGGAAACCTGGATCAGGATACGGCGACGGTGGTTCAGGACCTGCTGCTCGAGCTCAACATGGAAAGCGGGACAGCGCTGGTCGTGGTGACCCATGATCTTGGGCTCGCCGATCGCATGCAGCGCCGCATGCGGTTGCTTGCCGGGACCCTCGAAGCGGAACCCGGGCAGCAATGAACGCGAACCGCGCGCCTGCGCCGGAGCTCGGCCCGATGAGCGACCGCCTGACGCTGCTGATCGCTTGGCGCTATTTGGGTGCGGTGCGCCAGAGCCGCACGGTCTCGCTGATCTCGATGATTTCCATTGCCGGACTCGTGCTCGGTGTGGCCGCTCTCGTGACCGTACTTTCGGTGATGAACGGCTTCGACCGCGAATTGCGGGCTCGCATACTCGGCATCGTGCCGCACGTGACGCTGCGAGCCGAACAGGACGATCTGCAGCGCCTGGTGACCGCTGCCGCAGAAGCCCCCGGGGTTCGCGGTGCGGCCCGCTTCGTGGAATCAGGCGGCATGCTGACGACGGGTTCGCGCGTGTTGCCTGTGGCTGTGTTCGGGATCGAACCTGAGCGCGAGGCCAGCTTGTCGCAGTTACCGGAGCATATGGTGTTCGGGGACCTGAGGGCGCTCGAGGCGGATGCGGGGGTGGTGATCGGATCTCCGCTGGCGGCACGTCTCGGCCTGTTTCCGGGGGATCGGGTGACGCTGATGCTGCCTCGAGCCGTCGACGGCAGCGTTCGCCCTATGCTGCTGTCGGCGGAGCTGGTGGGTCTGTTTCGGCTCAATGCCGACCCGGATCACGGCGTGGTGTTCGTGCATGCGGACCGCCTCGCCGATGTTCGCGGCCTCGCCCCGGCGGAGGTCCGCATCGCGCTCGACAACGTGTACCAGGCCCCGGCGGCGGGTCGACGCCTGGCGAACGATCTCGGTGTGCCCCGTGAGGCCGTGCAGGACTGGACGGCGCGGCATGGGGAGCTGTTCGAGGCCGTCGGCATGGAGAAGACCATGATGGGTCTGCTCCTCGGCCTGATCGTCGCGATCGCCGTGTTCAACATCGTCGCCAGCCTCGCGATGCTGGTGGACGAGAAACGCAGCGCGGTAGCCATCCTGCGTACGCTGGGTGTGACCCGAGGCGGCGTGGTGCGCATCTTCGTGCTGCAGGGGGCGTTGATCGGCACGGTCGGCGTGGCGGCGGGTCTGGGGCTGGGTGTCCTGCTGGCCGAGAACATCGGCAGCATCATGCGCATGCTCGAGGATCTGTTCGAGTTCCGGTTGCTTGCCGGAACGTATTTTGACGAGCTGCCTTCCGAACTCAGGGGCGGCGATCTGCTTTGGATCGCCTGTGGCGCACTGCTGGTTGCCATCGGAGGTGCGCTCTATCCTGCGCGGCGGGCAGGCGCCATCGAACCGGCGCGGGCGCTTCATCGGTAGCCGGCAGAGGCTCAACTCCGCCGGTCCGACTCCCCCTTCGTCCGCGACGCCAGCGCGGCCGCTTCCTGCTCCTTCTCGGCCATGATAGCCCGCAGGCGGCGAACGTTGCGCCGTCGCTCCCAGCGTTGCACCACATGCCAGCGCCACACGAGTTGCATGCTGCCCCAGCCGAGGAACGCACTCACCAGACCGCAGACCACAGAGCCCAGCCATAGAGGCGCCCAGATCTGCCCCAAGCGAGCGCGCATCCATTCCCAGGACAACTCGAACGCCTCGAGCTCAGGGGGCTTGCCGAGAAGCCATGCTCCCGCCTGGTAGCCGAACAGGAGCAGGGCGGGCAGCGTGATCGGATTGCTGACCCACACCAGCGCCACGCTGATCGGCAGATTGCAGCGGATGATCATCGCCATGGCGGCTGCCACCAGCATCTGCATGGGAATTGGCAGCCAGGCTACGAAAAGTCCTACAGCGAAAGCAGTGGAAACGTACTGCCGATTCAGATGCCACAGCTCCGGTTCCAGGAGTCGCCGGCCGAGAATGCCCAGACTCCGCTGGCGCTGCAGTTGCGCAGCGGAAGGCAGGTAGGTCTGGAGGAACTTGCGCGGCATGGGCGCCACCGAAAAGGATCAGCGGCCCGAATGCCGGGTACCGCTCGCCAACGGGCGGCCGGATTATGCCGAGCTGCGTCAGCCTGCTCCAGTGACCCTCCTGCTGCCGGCGATGATTGGCGGCCACGTGGCGGCCATCGGTCTCGGCCCGGTTTGGTGTTGCGCGTTGACTGCTCTGGCGTGGGTAGGCGGGCTCTGCCTGCCGGGACGGTCCTGGCGTTTACCGGCTTGGGCGGTGGCTCTGGGCTCACTCTTACCAGGCATGGCTCTGGTGCAGGGCGATGCCGCGAGACTCGACCGCTTCGGCGTCGACGCCGTCTTGACCGGTACTGTGCTAAGAGCAGAACCCGCCGCGAGCCCGCGCATGATCGAACTCCTGGTGAGCGATGCCGGGTCTGTGGCGCCGGTACCGCGCAAGGTCCGCCTTAATCTCTTTGCACCTCTCGAGATAGCTCCTGGCGAGAGATGGCAACTGGATGTGCGGATGCGTCCACCGCGTGGACCCGCCAATCCGGGAAGCGGGGATCCTGAACGAAATTTGTTCCGGGCAGGTATCGATGCTCAGGGTTACGTGCGCGTCGAAGGGTCTTCCAGGCTCGCGGAGGCGCGCCATCGGGTACGGGTCGGCGATCTGCGCCGGGCCGGTTCGAAGCGGATAGCGGAGCTGGCGCCGCATGCCGGCGGTCGTCACCTGCGGGCTCTGCTCCTGGGTGACCGCAGCGCGCTCACGAGTGCCGACTGGGCGCTGCTGGCCGCCACCGGAACCACACATCTGCTCGTGGTCTCGGGTCTGCATGTAGGGATGGTGGCTGCCGTAGTCCTGTACCTGACGACGATGTTCGGCCTGCGAACATATTCGCAGCTTCTTGCGACGCTCGTGGTGCTGGGGGCGGCCGGTGCCTATGCGCTGGTGACCGGCTTCGAGCTGCCGGCGCGGCGCGCTTGGATCATGCTGGCCGTGGGTGCGCTGCTGCTGACCGGGCAGCGCGTCAGCCACCCCGCGCTGGCGCTGGCCTGGGCGGCGGTAGCCGTTCTGCTGTTCGATCCTATGGCACCTCTGTCAGGGGGTTTCTGGCTTTCCTTCCTGGCGGTCGCCGCGCTCCTGCTGGTCATAGCTGGCCGGCGCCGTGGTTCAGTCTTAGGTCTGCGGGGTTTCGTTCTCGCCCAGCTCACGGTTTCGACCCTGCTGCTGGTGCCGCTTGCGGTGCTGTTCGGTCGCACGCCGTTGCTTGCGCCCCTGGTGAACC
This sequence comes from Pseudomonadales bacterium, assembly GCA_007131295.1. GTDB lineage: Bacteria > Pseudomonadota > Gammaproteobacteria > Pseudomonadales > Azotimanducaceae > SLTB01. The sequence continues at coordinate 9,721 of SLQW01000054.1, read as the reverse complement.
TGGTCGCGATTCCCGTCGTGGCGATGGGCCTGTTGCCTGCTGGTCTGCTGGCCCTCGTGGCCGCGACCGTGGGCCTGCCTGGAGGCCAGGCGGCACTGACCCTGATCGCGCTAGGCCTGGATATGGCCTTGCGCTGGCTCGCGGCGTTGCCTGACGCCAGTCTGGCTCTGGGGCCGGCAGCCAGCTGGGCGCTGCCGCTGGCGGTAGCCGGCGCGGCTCTGGTTTGGGCGCCCTGGCCCCCGCAGCTGCGTGCACTCGGCGCCTGCGTGCTGCTGGGGCTGCTGCCACCGCGCGTGGACGCCCCCGCGTACGGCGCCTTCCGCCTGCATCTGTTCGATGTGGGGCAGGGCAAGGCTGCCCTGGTGGAGACGCGTCACCACCGCCTTCTCTACGATACGGGACCGGCCTTTGGCCAGGACAGCGATGCCGGGGTCAGAATCGTCGTGCCTGCGTTGCGGGCGATGGCTGTCCGCCGCCTCGACCGGGTCCTGATCAGCCACGATCATGCCGATCACAGCGGCGGCCTCGACAGCGTGCGTGCGGCTTTTCCGGGCGCGGAAGTGAGCGCACCGACGCCCATCGCCGGGGCCGGACTCTGTCACGCGGGGCAGCATTGGGAGTGGGACGGCGTCCGCTTCGATGTGCTTCTGCCGAAGCCCGGAGAGGCTGGCGATCCGCGCCTGTTCAATCGGCACTCCTGCGTACTCAGGGTTCGTTCCGGTGACCGAGCGGTCCTGCTTCCGGGGGACATCGACGTCTTCGCCGAGCGACGTCTTGCCGCTGCGCTGGCGCCAAAGGACGTGGTCGTGGCGGCACACCACGGTTCGCGTACGTCATCCGGTCGGGCGCTCGTGCGCTTTACCCAGCCCCGCTTCGTCTGGATCCCGGCGGGTTGTCCGAGCCCGTTCGGGCATCCTCACGATACGGTGGTGGAACGCTGGCAGGCCAGCGGGGCCAGCGTTCATGGAACCGGTGCCGGGGGCATGCTGAGCTGGGACTCCAGCAACCCCGAGTCCATGCGCTTCGAGCGGCGCCACCGTCATCGCTTCTGGAGCTGGCGGGCGGCGGATGGTGTCGATGCTGCCGCCTGTGGCCGCAGTGGCGTGGACGTCGGTACTGACCGTCCCTCAACGCGCTGGCGCTGGCGCTGAGCCGCGCTGTGGTGGTCGCATGGCGCTGGGTGGGCGGGAGTCCATGAACCATGCCGGTATCAGGCAGAGCGCGAACACCATGGCCACGGCCAGGAAGACGTCCCGATAGGCCAGCATGCTGGCCTGCTGCCAGATCATCTGGCTCAAGAAAGCCAGCGCATGGGCATCTTCGACCCCGGCTGCGCCTGGAATCTGGCCGTAGAGACGCGCGATTGCGTCGAGAGCGTCCGCCGTGGCGTCGCGGCCTGGTGTCTGGCTTGGTGCCAGAGCATCGGCATGGAACAGGCTGCGCTGGCTGAAATGGATCGCGAGCAGGTTGACTCCGAAGGCACCACCGAGCTGGCGCAGGAAGTTGACCATGCCCGAGCCCTGCGCGAGCAGTTCCAGCGGTAGCGGGCGCATCGCTGCAGCGTTCAGACAGGGAAAGATGAAGGACAGTCCGATGCGCCCGATGAGCGTCCACAGGGCGAGGTCGAAAAACGGCGTCTGGGTGTCGACGCGCACCATCAGCCATGACGACAGCCCGAACAGGGCTACTCCGAAGATGATCAGTCGGCGCGGCGACATGTGATCCGACAACCAGCCGGCGAGTGGGAAGAACACCGCCATGATCAGTCCAGCGGGCAAGAGCAGCAGGCCCGCGTCGGTTGGTTTTAGGCCCTGTACGGTCTGCAGGAACAGCGGCAGGAAGTACGTGGAGCCGTAAAGGCCGGCGCCGATGACGAAGGTGACGATGGCCGCGGCCAGGAAGCGGCCGTGTGTGAACAGCCTCAGGTTGAAGATCGGATCCGCGACTCGAGACTCCCAGAACAGAAACGCGAAACCGGATGCGGCGGCACCAAAAAACAGCATGGCGATACGGTCGTCGCCCCAGCCGTCCCTGGGAGCATTGGACAGGCCCACCAGCAGGCAGAGGACGAACACGCTGAGTAACGCCACGCCGGTCCAGTCGAAGCGGGGTGTGCGGGCATCGACTTCCCGCTGCGGCAGGAAGACCATCGCCAGCGGGATGCTGATCATGGCGAACGGGATCGCCATGAAGAAGACATAGCGCCAGCTCAAGTGATCGATGAGCAAGCCGCCGAGTACGGGGCCGAGTGCCGGCGCGAGCACGACGCCGATGGAGAAAAGACCCATGGCCGTACCGCGCCTGTGCACTGGAAAGACCTGGAATACGATGAGCATGGAGATCGGCGTCATCAAACCGGCTCCGGCACCCTGCACGAAGCGGGCGACGATCAGCATTTCCCCGCTCGCGGCGATGCCGCCGAGCACGGAACCCCCGAGAAAGATCAGCATGGAGAGCGAGAACGTCCGGCTCATGCCGATGGTCTCGACGCACCAGGCGGCCAGCAACATGGTGACGGTGGTGGCTGCAAGGAAGCCCGTGGACAACCATTGCGCACTCTCGGTGGTCATGCCGAGGGCGCCCATGACATCGGGGATGGCAACGTTGACGATGGTCCCGGTCAGGAGGGTTGCGAACGCACCGAGCATGGCGGTGAACGTGACCGCCCAACGGAAAACCGGGCCATAGAGTGCGAACAGCTCGCGAATATTGCGGCTGGCTTCGATGTCATCCGGAATCGGATAGCGGCCAGCCATGTCGCTTCACTTCTCGATCGCCACTTCGACCATCATCCCGGGGCGCAGGATCAGGCCGTCGGTATCGTCCAGATCGATGCGGACCTTCACACGCTGGGTAATCTTGGTGAAGTTGCCACTCGGATTGGGCGCCGGCAGCAGCGCGAATTCGCTGGTGGCAGCCGAACCGATACGGCTTACCCGGCCCGACAGTGGTCGGCGTGGATAGGCGTCCACGCGTATCCGCACCTCGGCGCCGGTATCGAAGTGGCGTAACTCCGTTTCCTTGACGTTGGCGGATATCCAGACGTCTTCAGGGTCGTGCATGACCAGCAGCCGCTGACCGCGACTGACGTGTTCGCCGCGCTCGACGAAGATCTCGTCGATGACGCCGGCCGCCGGGCTGCGCATTTCGTGGTCGGCGACGATGACCGCCTGACGGTCGCGCTGAGCCCTCGCTTCCGCGATTTCGTGTTCGAGTGCCTCGAGCTCCGTATCGATGAGTCGGAGCTCACTGCGCTCGGCCTCGGCTTCGGAGATTTCCGCACGTGCGCGCGCCAGGTTCGCGGCCGCCTGTTCCCGCCTGCTCAGGGCCTGCAGGTGGTCGTTGCGATGTTGCTCCCAGACCTGGCGCGAGATGATTTCGCGTTCCAGCATGGGCGTAGCTCGCTCCCAGTCTGCTGCAGCGCGTTCGTATTCCGATTCGGAGGCCCGCAGCGCAGCCTGGGCGGCTGTAAGTTCCGAGCGGCGGGTCTCGAGGCGGCTGCCGCTGCGCGCATCGACCATTGCGCGGCGCTCCCTCAGGCTTGCGCGATGGGCCACGAGACGATCGATCTGCGCCTCGCGTTCGATGAGAAGAAGCCGCGCCTCTCGATCGTCGACGGACAGGAGCAGAGTGTCTGCCTCGACCCGGTCCCCCTCTTCGACGACGAGAGCGTCGATCCAGCCACTGGCCCGACTGGACAGGGTGACCATGGTTGCCGCGACTCGGGCATCGACCACGTGAACGTAGGCGATCCGGTAAACAACCCACCAGCCCAGGCCGATCAGAGTTGCGACCGCAAGAAGCCCGGCGATGAGGTTCGTTGTGCGGCGCGAGCGCGCTGCCTGTTTCGGAGCCGTGGGCTCGGCTTCCGCACTCGCGCGCCCGGATGCTCCCGCCGTACTCACGATCGCACCGGCTGCTCGCCAGGGTGCTCGAGGGCGCAGGCATTGGCGAGGACGGTATCGAGCACTCGGAGACTCGTTTCGAGCTCCGCTTCAGTGACTCCGGCGAGGAGGTCACGCCGCACCGAGGCTGCGGCCTGCGAGAAGGCTTCGAGATCGCGGCTTGCGGCCGGAGTGAGATGGACGGACTTGGCGCGTCTGTCCTCCGGGTGAGGCCGGCGCTCGAGCAGTCCGAGACGCTCTAGCTGGTCCAGGGTCCGCACCAGAGTAGGTGCTTCGATGCCCATGTAATCCGCCAGCTCCTTCTGCTGCATCCCTTCTCCTCCACGCTGCAGGTAGATGAGGGTGACCCAGCGGGCGTAGCTGACGCCCTGAGGAGCGAGCCGCTGATCGAGATGCCGACGCCAGCTGCGAGCGACCCGCGAAAGTGCGAAGCCGAAGCGCTCCCGGAGACTGCCGGTTTGCATATTCATGCTAATAGTTAGCACGCTAATTGTAAGCGCCGCAAGGGGCACAGCCACTGCCGCGATTCGGGGTGCGCGTCACGCTGCCTGTTCGACCTGCTCGATCATTTGCCGCAGCTCGGCGATCAGACGCTTCTTGTCGTCTGGGCCGAGGAAGGCGCCGACTTCGACTTCGCGGCCGTGTGAGCGCACGGCGATGCGGGTGGGGTACCAGGGGTGCCGCGGGCGGTGGACGAAGATGCGGGCAAAAAGCCGCTTGAAGACCTCGCGTGATTCCGGGCGGCCGCGGCCACGTTCGATCAGGAGTTCGTCGGGGGAGAAGGTCAGGACCTCCTGGACGTGCGTGCGGCGCGCACAGACGTAGAGTGCCAGGCCGACCAGCGAGACCTCGAGGACACTGAACGGAAGGATCAGCCACAGGCCCTGCAGCAGGAAAACGGTGCCGATGATGAGGCACACCGTCGCGAGCACGCCGAGGAAGACCAGATTCGCGCGCCAACTCCACGAGCGGTTGGGACGAAGGACGATCTGGCCGGTTCGGGATTCGGTATCGAAGTGCGCAATGACCATGCTGCAAGCTCTTCGGCGCCCGAGGAGCAGTCTACCCGGATCTCAGACTTACGGCAGCAGCACTTTGCGGGCCAGGTCGCGCAGCAGGGGATCGGCGAATACCATGTCGTAGGGGTCGCGGCCCGGCGGGAGCCAGCGCAGGCGCCGATAGCGGCCGTCATCGCCAACGTCGCCCTTACCGCGGGAGCCGCAGCGCTGGAAGATCGCGAGCGTTGCGGCTTGCGGGGCCAAGCCACCATCGAGCGTCGCCGTGGCGATGGGTGTATCGATGCCGGCAAGCTCGAGCCTGAGATCCGCCTGGAGCATGTCCGCGATGGCCCGCTCGATGCTCTGGCCGACAACCAGGAAGGTCCCCGGGAAAACCCAGCGGCCATGATCGTCAACCACGAGCAGGCGCCCTTGCTCGTCGGTGACCACTGCAGCAATGTGAACCTGGAAGTAGTCGATGCCGACCTCGAGCGTCGTCCGGCGCTGACGAAAACTGTTGAAGAGGTAGGCCTGGGTGCGGTTGGCGAAACGGGCGCCGAGCCCGTCCTCGGCGATCCGCGCCACTTCGATCTCGACTGTCGGGCGATGGTCGTGTCCGAGGATGGCGGGCGCGATGGGCGTCACGCGCAAGCGTGCACCGGGGCCGAGTTCGTGGCCTGGAAACTCCAGAAACAGCCCATCCTGGGACAGATCACGGACGCGACAGCGGCGTCGGCCCATGCACGGGTGCTCGAGCTCGACCTCGAGTGGTACCTCGACACGAGCATGCTCGCGCCGGTCCGCTGACGGCGTCGACGGCTTCGCTTGATGCACGTCAAGTGCTCCGCAGGCCATCCGTGTTTCCATATCATTGAGCCTAGTACCTTTTCTCACTTTGCGCCCATGCCGGGCAGGGGTGCAGGCAAGCTTTTGGAGACAGGTAATGGCTTCTCCCTACGAACTCGCGCGCGAGCACCTCGAGGCGGCGATGGCCGCAGCGCAGGCGGCGGGCATCGATGACGATCGTTTCGGCAAGGCTCTGCTCAGCGAGCTGCTGCAGCAACTTCGGCGCCACCGCAGCGCCGCGGACATTCGCAGTGAGGTTTCGTTCGAGCTCGAGAACCTCGAGGGTGATCAGGACTTCCCATTCATGCGCCCCTAGCGGGGCACGCCAGCCAGGCGCCGGCGAGCGTCCTTGTAAAGCTCGGCGGCGAGGTTGAATTTGCCGCCGCGAGCCGCATTTACCGGGCATGTGAGGCTGCCATCCTCGCCCGAAGCAGACGGGGCGCAGAGGATCTGAGCAGACGGGAGCGGATCAGAGGACCGAATTTATGAGTGCGGAACGTTTTACGAGTCGGTTGCAGGAAGCGCTGGCGGCGGCCCAGTCGCTGGCCGTCGGCAGGGACCACTCGCAGCTGGAACCGGTACACCTGTTGACTGCTCTACTCGAACAACAGGGCGGTGGCGTTCGGCCGCTGCTGGAGCGGGCCGGCGTCGATGTCGCCGGGTTGCGAAAGGATCTCGATGCGGCCCTGGGGGAGCTCGCGACGCTGAAGACGCCCACGGGGTCGATCACGCCTTCTGCCGAATTCGCTCGCATCCTCAATCTTGCAGACCGCCACGCGCAGAAGCGGGGCGACAGCTACATATCGAGCGAAGTCGTTTTGCTGGCCGCGAGCGAGGATCAGGGCGCGCTCGGCCGTATGCTCAAGGCGCGCGGCCTAAACCCACAAGGGCTCGCAGCCGCCATCGATGAAATCCGGGGAGGTGAACAGGTGTCCGATCCGAACGCGGAAGACCAGCGACAGGCTCTCGAGCGGTTCACCGTGGATCTCACGGAGCGCGCCGAGAAGGGCAAGCTCGATCCGGTGATCGGGCGTGATGACGAGATCCGGCGGACGGTCCAGGTTCTGCAGCGACGCACCAAGAACAATCCGGTGCTGATCGGCGAGCCTGGGGTTGGCAAGACCGCGATTGTCGAAGGCCTCGCCCAACGGATCATCAATGGGGAAGTGCCCGAGGGATTGCGTGATAAGCGCATCCTGGCCCTCGACATGGGTGCCCTGATCGCCGGCGCGAAATACCGCGGTGAATTTGAAGAGCGGCTCAAGGCGGTTCTCAACGAGCTCTCCAAGCAGGAAGGTAGCGTCATCCTGTTCATCGACGAGATTCACACGGTTGTTGGTGCGGGCAAGGCCGAAGGGTCGATGGATGCCGGCAACATGCTCAAGCCGGCCCTCGCCCGCGGTGAGCTGCACTGTGTGGGGGCGACCACGCTGAACGAGTATCGCCAGTACATTGAAAAGGATGCCGCGCTGGAACGGCGCTTCCAGAAGGTACTGGTGGACGAACCGAGTGTGGAAGACACGGTCGCGATCCTGCGCGGCCTGAAGGAACGCTATGAGATCCATCATGGCGTCACCATCGGTGACCCGGCCATCGTTGCCGCAGCCAAGCTGTCGCATCGCTACATCACAGACCGCCAGCTGCCCGATAAGGCCATTGACCTGATCGACGAGGCAGGCAGCCGGATTCGTATGGAGATGGATTCCAAGCCGGAAGAGATGGACCGGCTGGAGCGGCGCCTGATCCAGTTCAAGATCGAGCGTGAGGCCTTGAAGAAGGAAACCGACGACGCATCGCGCAAACGCCTCGAGGATCTCGAGGAGAACATCGACAAGCTGGCGAAGGAGTACGCGGATCTCGAGGAGATCTGGAGCGCAGAGAAGGCCACGCTGCAGGGCGCTCAGCACGTCAAGGAGGAACTCGACCAGGTTCGAGTCGAGCTCGAGGCGGCGCGTCGTGCGGGCGACCTTACGCGCATGTCGGAGCTTCAGTACGGGCGCATTCCGGAGTTGGAGAAGCGCCTGGCTGCTGCCGAGGAGACCGAGGCGGGCGATATGCAGCTGCTCCGCAATCGGGTCACCGAGGAGGAAGTGGCCGAGGTGGTGTCGAAATGGACCGGCATTCCCGTCTCCAAGCTGCTCGAAGGCGAGCGGGAAAAACTGCTCAAGCTCGAAGAACAGCTGCACGACCGAGTCATCGGCCAGCACGAGGCGGTGACGGCCGTGGCGAACGCAGTCCGCCGCTCCCGTGCCGGGCTGGCCGATCCGAATCGACCCAACGGGTCGTTCCTCTTTCTCGGCCCGACCGGTGTCGGCAAGACCGAACTCTGCAAGGCCCTGGCTGAGGTGCTGTTCGACAGCGACCAGGCCATGGTGCGCATCGACATGTCCGAGTTCATGGAGCGCCATTCCGTTGCGCGTCTGATCGGTGCGCCTCCGGGCTACGTCGGCTATGAGGAAGGCGGGTACCTGACCGAGGCGGTTCGCCGTCGACCCTACTCGTTGATCCTGCTCGACGAAATCGAGAAGGCCCACGCCGATGTCTTCAACGTGTTGCTGCAGGTGCTGGACGACGGTCGGTTGACCGACGGGCATGGCCGTACGGTGGATTTCCGCAACACCGTGCTGGTGATGACGTCCAATCTGGGTTCGGACGTGATTCAGAGCATGGCCGGCGAAGAGAACTACGACGGCATGAAGCGGGCCGTGATGGGTATCGTTGCGCAGCACTTCCGGCCGGAGTTCCTGAATCGCGTCGACGACTCCGTCGTCTTCCATCCACTGACACCCGCGGACATCCGCAAGATCAGTGTGATTCAGCTCGACGGTCTGCGTCGCCGCTTGGCGGAACGTGATCTCGGCATCGAGGTCACCGATGCTGCTCTGGAGCGGCTGGCGGAAGCCGGGTTCGATCCGGTTTATGGTGCGCGCCCGCTGAAGCGTGCCATCCAGCGCATGGTAGAGAACCCGCTGGCGGAGGAACTGCTGCGCGGCAGCTACCTGCCAGGCAGCGTGATCGAGGTCGACGTGGCCGAGGAGGGCAACGGTCTGGGCTTCGGTACATCCCGGAACAGCAGCGCCGCCTGATCGTCCCTTCGCCTCGCTCTGGACGCCCATACAGTAGTCTGGTACTGTATGGGCGTTCAGATCACGAGCTTGGAGGCGTCATGCGCACCGCCGATCTGTTTGCAGCCTCGCTGCGCCGCGACGAAACACATGCTGAGCGTCATTCACGTCTGGCACTGCAAGCGGCTCGACGCTTGAAGCGTGCCCGCCAGCGCGAGCGAGCGGCGCGACTGGTCTGTCACCATCTGCGCCAAATGCTTGAGCACGATCAGTGCTCCGGAGCCGTTTCGCACTCGCGTTCGGCTTACGGCTGAGTGTTGTTCGTTCTGGCGTCGTGGCCGTCTGCATGCGGATGGCCCCACCAAAGTAGAACCCGGTCGAGCCAAGCGAGGTCGTCTGCAGCAACCCGCAGGCGCTCGTGCAGCGCGTTCATGTCGCCGGGTATCGCTCTGCTTTCCAGGAACAGCTCCGCACTGATGGCGTTTGGACGGTAGTGCAGCGCCAAGCGTAGCTTTGTGTCGCCAAGCAGCGGCCGCCAGCGTAACAGCAGCGCCTCCCGCGCTGCGGCCGGAGTCGGCAGGTGCGATGCGAATGGTGTCGTGTTCGCATCTACGTGAACCTGCACTGCGCGCACATCGGGAAATGACGTACGCAGAGCCTGCTGCACCTGACCGGCCACCTGATGGCCTTCCGAAACGGTCAGCTCCGGATCCACGACGATATCCATGTCCAGCAAGATTGCGCTGCCCATGCGCCTGCTCTTGAGCCGATGGACGTCGACTACGCCGGATACGCTGCCAGCGGTCAGGCGCATGGCAGCGAGTTCGTCGGCGGCAAGTCCGGTATCCACCAGCTCCTGGGCGGAGCGGGCCAGCAGTTTCCAGCCGATCCAGGCGATCATCGCCGC
>SLQW01000139.1 GCA_007131295.1 Pseudomonadales bacterium | reverse complement strand
GTTGAACGTGGGCTGCACGATGGTGCCGAAATTAAACATGCGTCGGGGGGTCGGTGTTCCGTCGGCAGCGAACTGTTCGAAATCGCCGGCGAGCCGGTCCGCACGGACGCCCAGGTTCCAGCCGAGCTGATCGTTCGGTGTGTGGGCGATGCGCAGGTAGCCGCCGTAATGATCGAAGTCGTAGCGGAAGTCGCGGATCACCGCGCTCGGGTCGCGGGTTCGGGTCTGACCGACTGTCCCGAAGCGTTGCTCGACCACATCCTGCAGCTCGAAGTGGGCACCGCCGTCGAGTTCCCACTGATCGTCGATGCGCCAGGTCAGCGTCGAGATGCCGCCGACGTGACGCTGGTCGTCGAAGCGGTTCTGCAATGCCCCGGCCTCGCTGAAGCGGACCCAGCGCTCGCGTTCGAACTCCTGCCAGTACAGGCGCACGTTCCAGTCCAGGTCCGGCCGAATCGCGTGATCGAGGTGCAGGCTCGTGTGGAGGATCTCTTTGTCGCCTCCGTCCTGGTCTGCAAAGGGCGCTGACGATCTCGGTTGGGCGCGGACGACCTCTCGACTGAGGTAACCGGGCGCATCGCCGTCATAGCCGGACAGACGCGCGCTGAACGCGATGCGAGTCCGTTCGCTCACGTGGTAGCGCCAGAATCCAGAGGCGACATACTTCTCGAGGTCGGTATTGTCCCGGTAGCCGTCAGTGCTGCGGTACCCCAGGAAGTAGAAGTGTTCGAGACTGCCGTGCTCGAGGCCGACATAGCCTTGAATCTCACGGCTGTCGAAGCTGCCGTAGGAAAGCTCCACCTCCCGGGCGCCCACCTCGCGGCGGGTCTCGATCGCATAATTCCCTGCGATGTTGTAGAGCCCGTGGGTCGGATCGCTGGTGCCCTTGAAGACGCGGATCGAGCCGATGCCGAGCGGAAAGAGCTGATCCATCTCGCTGTAGCCGTTGTGCAGATTGGACGGAATGCCGTCGATGAGCAGCTTGGCATGGGGTGTGCCGCCATCGCCCGCGAAGCCGCGGATGGAGATGTCGGTGTTGATCAGGCCCTGGTTATAGCGGGAGATGTAGACTCCGGGTAGCCGTGTGAACAGTTCCATGGTGTCGTCAACGTGCTCGTAGGCCAGTTCCTCCCGCGAGATCACGTCCACGGAACCGGCGAGCTTCGGCTCCGTCGCCACGCCGCGCTCGCCTATGACGACGATGGTGTCGAGTGGCGTAGCAGCGTTCGTGTTGGCTGCGCCAGTGGTCAGGGCTGCGGCAAGTGCGCCGGAGAGGGCTACGTGCAGGTTCATGGCTTCACCATCTAATCCATCGTTGAGTCAGTCGGATGCATCAACGCCCCCGCGTGAATGCGCGGGCATCGAGAAGGGCTCCGCGGCCGCTTTGCCTCTCCATTTCGGGTGGAGCGAACTGCCCCGACCCTTTCCCCAAGGGGCGCGTCCGTTCGAGGGTTAGCGTGCTTGATCTTCAAAATAATGATATAACATAACACTTTATCGCCGCAAGACGCTGCCTATGGCGCCGGTAGGGCGTCAGAACGTTTCGGCTTTGAGGCAAAAGGTCTCGTCGCCCGCCGGAATACCGAAAAACAGCACGTCGCGTCGTGGCGTCCCGAGACCGTCCTCAAAGGCGCCAGGCGATTCCCGCTACGACCCATCGGCCTGGTTGCGGCGCGAAGCCGGCCTCTACGTAATCGCGATCGAGCAAATTGCTGCCTTCAAGCGAGAGCGTGAGCTGCCGCCATTGCCAGCTCAGCCGCGACGCAAGCAGCGTGACCGACTCGCCACCACGCCGATCCACCCAGCGCAGTTGCAGCGCTTGATGTAGATTCGGCAACCAGCGCAGATCCAAGGCGGTGACGAGCTCATGACGCGGATGATCGAGTGCGTAGGCCATCTCCAGGCCGCGTGTATCGAGCCGCGTGTGCAGGTGGGTATAGGCAAGTCGCCAGCCTGCAAACGCCGTTGCTTCGAAGCGGTATTCGATCTCACCGCCGCGCGTGCGATGACCGCCGAAGTTACCGGCCAGGAAGTCGACGTCGGGGCTGCTGCGGCCCCAGTCGATCAGGTTTTGCGTGCGGCGTTCGAATAGTGCAATCGACAGGCTTTGAGCGCGCTGCTGCCAGCGTAGTCCCAACTCGCCCTGCCAGGAGCGCTCCGGAACGAGGTTCGGATTGCCCTCGTTGCCGGCGCCACCGCGCAGAAACTGTTCGATGTAGCTCGGGATGCGCACCGAGCGCGCCAGTGACGCGAACACCGCGGTGTCGTCGCGGAGCTGTAATCCGAGCGAGGCCCCCGGCAGGAACGAATCGCCGTAGTCGCTGTAGTCAACCCAGGCGGCACTCAGCGCGAGGCGCCAGCGATCGCCGAGGTTGAACTGTTGCTCGCCCCAGACGCTGTTCTCGCGCCGGTCGTGATCGCCTAGTGCCGTGCTATCGATGCGCTCCTCCGCCAGGCCCGCTCCGAGCGCCAGCGTGCCCAGCGCCGTCTCGCGTCGCGCCCCCAGTCGCGCCCGCAGAACGCGGGTCTCATGTTCATTGATGAAGTCGGCACTCAGCGCGGGAATGTGGGTCCGGAACCAGTCCTCGTGCTGACGCCAGGACAGCGCCGGCGTCAACAGCCACGCACCCGCGTGCACGTCCGCGCTGGCCTGCGCACTCAGCGTACGGGTCTCCTCGCGCTGATCGGGGAAGCGGTCGACGTAGAACTTGAACGCGCCGAAGTCGCGATCGTCGATGCCCGCTCCGATGCGCACGCTGTGTTCGCCCAGGTCGAAGTGGCCGCTGTAGTAGGCGGAGACCAAATCGAAGTCCGTGGGCTCGTTGCTGATGTGGCCATCGGAACGGCGCCGCGACGCCGACACGAGATGCCCGGAATGCTCACCGGACCAGCCGAGGTGCGCGCCCAGGCCAAGATAGTCATGCTGGCCGCCCCGCAGAAAGGCGCCGGCCTCGAAGGCCTCCGGACGGCGCGTGACGAAATTGATCGTCCCACCCGTTACACCGGGCCCGAACGCTGCAGAACCTGGCCCCTTGACGATCTCGATACGCTCAAGGTGCTCCAGCGGCAGCGGCAGGTTGAGGTCGTGATGGCCGGTCTGCGGGTCGCCCATGGGCACTCCGTCGAGCAGGATGCGGGTCTGCTCGAAGGCGGTGCCGCGCACGCCGACGTCTGCCTGCACCCCGGGTCCGCCGCGCTGGCGCACGTCCACCCCGCCAGCGAGCTGCAATAGCGAGGCGAGGTCCGCGACCGGTGCAGCCAGGATGTCGTCCCGGGTGAGCAGCGTCACCGACTGGTCGAGTTCGGCCAGCGGCCGGGCGATGGGGCTGGCCGTGACAATGAGCGTCTCGAGCCGGTTGTCGCCCGCAAGCGATGCGGCGGGCATAAGGAGTAATCCGGCTGCGTAGAGGACTGCGGCCAGAAATGACGAACGCGAAAACGGCATGGGGCTCTTAAGATGGACAACGTCCATAACTGTAGCCTCGATCGGACTGGGAAACACGATGTAATTCCGGGTGCATCGAGCCGTGGCCGAGACCGAACCTGGCGAGCCGATACTGGACGGTGGCTCGGCCTCAGACCACTCTAAACCTCTTTTTTGTCGTAACTCGGAAGCCCAAATGGCCTTGCATTGACGCAAAACCCGGGCCGCCGGGTTCTAAGTGACCCGGAACCTGTAGATGATCCGGTAAGCTTGCGTGCCCATGAAAACAAGGTTTTTGACTCGGTCTCGGATCATTCTGGCGGCCCTGGTACTCGTAGTGGTCGTGCCGCTGCTCGCTGGGCGAATTCTCGGGCCCGCCGTTCCCGCTCTGGAAGTCCAGCGCGGCAGTCTGTTGCAGAACGTGGTGACCACTGGCCGCGTAATCACCCGCCATCGGGTGCAGGTTGGCAGCGAGATTATCGGCACCGTGCGCACGGTGGCTACGGACGAAGGTGAAACCGTTGCGGCCGGCGAGCCGCTCGTGTTGCTGGAGGATGCGACCCAGCAGGCGGCGTTGTCGCGGGCACGTTCCGCATTGCGGCAGGCCGAGCTGAGGCTGTCCCGGCTGGCCGAGTTCGACCGCCCGGATGCCGAGGCCGCGCTGCGTGAGGCGCGCGCTGCGCTGGCGCAGGCCGAACGCGAGGCGGAGCGCCGCGAGGAGCTGCTGGCCCGGAATCTGATCAGCACCGAAGAACTCGACCGCAGTCGCCTCGAGCTCGAGCGGGCCGAAGCAGCACTCGCGCGAGCCAGCCTGCGTGACCGTACCCTGGCTGCCAGCGGCAACGAGTGGCTGCTCGCTGAGCAGGCGATCGCCGACGCCCGGCACGCCGTGGAACTCGCTGAGGCCGAGCATGCGCGGACCCGTATTCGCAGTCCGGTACCGGGCACGGTGCTGCGTCGCCGGGTGGAGCCGGGCGATACGATACAGCCGGGAAGTGCGCTTCTGACGATCTCGCCGGAAGGCCGTCTGGAGATCGAGGCACCCGTCGACGAGGTCAGTCTGCAGGGACTGGGCATCGGGCAGTTCGCAAGGGTCGAGGCCGATGCATTCCCCGGCCAGCGGTTCGAGGCCGAGCTGGTGTTCATCTCGCCGCAGGTCGACGCCGAGCGCGGCAATCTCGAGCTGCGGCTCGCCGTGGCCGAGCCGCCCGAGTTTCTGCGCCAGGATATGACCGTGTCCGTCGACATCCTTATCGGCGAACGTGACGGTGTGCTTGCGGTACCGAACGAAGCCTTGCGGGATCTCGCCGGAGAGCGAGCGCAGGTTTGGCGGATCGAGGGCAACAGGGTCGAAGACCGTGAGATACGCCTCGGCCTGCGGGGTCTGACCAGCAGCGAAGTGCACTCCGGTCTCGCCGCGGGAGATCGCGTGCTCCCCGCCAGTGCGCCAGTCGAGGCGGGTCAGCGAGTCCGGCCGAGGCGCCAGTGATGCGCATTCCTCTCTGGTATGAAACACGGCTGGCGGTGGAGTTTCTCAAGGAGGGTCGCAGCCAGAGCCTGCTGATCATCCTCGGGGTGGCGCTCGGGGTCGCGGTCATCGTGTTCCTGCTGGCCCTGATCTCCGGGCTGCAGGACAACCTGGTCGAGCGCACCCTGGGCACCCAGGCACACATCAAGCTTAGAGCCCCGGACGAAGTGGTCCGAGAACTTCATGCCGTCGAGGGCCTGGCGGTGGCGGCCCAGCGACGAAACGAACGTGCCCGGCGGCTGCGTTCGGTGCAGAACTGGCAGGCGATCGCCGCCGCGCTGGAGGATTACCCGCAGATCACCGCAGTCTCGCCTTTGGTCTCGGGTCCGGCCTTCGCCCGCCGGGGCGAGGCGTTCAAGTCGGTGGCCATACTTGGCGTCGACCCGGCGCGCTACGCGCGGATCGTCCCGGTTCCGGAGCGCATGGTCAGCGGTGTGTTTCGGCCCACGGCCACGGATATCGTGATCGGCAAATTGCTGGCAGATGAACTCGGTGTGGGCGTGGGCGATCGGGTGCGCCTGGAAGGCACCGATGCGCGCGCGGGGAGCTTCCAGATAGCGGGCGTTTTCAGCCTGGGTGTTCGCGATCTCGACGAGCGTTTCGTGTTCCTGCCCATCCGCCCCGCGCAGACCCTGCTGGACCTTCCGGGAGGGATCACCAGTATCGACATCACCGTAGACGAGATCTTTGCCGCCGAGCAATTGGCGCGGGAACTCGATCTTCGTTACGGCATTACCGCCGAGAGCTGGATGGAGACCAACGCGCAGCTGCTCAACGCCCTGAGGTCGCAGAGCCAGTCGACCACGCTCATCCAGACCTTCGTTGGCGTGTCGGTGGCTTTCGGCATCGCCAGCGTCCTGGCTGTCTCGGTGGTCCAGCGTCGCCGCGAGATCGGCATTCTGCGTGCAATGGGCTCCACCTCGAACCAGGTGCTGGTGGTTTTCCTCGTCCAAGGCGGTCTGGTCGGTCTGGTGGGATCGGCGATAGGGTCCTTGGCGGGCCTCGGCATGGTCCAGCTGTTCAGCTGGTTTGCCGAGCGACCTGCCGAGGAAGCCTTCTTCGACGTCACTGCAGGCGCAGGGCTGTTGCTCGGAGCCGCCGCGCTGGCGACGCTGACGGGTATTGTCTCGGCCTATTTCCCGGCACGTAGGGCGGCCCTGCTCGACCCGGTCACGGCGATCCGCGATGGCTGAAGCGTCGACGGGAGCCTCACCGGCCGGGCAGCGCGAGCCGATCCTGCGGCTGCAGGGTGTGCGCAAGTGCTACAACGTCGGTACGCCGGTCGAGACCGAGGTGCTGCATGGCATCGATCTGGAGGTCGGGCCGGGCGAGTTCCTGGCGATGGTCGGCCCCTCGGGCTCCGGCAAGAGCACGCTGCTCAATCTCATTGGCCTGCTGGACCAGCCGACGGCAGGCGAGGTGTGGATAGCTGGGCATGCCACCCGCCAGCTGGATGACGTGGCGCGCTCGCGGCTGCGGGGCCAGGTGCTGGGCTTCGTGTTCCAGTTCCATCACCTTCTGACTGCGTTCACCGCACTGGACAATGTCCAACTCCCGCGCTGGGCGGCGCTGGGGCGGGAAGACGAGGAGGTTGCGGCCCAGGCACTGGAGTTGCTCGATGCTGTGGGTCTGAAGCAATACGCTCACCGCCGTCCCAAGGAACTCTCTGGCGGACAGCAGCAGCGCGTGGCGATATGCCGGGCGCTGATTCACCGTCCGCCGGTGGTACTGGCCGATGAGCCCACCGGCAATCTCGACACCGAAACCTCGGCGCAGGCTTTCTCGTTACTGCGCCGGTTCAACCGCGAATTCGGTTGCGCCTTCATCATCGTTACCCACGATCTGGATTTGGCCGAGGGTTGCGACCGGGTGATCGAAATGGTGGACGGGCGCATCGTCCAGGACCGGGCCGGGCACGCGCCGTCCCTTGAGTGAGACGCGGCGTTCATGTCACCCTCGCCGCCTTGCGGAGTACGACCAGATCTCCAGTGACTGTACCGGCGAGCCCTGCCGAACGCGCTTCCTCGAGAACGTCCTGGGCCGACACGACCCAGCAAACGTAATCCGTCGACTGTCGAGCGATCTCGATGTCACCGCAGCGGGTGATGTAGGTCATGTGCCAGTGCTGCCTTTGGGGGTCCACCGGAGTGGCACGCGCCCAGCCCTCGTAATGGATGCGTCCGATGCGCTCACTCGCCAGGAGGGTCTCCGGCACTTCCGTGGCCAGCGGACACTGAATCTCGATGACGATGCGCCCGGCTGGCAGCAGTCGCTCCGCGAGCAGCTTCCAGAGTCGAGCGCGTTCTTCCGGACTGAAGTGGACGAGGGAGGCGCTCGTGACAGCACCGGCGATCACGGGCGTTAGAGGAGCATCGAGTATCGACATGGGCAGCATGCTGACGCGGCGGCGCAAGTCGGGGTCAGACCAGACCCGGGTCATCAGTGCCGAGCGCATGACCGGGTCCGGTTCGACCGCGAGGATCTCGATTTCGGGCAAGGCGCAGGCGATGGCTCGCGTGGTGAGCCCGGTGCCGGCGCCGATGTCGACGATGGGATGGTCCCCGGCTTCGAGTCCCTTCAAGGCCTCGCTGATCTGCACGCGGACGTGCGCGTGCGATGCATCGGCCATCGGATCGTAGAACTGGGCCGTGACCGCATAGCCGGTCATCGGCGTCAAAGCGTGGTGGTCAGGCCGATACCGACGATGCGGCCGCGCCCGAGCGAGGCCCCCTCGACACCCGGACCGTAGAGCACGCCGTTCAACTCCTGGGTCGTGTCGAAGAGGTTGCGGCCGAACGCATAGACTTCCATGCCTCCGAAACGCAACCCCACGCGCGCATCCACGTTGTGGTAGGACGGCATGTTGAAGCTGCCCGCGACATCCGCTGCGCGCGAACTCACGTACTGATGGGTGAAGATGGCCATCGGGGCAGCGGTGCGATTGCCGAGCGGGAACTCGGCGCCCTGGTAGTTCAGGGTCAGCGTCGAACTCAGTCTGGCGACGTTCGGAATGCGGTTGCCGCGCTCTGCTCCAGTGAGTGGTGAGGCTTCACGAATTTGGCCTCGAGTCCACGACAGGCCGCCCGCCATGGACCAGCTGTCGCTCAGCACATAGCTGCCTTGCGCTTCGACGCCATAGCTGCGGGTGTCCAGGTTCACCGGGACGAAGGTGAAGTTGATGAAGTCGAGCACGAAGAGTTGCTCGTCGCTGACGTCGTTGTAGAAGCCGGACAACTCGATCTCGCCACGTCCTCCGGGTAGTAGTGACTTGGCGCCGACTTCGTAGGTCCAGGACGTGGATTCCGCGTAGGCCTCGCTATCCTGACCCACCGCTGCGCTGAGCGTGAAGCGGGGGAAGCCGCCGCTCTTGGCGCCGCGACCGATGGTTGCATAGAGGTTGATATCGTCGGTCGCCTCCCAAAGCAACGCCGCGCGGCCGGTCCACAGGTTGAAGTTCGCGCTGGACTGCTGCGCGAAGGCGTCGACGGACCCCGGGAAGCCGACGCCCTGGAAAGTCGAGTCGAGCGATTTCTCGTCGCGTGTAAAGCGAAGACCGAGGGTGCCCTGCACCCGAGGCGAAGCCAGCGGTGCCGTGATCTCGCCGAAAGCCGCGTAGGAGTCAATCTTCTGCGTCGCGTCGCGGTCGCCGCTCAAGAAAGGCGAAAACGTCGAGCGATTCTTGAGATCGGTTTCGAAATCTGAACGGAAGTAGACGAGACCTGCCGTCCAGCTGAGTTCCTGTTTCTCAGTGTTCGAAAGCCTGAGCTCCTGGTAGAAGCGCCGCTCATCTTCCTGCCAGTCGGAAAACGACAGAGGTGGCAGGAAGTCCGACGGTGGCTGTCCGAATAACGGGCCATAGATGAGACCATCTGTGTC
The DNA here is from genome assembly GCA_007131295.1 of Pseudomonadales bacterium. GTDB lineage: Bacteria > Pseudomonadota > Gammaproteobacteria > Pseudomonadales > Azotimanducaceae > SLTB01. The sequence continues at coordinate 35,985 of SLQW01000139.1, read as the reverse complement.
GTCGGTGAACTGATCGTTGCGAAAGCCGTTGCCCGCCGTGACGGACGTCAGGTCCCAGCCACCCAGGGAAACCTCGGATGTGAGACTGACACCCCATGCGGTCCGCTTGACCTCGTTCTCGGGATTGAGTTCGACCTGGGCGCGAGGCTGCCCGCGCAGGACGTAGTAGAACGGAGAGCTGATCTGCCGGTCTGCGTTCGCAGCGAGCGTGAACCGTGGGCCGGTTTCCCCGGAAGGCGTGAAAACCAGTGTGCCGCGCCCTGCGTAGGACTCGCGATCCCCGAGCTTGCCGCCTCCTGGCGCGATGTTCGGAATGAACCCGTTGACGTTCGATGCCCGTAAAGTAATGCCTGCTCTGAGATGATCCTCGACGAGAGGTCCGGAAATCGATCCTTGCGCAAGCAGGTAACCGTCCTCGCCGCCCTCAAGCCGCCCGCGGGTCAGAAGTGTATCGCCCGGCGCGCGCGTGGTGATATTGAGTGCTCCGCCCTGGCTGTTGCGTCCGAACAGCGTGCCCTGCGGGCCCCGCAGCACCTCGAATCGTTCGAGCTCCAGATAGGCAAACTCCGATGCGTAAACTGGCTGCGGGACGCCATCGACATAGGTCACCACGGAGCCGTCATCCGGACTGATAGCCTGACTGAGGGGGCCGATACCACGCAGCTGGAAGTAGGCGAAGCGACCGTCGTCGAAGCTCGTTAACGACAGGCCGGGAACGTGCCGAAACAGGCTTAGGGTATCGTCGATGCGGCGCTGCTCCAGGGCCAAACCGTCGAAAACTGTCAGGGCGAAGGGCACATCCCGCGCTGCCTCTTCCCGCAGCCGCGCCGTGACGACGATAGTTTCGAGGCTGCTTGCCGGCTGCTCACCCCGCTGTGAAGCTGAGACGGTCGTTTCCGGCATGCACAACAGTGCTCCGCCGAGGAGTCCGAGGGATATAGCCATGGTCTTCATCGACGCGGTCTCTCTGGAAGCTACCGAAACCTGGTCGAAATTACCGGCTCGGGCACTAGGCGCGTCTGCGGTGAGCGGGAGTTTCAGCTGCGGCGAGCGGGAATCTGCGCTCGTACCCGACGCGTTACGGCGCTGGGCAGAACGCCGAAGTGCCGTCGAAAGGCATCGGCGAATGAACGTGGAGATTCGTAGCCGGCGCAGAGCGCTGTCTCATTTACGGACCGGCCGTCGTGGAGATCTGCCACGGCGCGCTCCATGCGCCGCTGCCGGACATAGCCGAAGATGGTGGAGCCGAACGCCTCCTTGAAGCCGCGTTTCAAAGTGAACTCGTTCGTGCCGACGATCCGGGCGAGGGCTCTGATCGTAGGCGGCTCGGCCAGGTTCTCGTCCAGGTGATCGCGTGCGGCCTGCAGCTTTTGCGCGAGGCTGCGCTCCGGCGCCGCGGCCGTCCGCCGCTGGTTGAGGGTCGTGGCGTCGAACTGCGCCGCCAGCAGCCCGAGGGCACAGGACTCGAGAAAGAGGAGTCGGACGTTTCCCGTATACCGCGTGACGAACATCGCCTCGACCAGTCGGGCCGCGGCCGGGTCGAGCGAGGACAGGCGCGCCACAGCCACTTCCTCGCGAGCGAGGCGGGCCATATCGACAAGGGCCCCTCGCTCTCGACCGTACTGCTGCAGCAGCTCTTGAATCACATCCGGATCGAAGCGGAGCGAAACGGTCCGAAAGCCGTGCCGCGACAGCCTGAAGGAGGAAGCTGAGCTGCGTGGCGCCGTGCCAGCCCAAACGTCGAGGGGGTGCGTGTCGAAGCGGCAGCGATCCATGTCGAAGCGGCTGCCGCCTTTGATGTGAAAGCCGATGCCGAACACGTCGTCCGGTTCGACGAAATGAAACAGGCAGTCCGGCCCGCCGTCGAACTCCGACTTGACGAGGGTCATGCCTGGACGCAGCTGTAGCGTCTCGACGTGCTGACCGGTCGCGCTGGACGTGATTTGCCAGTCGCGACGGTCCTCCCTGGGCGCGTGCCGGGTCACCCCATGGCCGCCTCGATGAGCTTTGCATAGTCGTCGGCGCTTGCCGGGCGCGGGTTCGTGAAGGTGCAGACGTCACGTACAGCGTGTGCAGCGAGGCCGGGGATCTGATCGGAAGTCACACCCATGGCCGCGAGGTTCGGAGGCAGCCCCAGGCTGGCATTGAGCTGCTCGATGTAGTCAGCGAGATCCGTATTGGCATCGAGGCAGGCGGCTTCCCGGATCCGGTCGTACTTGTCGCCGACGTGATCGGCGTTGAAGCGCAGCACCGTCGGCAGGAACACGGCGTTCAGCGTGCCGTGATGCAGGCGCAGTCCGGGCAGGGCACCACAGGCATGGCTCATGGCGTGAACCGCGCCAAGGCCCTTGCTGAATGCCATGGCGCCCTCGGTGGAGGCCATCATCATGTTCCAGCGCGCGTCCGGGTCCTGACCGTCCTTTACCGCTGCCAGAAGGTGGCCATGACCGAGTCCGCGCCGTAAGCCGTCGAGTCCGACGGCTTCTGCTGGCGGATTCACCTGCGGCGACAGCACCGCCTCAATGCAGTGGGTCATGGCGTCCATGCCGGTGGCTGCAGTGAGCAGAGGTGGCAGCCCGAACGTCAGCTCCGGATCGCACACGGCAGTACGTGGTATCAGGTGGCGGCTGGCGAAAATCAGCTTCTCGCCATTGTTCATGATGACCACCGAACCACTGGACACCTCGCTGCCGGTACCCGCTGTGGTCGGAATGGCCACCAGCGGCGCGACCGGGCCGATGCGCTCTATCCCACCCTCTCCGGCGGTGTACTGCATCAGGTCACCGTCGTGCGTGACGCGCAGCGCAACGGCCTTGGCGAGGTCGATGCTGGAGCCTCCACCGACCGCAATGAGTCCGTCGCAGCCCTCGGCGCGGTAGCGCTCCGCCGCCGCCAGCACTGCTTCCTCGGTGGGATTCTCCGGCGTTTCGTCAAAGCGCACCGATTGCACCGAATTCGAGATTACGGTTTCGATCTTCTCCACGATTCCCGCCGCGACCAGCCCGCGATCCGTGCACAGGAGCGGACGCGAGATGCCGTGCATGCGCAATACATCGACCAGTTGCCGGCTGACGCCGTGGTCGAACAGGGTGGTGGTCAGGAAAGTCAGCGTGGCCATAGGAACTCCGAGAAAGGCGTGAAGCGGATGGGGTTTTGAGATGATATGTTATAACGTCTCTTAGATTGCGTCACGCCTGTGCCCAACGTCCAGGAAGGTCCTACATGTCACTCTCCACGGCACCAACTTTAAGCCAGCTCTTGCCGTATCCGCCCCGCTTTCTGCCCTGGCAGGATGGTCGCGTGCACTACGTGGACGTGGGCCCGCGCGATGCTCCGGTTATTCTGTGCCTGCATGGATTCCCGACCTGGAGCCTTCTGTTCCGGCAGCCGCTCAATGCGCTGACGAGCGACTGGCGCGTGCTGGCCGTGGACCTGCCTGGCTTCGGCTGCAGCGATCCCGGGACCGGGCCATTCTCTCCTCCCGCGATGACTGCGTTGCTCGATGCGCTGCTCGAAGCGGCGGCTGTGAGCAGCGTCGATCTCCTCGCCCATGGTTCGGGCGTGAGGTTGGCCCTCGACTTCGTCGCGAACCGCCAGGATGCGGTCCGCCGCTGCTGCTTCGTCAGCGGCTGCGCCACCTCGGCGCCGATGCTCGGGTCATCCTGGTACGAGTGGCTGCTAGACCGTCAGGCAGACGGTCGTCTGGCTGCTCTGTTCGACGACTTCGACACGCTGCTTCCAGGCGTCATGCGGCGCATGGGCGGTGGTCACGGTTTCACTCTCGGCAATACGCAAGCGGAAGGCTATGCGGCCGTTTTTCGCTGTCCACGTGCGCGTGAAGCCGCTCTGCGGCTGCTCGAGGACACCGACCTTGCTCCCGTTGCCGAGCCTGCGACGGGGAGGGTGCTTTCGCAACAGGCGACGCTTCTGGTCTACGGCGGTCTCGATGCGACCTTGGACATCGATGCGGCGACCCGGGAGCTCGGGACTGCTTTTCCCCAGCACCGCTCTGTTCACCTGCCGGGCATTGGCCACTTCGTCCCGGAGGAGGCGGGCGATCTGCTCGCTTCCCTGTTTGCCGCATTCCTTCAGGAAAACGACGCGGATTGAATACAGGGACCAAAGTCATGGCGCGCCGATCACCACACGATGCTCCGCTTATCTCCTCCTTGCGAGGCGCTCGGGGCCGGGCGGTGGTCGGCGCAGCGACGCTGACACCCATGCGACAGCGGGTGCTCGATCTCCTGCGGCAGGCAGACGAACCCATCGGTGCCTACGCGTTGCGTAGCCGGCTCGAGCAGGTGTCTGCGCATAAGGTGTCGCCACCCACGGTTTATCGTGCGCTCGACTTTCTTCAGCGAGCAGGACTGGCAAGCCGTATCGAAAGTAGGAATGCGTGGATCGCCCGTGAGTCTTCGGATCTCGAGCGACCTCTACTCCTTTGCGTCTGCAGCTGCTGCGGCTGTGTCGTCGAGGCGCCAGCTGCCGGCGCGCATGCCGATTTGCTGAAACTGGCGGAACGTCGGGGGTTCCAAACTTATGCCTGCACGCTCGAAGTCAGTGGTCGCTGTGCCGGCTGTCGCGGAGAGAGTGCGTGACGCCGGTGAGTGCGCCTGAGCCGATTCCGATCACGGTGTTGACCGGCTTCCTCGGCAGCGGCAAGACCACGCTGCTCAACCGCCTGCTCGAGGATGAGGAGCTCGAAGATACGTTGGTCCTCATCAACGAGTTCGGGGACATCGGTATTGATCACGACCTCATCGCGACGTTGCCGGATGATGCGGCGATCGAACTGATGAGTGGCTGCCTTTGCTGCACGATTCGTGGTGATCTGGCCAGCACGCTGCGTGATGCGCCGTGGCGGTACGCGCGCAACGGGCAAAGCTGGTTCCGCCGCGTGGTGATCGAAACCACGGGGCTCGCCGATCCGCTCCCGATCCTGCAGACGCTCGTCGGCGACCCGTTCGTATCCGAGCGCTATCGCCTCGATCAGGTGGTCACCGTGGTGGATGCCCTGCATGGACTCGCGACGCTGGAGCGACAGGAGGAGGCGCGGCGCCAGGTGGCGGTGGCGGATCTGCTTGTGATCACAAAGACCGATGTGGCTGATGCGGCCACCACCAGCGCGTTGTCAGAGCGGCTGGCAGCCATCAACGCGGTGGCGCCGAAACGTTTCGGCCATCATGGCCGCATCGAGGGAGAACATCAGCTTCTGGCGGTGGCAGCTGCCGTTTCCGGCGTGCATTCGACAATCGACCTGGAGCCCGAGGTCGACCACGGTCACCACGACCACGACCACGACCACGACCACGACCACGACCACGACCACGACCACGACCACGACCACGATCCGAACCGACACGGGGAACACATTCGAGCGGTCAGCCTCACGTTCGAGACCCCCATTGCCGGACCTCTCCTCGATCAGTGGTTGGAGGCGCTCCTGCTTTTGCGGGGCTCCGACCTTTTGCGGGTGAAAGGCATCATCAATCTGGCGGAAACGGAGCGCCCGATGGTCATCCACGGCGTCCAGCATCGTTTCGAGGCACCCGTACTGCTGCCGGCCTGGCCATCTGCGGATCGCCGCACGCGTCTGGTCTTCATCACCCGTGATCTCGACGCTGCCACCTTGGAAGCGTCTATTGCACCGTTTCTGGAGGGAAGCGCATGAGACCTCTGGATACGTACGAAGACTGGAAGGAGTGCATAACCGTCGACTGCGGAATCCCGCTGACGAAAGCGTTCGTGCAGCGCCGGTTGAAGGAACTCGCGAATCCGCGCCTGCACCACACGCAGCGCTTCGTCGAGGTCTGGGGCGACGCCCATCGCCAGCAGGTCATGGCGTGGTTCGAGCGCGCGGAGCGGGAGCTCGGCTAAAACCGAAATAAGGTTATCCTGCAGCTGAGAGGGTGGACCAGGGTGCCTGTCGTGTTCGGCTATGCCTTGCTCGTCGCTCTGCTGGTAGCACTGGGTGCGTGGCACGGGGTGATCGACCGCGCCGGCAGCGCTCCGGTACCGGAGCGGTGCGGTTATCGGTGGACGATTCCACCGCAGCACGTCGGGGAGTTCCCGGCGGCGCTGGGAGTGGGAGTCATGAAGTGGCTGGAACAGACGCTCCGGGGCGGCGAGAAGCAGCGCGTGGTCAGCGTCTACTGGTCGAGTGCGCATCTGGCCGCGCACATTCCAGGCTATCGGCGGACGATCGAGGGGGTGGATACCAGAGTGTCCGCTTCGGTCCACATCCATACCCGAGCGAAGCCCGACTTCTATCGCGATTCCCCCGACTCTCTGCTGCGGCAAGTCTTTACCCGGAACGGGGAGATGTACGGAGACTACGTCGTCGAGACCAATCCCCATCCGCCTGGCTACTATCGAATCGTGCATCCCGAGCACCGCCGCCCGAGATGGTGGGTGTCGACGATCGACCCGCGCGAGTACGACGGCTACGTGCCGGCCCGGGACTGGCTGGTGGCTTTGTGCAGCTGGCAAGGTGGGCTTCGCCCGAACACCAACCGGTTTGTCTCCTGCCACTTTCGCCCGCGCATTGCGCGGGACATGACGCTCAGCGTGCGCCTCAGCGACGAAAACATTCACCTGCGTGAGGAGGTCATCGCTCACATGGCGCGCAAGCTGCGCGAGTGGGTGAGGGTTCCGGAAGACGATCCCCTTTGTTTCGATGATCCGTTTGCCGGATTCCCTATGGGCAGCGACGGAGGCAGCGTCAGATGAGTTACCGAGGGCGTGCCATGCGGCGCACCCTGGTCATATTCGTCCTGGTAGGGCCGCTGGTCGGCGGGATTGCCTTCTCGCTCTGCTACATCACGATGGCGGGCGTGGGTGAGGTGACGGCTCAGGGTCCGATCGACCTGGTCATTGCGATGCTCTTCTTCTATGCCTTCGGCGCACAGATGGCCGCCGTATTCATACCGGTCGCGTACCTGGCAGGCGCGGTGACGGCCGTCTGCACGGGTCTAGTGTGTGCATTGCGAGTGCTGTGCAGCAGGCAGCCCGCGCCGCCGAGCGGCGTCTTCGCGCTGTTGGCAGCGGGTGTCGGCCTCCTGCCGATGGTCTATGCCAATGACCTCTATTCACTCGAAGCCTGGTCGGACTGGTTCGTCCAGTTCAAGGTGGCTGCGGCCATGACCTCGGCAGTCGTCTGCGCCCGCATCCTGCAGCGCCACTGGCCCCGCCCGGAGCCCGCTCCAGATTTCTGAGGCGCTCCAGCCCGGAACGGTAACCGATTCCATAAGCGTGCGGTTGACCGTTGCCGCCGTGAAGGCCCCCTCTTTGGCCAGTCGATGCCAAACCTCTTGATCGGCTCCCGAGCGTGCAGGAAGCCGACAAGTTGCTGCTTCGAGATGTCCTTCTGGAGTGGTTCGTTCTGAGAAGAGTTGTGGGACCGAAGCAGCCGATCGCTCCGGACATCCCGGGGTGGTTCAGTCGACCGGGGCGCCGAGCACGTCTACAACGCCCAGGGCTATCTGGACCAGGTGATCGAGGCGCAGTTCAGCGCCGAATGGTCCGATGCGGGAGCGCTACCAGCGCACGGACAGCACGAGCAGCGGGACGACGACCACCCGCTACGTGGGCAGCGTGGAGATCATCATTCGCCCGGGCGGACGGAGTTCAAGCGCTACCTGCCGGGCGGGGTGGTGGTGACGGTGACGGGCGGGACGAGTGAAGGGCATGCCCTGTTCCACGACCACCTGGGCTCGGTGACGCTGATCGTGAATCGGTGAGACCTGCAGGCTAGACGTGAAGCCGTCGCAGCGCATACTGTTGTGCTCGGCACGGTGTCAATGGGAGAGATGTCTTATGAGTGAAGCTGACCTCCTGGCACGAATCACGGTCGATCCGGAGCAGTGCGGGGGTCGTCCTTGCATCCGTGGGATGCGCATCCGTGTCATCGACGTACTCGAACTTCTCGCAGCGGGAGAAACGCCAGATCAGATCTTGGCGGACTACCCGTATCTCGAAGCTGAGGATGTCTCGGCAAGCCTGCTGTATGCCGCACGTCAGCTAGATCATCCTGTCCTTGCCGCGTGAGATGAGCCCGTGCCCGAAGTTAGGGGAGGAGGGAGACGATCAGAAGACCTTTCCTTCCATGTGTGGATTGATGCTCAGCTCCCTCCTAGCCTTGCGTACTGGCTCAAAACTGAGCAGGGCGTCAACGCGGTGCATCTGGAGTCACTCGGACTTCATGCTGTCCGAGATCGGGAGATTGTCGAGCGCGCAAAACTTGCGGAGCACCCCGTTGTGCTCGTCACCAAGGATGAGGACTTCAGGCGACTTCTGGAGCTACGTGGCGTTCCGCCTCAAGTGGTGTGGCTCCGCTGCGGGAATACCACGAACAAGGAGCTTCGCAGAATCGTTTTGGCAGCGTGGCCGCGTGCGATTTCGATGCTGACGGCGGGTGAACCACTCGTAGAGATTCGCAGGCACAGAGATTAGGAAAGCTAACATACAGGGATAGGTCTAGTGGGCCGTGCGTGAAGTTCGGTGACTAAGGAGCACAGCCGGGGCGTGCAGATCAAGGCGCGGAAGCGCAGGAATAGCACTGCAATTTCAAGCTTTCGCAACGCAGAGCTGCGCGTTCCGGCGCAGCGAACAGTTTCCGAATTTTGCGCATCGCCCACTAGGCAGCGTTAACTTATCCCACCGACCCTGCGAGCCTCTGACGCATTGTGCGGCCGCAAGGAGAGCATGACAGGTCCCGGCCACGGCGCCTGGAGCTATGTCCACAATGCCTTCGGCGAACTGGTCCCGCAGGAAGGCGATGCAAATCAACGAGTTGAAGTGGCCCGGCTCCAATGGGGTTGGCGGGCAGGTTGGGTCACGGCGGCGCGAAGTTCCAATGCAGCTCGATGCGCCTGCGGTCCCTCATGCCTTCCTCTTCGGGGCTGAGGTACACCCCCCGGCCGCTGAAGTGGCGTCCATCCGCCGGTAAGGGATTCGGCCCTACGCCCCAGGGCGTGTCGATGCCGCCCAGTCGGCCTTGTCTGACGACGTCCGCGTGAATCTGGTAAGGGACGTCGTCGCAGCTGAAGCGCACGTAGTAGTCGCCGTCCTCGCCGAGGTTGATTTCCAGGGAACCGGCCAGGGTGCTTCCACCACTGATTCGGTTGACGATCGTCGTGCCGTCGGCTCGCCGTATCACCTGCTGGCCAGTCACTTCGATCCGGACCTGGTCTGTGCGCCCGTACCAGCCATTGAAGTCGCGCCTGTAACGCAGGCGGAACGGGGCCTCGCCCTGGATGTTGAGAAGGGTTCGCTCCTCACTACCGAAGCGCCCGCTGATCGAGACCTCGCCGGCGAGCGCGCGTGGTGGGCTCGAGGCCGGGCCCTGACTGCCATCGCTGTTACCACAGGCCGCCAGCAGTGGACCTGCAAGCAGCATGGTCAGCACGGTCGTGCGTATCGATCGCTTCATGGCCCGCCCCCGCCGCCTCGCTCCTTGCCATTCTACTACGGCCATGTCGTAGCTTCGGAGCTTTAGCGCTCCCGCTGCCGCGACTTCAGACCGGCGCCGCTTGGAATTGCTTATACTTTCGGCATGAGTGATGCCGACAACAGCCCGGTGCAGGAGCGCCTCGCCAGCTTGCTGGTCGACGAGGAGGATCTCGTTCTCGCCTATGTTTTCGGTTCGGTTGCACGCGACAGGGCCAAGTTCGAAAGCGACATCGACATCGCGGTGCTTGGTCGGCAGAGACTGAGCGCAGAGCGCCGCATGACGCTCATCGAGCGCATTGCTGCCGTCACGGGTCGCGCCGTGGATCTGGTGGATCTGCGCACGGCCGGGGTACTCGTGACCCGGGAAGCGCTGACTCGCGGCCGCAGGCGCGTCTGCAGGGACGAACGAGCCTATGTCGATCTGCTTTCGCGCATGGTCACTGATGCGGAGGACTTTCTGCCGCTGCGCCGACGGATGCTTGCACAGCGGCGTGAAGCGTGGCTGCGTTGATTCTCGAAGAGAAGCTGGAATCCCTGCAACGTTGCCTCGCGCGTGTGGAGGCCTAGCGCGCAGCTTCGGCGGCGCAACTGAGCAACGACATCGACCGTCAGGATATCATCAGCTTGAACCTCACGCGTGCGGTCCAGTTGTCGGTCGTTCTGCCGCTGCAAGTCTTGTCCACAACAGGGGTGACCGCGCCGCACACGATGGGCGGTGCCTTCGACGCCCTTGCAGAGCTGGGGGTGATCTCCGAGGCACTGCGTGATCGCCTGAAGTCAGCAGTGGGCTTCAGAAACATCGCGGTACACAGCTATCAGGCCATCGACTGGGCCATCGTCCACGCTATCACCCATGAGCGCCTTGACGACTTTCGGGTCTTCGCGAAAGCGATCGCGGACTTCGATAACGCCCATTGAAGCCGCTTGAGCGGCTTGCTGGGCTTCTCCGGTCAGGCGCTCCGACTCCCGCTGCCGCAACGCCAGAAGACCGACCAACACCGCGAAATGTTGCTTCGCTTGCGCTACCAGGGTGCTTCGTTGACGGGTCCAGGCCGAAGGAGGATCCTCGGTAGCGTCTTCGAACAACCCCTTTCTGGCGCTTTGCCGCTCTTCGAAGGCAGGTTTCAGGGTGCGCGCCGCGACCTTGAGCCTGTGGTTTCATCCATTGGAAACGACAGCGATTGGAGAACGAGATGGCCGCGAAAGCTGAAGACGTCGCGCAATGTCCGGTCATGCATGGATCCCTCACCTCCATGCGCGGACCCGGCACCCGCAACGAAGACTGGTGGCCGAATCAGCTCAATCTGAAAATCCTCCACCAGCACACCCCCGAGTCGAACCCCCTCGGCCGGGATTTCGATTACCGCAAAGAATTCGGGAAGCTCAACTTCAAGGCCCTGAAGAAGGACCTGCGCAACCTGATGACCGACTCGCAGGAGTGGTGGCCGGCGGACTACGGCCATTACGGCGGGCTGTTCATCCGCATGACCTGGCACGCCGCTGGCACGTACCGGGCCACTGACGGTCGCGGCGGTGGTGGTACCGGCAACCAGCGCTTCGCGCCGGTCGGTAGTTGGCCGGACAACGCCAACCTGGATAAGGCGCGCCGCCTTTTGTGGCCCATCAAGCAGAAGTATGGCAATCGGATCTCCTGGGCCGACCTGTTCATCCTTGCAGGGAACGTCGCCATGGAGTCCATGGGCTTCAAGACCTACGGGTTCGGTGGCGGTCGCGAGGACATCTACGCACCTGAGGAAGACATTAACTGGGGCATCGAGAAGGAGTGGCTGGACGCCCAGCGTTACCGCGGCGATCGCGAACTCGATCAGCCCTTCGGCAACGTTCAGATGGGTCTGATCTACGTCAATCCGGAGGGTCCGGAGGGTGAGCCCGACCCCATCAAGGCGGTCAAGGACATCCGTACCACGTTCGAGCGCATGGCCATGAACGACTACGAAACGGTCGCGCTCATCGCGGGCGGGCACACCTTCGGCAAGAGCCATGGCGCTGCACCCGACAGCACCCTTGGTCCGGATCCCGAAGCCGCCCCGTTGGAACAGATGGGCCTGGGGTGGAAGGGCAGCCACGGCACCGGCAAGGGTGACGACGCCTCAACCAGCGGGCTGGAAGGCGCCTGGACGAGCAATCCCACACAGTGGGACATGGGCTACTTCGACCTCCTGTTCAAATACGAGTGGGAGTGCATCAAGGGCCCTGGAGGCAAGAACCAGTGGCACCCGAAGAACGTCGAGGAAGAGGACAGGGTGCCCATGGCGCACGACCCGTCGAAGAAGGTCGCGCCCATGATGCTGACCACCGACCTGTCGCTGAAGCTTGACCCGGACTACCGCAAGATCTCCGAGCACTTTCACCAGAACCCGAAGGAGTTCGCCGAGGCGTTCGCGAAGGCCTGGTTCAAGCTGCTGCATCGCGACATGGGCCCGAAGGCGCGTTACCTCGGCCCAGAGGTGCCGAAGGAGGACTTCATCTGGCAGGATCCGGTCCCGCCGGTCGATCACAAGCTGATCGGCAGTAAGGAAGCAAAGGAACTGAAGCAGAAGCTCCTCGATTCCGGCCTGTCCATCCAGGACCTGGTGAAGACCGCCTGGGGTGCCGCCGCCACCTTCCGCGACTCGGACAAGCGCGGTGGCGCCAATGGTGCGCGCATTCGCCTGGCTCCGCAGAAGGACTGGCCGGTCAATGAGCCGAAGAAGCTGAAGAAGGTCCTCGACACCCTCGAGAAGATCCAGAAGGCGTTCAACGAGGGGCAGTCCGGCAAGAAGCGTGTTTCGCTGGCGGACCTGATCGTCCTCGGCGGCAATGCCGCCATCGAGGACGCGGCGAAGAAGGCGGGCCACAAGGTGGAGATACCCTTCCACCCCGGTCGTACCGACGCCACGAAAAAGCAGACGGACGCCGAGTCCTTCGAGTACCTGGAGCCGTTCGCCGACGGCTTCCGCAACTTCGTCGGGGACCGTTACCCCGTCCCGTCGGAGGAACTGCTGGTCGACCGCGCTCAGCATCTCAAGCTGACCGCACCTGAGATGACCGTACTGGTCGGCGGCATGCGCGCCCTCGGAGCCAACGTCAACGGCAGCAAGCACGGCGTCTTCACCAAGCGTCCCGGCACGCTGACGAACGATTTCTTCGTCAACCTGCTCAGCATGGACACGGAGTGGAAGCCGACTTCGCAGGATGCCGAAACGTTCGAGGGCGTCGACCGCAATAGCGGCAAGAAGAAGTGGACGGCCACCCGCGTCGACCTGGTCTTCGGGGCGAACTCCCAGCTCCGGGCGATCTCGGAGACCTACGGGCAGAAGGACGCCGACAAGCGCTTCGTTACGGACTTCGTCAACGCGTGGAACAAGGTGATGAACGCCGATCGCTTCGACCTTCTGGATTGATCAGCAGATCGGGCGACCGACGATCGAGTATGCGCAGCGTCGCACGCGCGCGGTGGTTCCATGCGAGCCACCGCGCCGATGCGACCTCAAGGCCCACTAGCTGTGCCCGCGGAGCTGGATTCTGCAGTGGAGATGGCTCCGTAGGAACGTTGGAAGCCTCTATGCGAGCACGATCTGCTCCTGCTCGAATGCCCCCGCACAGCAGAAGAGAAACTTCATTTCGCGATCTCCCGTATTCCTAAGCTAGTGCTTCGAACCGGAAGGAATAGCGATGGCGTACCCCGTTGCGACGTCGGCAATTTCCTCGCCCACCTGCATCTGCCCGGAGCCTTCGAGAATGTAGTAGATCTCTTCCATGAGAGGGCGGGGCGGAGACGCCAGAGGCTGAATGCTCCAGCTATTGGCACGGCCTGTGCTTTCATGTGAGTGCGCCCGTCTGGCCGGGGTCGATCGGCAACGTTGGACGGGCATCAGCCAGGGAGCTCAGCCATGCCGGAATTCAATCAGCCGCTCGGCGGCAACGACATGCCCCGCTTCGGCGGTCCGGCCACCATGATGCGGCTGCCGTCGGCCACGAGCGCGGCCGCGCTCGATGCTGCGTTCATCGGCGTTCCCCTCGACATCGGAACCTCGAACCGACCCGGTGCCCGCCTCGGGCCGCGGCAGATCCGCGACGAGTCGCGCATGCTGCGCCCCTACAATCTGGCCACCGGCGCTGCGCCTTTCGACAGTCTGCAGGTGGCCGATCTCGGCGACGTGCCCATCAACACCTTTCACCTGCCGAAATCGATGGACATCATCACCGCCTTCTATGCCGAGGTGCTCGCGCACGACTGCATTCCGCTGACGCTCGGCGGTGACCACACTGTGACCCTGCCGATCCTGCGCGCCATGGCGCAGAAGCACGGTCCCGTTGGCTTGATTCACGTCGACGCCCACGCCGACGTGAATGACGCCATGTTCGGTGAGCCCATAGCCCACGGTACGCCGTTCCGCCGCGCGCTCGAGGAGCGGCTCATTGACGGTCAACGAGTGGTGCAGATCGGCCTGCGCGGAACCGGCTATTCCGCGGAGGACTTCGACTGGTGCCGCCGTCAGGGCTTCCGCGTGGTGACAGCAGAGGAGTGCTGGTATCGATCCCTTGCGCCACTGATGGGCGAGGTGCGGGCGCAGCTCGGCTCCGGCCCTGTGTACCTGAGCTTTGACATCGACGGCCTCGACCCATCCGTGGCGCCGGGTACAGGCACCGTGGAGATGGGTGGGCTCACTGGGGCCCAGGGCCTCGAGATCGTCCGCGGCGCCGCGGGACTCGACATCGTCGGCGGCGACCTGATGGAGGTGGCACCACCCTACGATCCGTCCGGCAACACAGCGCTCATGGGTGCGACGTTGCTCTACGAGATGCTCTGCATCCTGCCGGGCGTCGCGCACCGTGCCTGAGCTTGCAACCGGAAACGCCCGGCAGTCGGGGGAGGGTGAAGAGACTCTGTTGCCGGATGCCCACACAACCGAGCCTGTTCCGGAGTCCGAAACCGTCTCCGGCGTGCAGGTGGGCATGGTCTGCATCGGCATTGCGATCACGCTGCCGGCGCTCTACACGGGTGGCGCCATCGCCACGGGTCTCGGACTCGGCCCTGGCGTTCTCGCCATGCTGCTCGCCGCGGCGCTGCTGTCGCTGATGTCGGTACCGTCTGCGCTGGTGGGCGTCCGTACGCGCCTGACGAGCTACATGATCATCGAGCACGTGTTCGGCTGGCTCGGCGCGAAGATCGTCAACGCCTGCCTCGCTGTGACCCTGCTCGGCTGGTACGCGGTGACCGCTGAGCTGTTCGGGCGCACGCTCGGCATCGCTGCCGCCGAATATCTTGGCTTCACGCTGCCCGAATGGCTTTGGATTCTCGTCTCGAGCGGTCTGGTCACGGTCACCACGATCTTCGGCTTCAAGGCGCTTGACCGGCTGGCCCTCGTCGCCGTACCGCTGCTCGTCCTGTTTCTCTGTTGGGTCGTGCTGGAGGCGCTCGGGCAGCGCCCCCTTTTCGAGCTGTTGGCGATTCCGGGTGAAGGCATGGGTTTCACCGAGGGCGTGTCGATCCTCATCGGCGCCATGATCGTCAATGTCGTGCTGATGCCGGATCTGGCCCGCTACGCGCGCCGCGGACGCGATGCCTTCGTGGCGGCTTCGCTCGGCAATGGCGGCGGCATCGTGGTGGCAACGCTGCTGGCAATGATCCCGGCGCTGGCGTTCGGCGTGCTCGATCCCATGCGCCACTTCGCCGCCGTCGGGGCCGGATTCGCGGCGTTTCTCGCCCTGGTCTTTGCCACCTGGACCACCAATGGCGTGAACCTCTACTCGACTGGACTGGTTGCCGGAAGCGCCCTGCGTAAGCTGCGTTACGGTCCGATCACCCTCGCAAGCAGCGTCGTGGGCACCGCGCTTGCCCTGTGGGGTGTGGCAGATCGCCTCACCGACTTCCTGATCGTGCTCGGGCTGGTGGTTCCGCCGGTGGCAGGTGTTTATCTGTCGCGGTACTTCCTGCTCGGACAGCGCGACTTCGCCAGCGCGCGCCTGGCGCAGCGGCCGGCCATCGAGGTGGTACCGTTTGCCGCCTGCATGACCGCAGGCCTGCTGTCCCTGCTGGCATGGACGCTGGGTATATCGGCGACCGGCATTCTGCCGCTGGAGTCGCTTTTGCTCTCCGCAGGGCTCTACCTCGCAGGCGAGCGGCTGTTCGGCGCGGCGCGCAGATGACGCTGCGCATCGGCATCGACGTCGGCGGAACCCACACCGACGCAGTGCTCCTCGACGGCGAGCGGGTGCGCACCAGCGTCAAGGCGGCGACGACGGCGGACATCGAAAGCGGGGTGATCGATGCGCTGCAGCGGCTGCTGGCTGCGGACCGGTTCGATGCGCAGAACGTCCGCGCGGTAATGATCGGCACCACCCAGTTCACCAATGCGGTGGTGGAGCGGCGCGAGCTGACTCCGAGCGCCATCGTGCGTATCGCCCTGCCCACGGGGCGTTTGGTACCGCCGAAGGTCGACTGGCCCGGGGATCTTGCCGCCGCACTCGGTGACCACGTCTTCATGATCCATGGCGGGCGCCTCTATGACGGTCGGCCGCTTGCACCAGCCCGGGACGACGAGGCGGATGCAGTCATCGATGCCATCGCGGCAAGGGAGCTCACCTGTGTTGCCGTGGCATCGGTGTTCGCGCCCGCCGACGCCGAACCCGAACATGCGTTCGCGGAACGTCTACAACAGCGGTTACCCCACGTACGGGTGGTGCGTTCCTGCGAGTTCGGGCGCATCGGCCTGCTCGAGCGGGAGAACGCCGCGCTCCTGAATGCGGCGCTGTTGCCGTTCGCCGACCGGGTTATCGACGGTTTCGAGCGTGCCCTCGCCGCGCGCGGCCTCGACTGCCCGCTCTACATCAGTCAGAACGACGGTACGCTCATGGACACTGCCGCGGCGCGGCGTTTCCCGGCACTGACGTTCGCCTCCGGGCCGACCAACTCCCTGCGCGGTGCGGGGCTGCTCACCGGCGAGCGGCACGCGGTGGTGGTGGACATCGGCGGGACGACATCGGACATCGGCGTGCTCCGCGACGGCTTCCCGCGGGAGTCGAACCTCGGCGTGGCGATCGCCGGCGTTCGCACCAGTTTCCGCATGCCCGACATCCTCACCCTCGGCATCGGCGGCGGAAGTCTCGTGGGCGCCGAGGGTGGTCGCATCGGCCCGCGCTCCGTTGGCCACCGCCTGTTGCAGACGGGGCGTGCCTTCGGTGGTGACACGCTCACCGCCACCGATCTCGCCATTGCCGCGGGACATCTCGACCTCGGCGACCGTCATCGCCTTGCCGATCTGCCCTCGGCCACTGTGCGCCGCGGTCTCGCAACCATCGCCGCCCGCATCGACGAAGCCGTCGACCGCATGCGCAGCAGCCGTGAGCCCGTGACGGTGATTCTCGTCGGCGGCGGGACGGCGCTTCTGTCGGAACCGCTTAGCAGCGCAGCTCGCACCCTGAGGCCCGAGCATGCGGCCGTGGCCAATGCCATCGGTGCGGCTCACGCGGAAGTGGGCGCAGAGGCAGAGCGGATCGTGCCCGTGGCCGAGCGTGCGATCGCGCTCGATGAGCTGGAACGGCAAGCGAGGCAACGGGTCGCTGCGGCTGGTGCTCGAAAGGACCTGATCCGCATCAACGACGTGGACGAGACCGCAGTGTCCTACATGGCGGTCCCCACCGTTCGCCTGCGGGTCAAGGCGGTGGGGCCGCTGGATCTGGAGGCGCTGGCGCATGGCTGAAGCTTTCGAGCGGCTGCAGAAGATTCAGGCGGAGGACGTTGCTGACCTCTGTCTCGGCTCGGTCTTCCTCGCCACCGGCGGAGGCGGCGACCCCTACGTCAATCAGCTCCTGACTGAGGCAGCGCTGCGATCCCATGGCCCGGTCGCGCTGGTGGCGGCGAGTGCGCTGCCGGATGCGGCCTGGGTCCTGCCGCTGGGCGAGGTAGGCGCGCCGACCGTGAGTCTGGAGCAGCTCCCCGTGGGCGATGAGCCGCTCGTGGCGCTGGCGCGCTATGAGTCGGCGACGGGTCGCCGCGTCACGCATCTGATCCCCTTCGAAGTGGGCGGAGCCAACTCGGTGCTGCCGCTGGTGGCTGCGGCGGCGCGCGGGCTGCCCGTGGTGGATGGCGACGGTATGGGGCGGGCATTGCCCGAGGCGCAGATGATGACCTTTGCCATCGCCGGCGTGCCGCCGACGCCGGCAGTGGCCGTGGACTATCTCGGCAACACGGTGACTTTCGATACGGCGAACGTCGACGACTATGAACGCCAGGTCCGGCATCTCGCGATCGCTATGGGCGGCATGATCTTCACTGCGGAGCACGGCATGGTTGGCGCCCACGCCCGCGGCTGCGTGGTCCCGGACACACTCTCCTTTGCTGTCGGTCTGGGTCGCCTGCTGCGCCAGAGACGCGGCCCTGCCAAGGATCTGCTGCCGGAGCTCGAAGCCCTGTTCGCATCGTCGAGTTACGGGATCCTGCGCCACCTCTACACCGGCAAGGTGGTCGATATCGATCGTCGGGTCCAGGGCGGATTCGACATTGGGGAAGCGACCCTCGCGCCGCTTCGAGGGCCGGGCGAACCGCTCACTATCGCGATCCGCAACGAGTACCTGCTGGCATCCTGCAATGACCGGGTTCTGGCCTCCGTCCCGGACCTGATCGTGGTCGTCGATTCGGAAACCGCTACGCCCATCAACGCTGAGCGTCTCGCCTATGGCCAGCGGGTCAGCGTACTCGGCATCGGCTGCCCGGGGCACTACCGCAGCGAGCCTGCTCTGCGGGTCGTCGGACCCCGCTGCTTCGGCTTCGACTGCGACTACGTCCCGATCGAGGACCTGCCGGCGGGTCCTGGTTGAACCCGCGCCCGCCGGGTGCGTTGCGCCCAAGCCCGCCCGGTTGCCAGCTGCAGAGCGCCGGTCGGTCCTGCGAGCGCCGCTTGGCCGGGCTCAGGAGGCCACTGCCCGCCGTGCGGCGGCGCGGACTTGCACCATGGCGTCTTCGACCGCGCGGCGTATGCACACTTCGACCGAGGGCTGTGCGTCGGGAAAGATCTCTGCGAGGTCCTCGCAAACCTCTTGTGCGGCCTCGTTGACGCGTTCTTCGAGAAGGTAGAGATCCGTAGTTCGCTTCAGGTCGAGATCGCTGAAATCAACGCGAATGTCGCGGGAGATCGTGGTGACCCGGCTCGTGCCGACGCGGCGATCATGCTCCTGGCGGATGCGCGGCGCCACGACGACGATCTCGTCGATCGGTCGAACGCTTGCCTCCGCCTCATCGTCGGCGGCGGCGGGGGGCATGCTGGCACCCATCACCAGCGCCGCGCCCAAGGCAGCGCTCACCATTATTCGCTTGACCATCTTTGGCTCTCCTTTGTATTCGGGTGGCTAGCCTGCCGATCTCAAGCAAAGTACCCGCGTCCCCAGGCAGGATCTTTGACTGGCGTCAACGATTGCGCCGGACGGCGCCAACCGGATCGGGTCGCCCTGCGCGGCGATACGACTGCCTACCAGCGAGCGTGAAGGCTGACGGAAACCGTATCTTCACCAGCGCGGGTGCTGGTAATCTCGGGCCCATCGTTACCTAAATGCGGAGGGAGAAGATGGGTCAGCGACTCGAAGGCAAGGTGGCCGCGATCACCGGTGCAGCCAGCGGATTCGGTGCGGCCATGGCGCGGCGCTTCGCTGCGGAAGGCTGCCGCGTGGTGCTTGGCGACATCCAGGATGGACCTGGCCAGGCGCTCATCGAGGAACTCGGAGACGCGGCGGTTTTTCGTCGTTGCGACGTCACCCGCGAGGAAGACGTTGCCGGCCTCGTCGATCTTGCGGTCAGCCACTTCGGTCAGCTCGACATCATGGTCAACAATGCCGGCATCGTCGGTGCTGTCGGTCCCATCGACACCACGCCTGAAGACGAGTGGCGGGCGACGCTGGATATCCTGCTCAACGGCGTGTTCTACGGCATGAAGCACGCCGCGCGGGTGATGAAGCCACGCAAGACCGGCGCCATCGTGAGCCTCGCCAGCACGGCGGGAATCATGGGCGGGCTCGGCCCCCATGCCTACGCTGCCTGCAAGCACGCGGTGGTCGGCCTGACCAAGAACGTCGGCGCCGAACTGTGCCGGCACGGCATCCGCGTCAACGCGATCGCGCCCGGCGGCATGGCGACTGCCATGGTCGCGAATGTGATGACGGGCAATCCCGACGACATCGAGGGTGCGAAGGCGGCGCTTGCGAAGGCCTCACCGTTGCTGAACCGGGCGGGGGTCGCCGAAGACGTCGCGAACGCGGCGCTCTGGCTCGCCAGCGACGAGTCCGCTTACACGAACGGCCATGTGCTGACGACGGACGCTGGGGCCACTACTGGCTCCAATGCGGCGGATCCGGCCTTTGCCGAATATCAGCCCATGTTCCGCGAGGCAGGTCGCAAGGGGATCTGACGCAACCAGCGCGGGCCCGGCGAGCGCCTGAGTGCGCAGTCCGGGCTTGTAGCCGAGTGCGGCACCAGCCGAGTGCGGCACCAGCCGAGTGCGGCACCAGCCGAGTGCGGCACCAGCCGAGTGCGGCACCAGCATCCGGCACTGGCGACCACGGGAGGGGGGCTCTGATGCAGCAGGCAGCGACCAAGCTACCGAAACGGCTGAAAAATTCGACGTTGATGGCCTACAGCCTCACCGACATGCCGGTGATGATGTCGATTTTTCCGGTTCTGGTGTTCGTTCCTCGCTTCTATGCTAACGACATGGCCGTGTCGTTGGCGTTGGTGGGCACCATCATGCTGGTGGTGCGGACTTTTGACGTCATCACCGATCCGCTCATGGGCTACCTGAGCGATCGTACACGCAGCCGCTTCGGCCGCCGGCGACCGTGGATCGCATTGGCCACGCCCATCATGATGCTGTCGGTCTACCAGCTCTTCATGCCGCCCGACGGCGCCGGAGCGATGCACCTGCTCGTCTGGAGCATGCTGCTCTCCATCGCCACCACCATGATGCTCATCCCCTACTATGCGTGGGGTGCGGAGCTGTCGCCGGACTACAACGAACGTTCGCGGATCACCGGAGCGCGCGCGATGATGGGCGTGCTTGGCCAGTTTACGGCGCAGCTCATCCCGGCCCTCGCGCTGCTGCTGTTTGCCATCGGCGGTAGTGCCGCGGTGCTGCAGATCGTCGGTGTCACCATGTTGGTTGTGATGCCGCTGTGCGTGCTCATCACCCTGACCCAAGCGCCTGAGGCGCAGGTCGCGATCCGTTCCACGGTACCGGTGCTGACGGGCCTCAAGCTGATGTGGCAGAACGGTCCGTTCAAGCAGCTTCTCGCCACGTTCATGATCGGTTCCATCGGCCTCAGCATCACGACGCCGCTGTATCTGTTCTTCATCGCCGATGTGCTTAAGGCGGAAGAAATGGCGATCTACATGCTGGCGTTTTTCTACATCACGAGCCTCGCGTCGATCCCGGCTTGGGTGTGGCTCGCAGCCCGCATTGGCAAGCACCGAGCGTACATCGCCTCCTTTGTCATCATCGGCTGTGCGCACCCCTTCTACATGTTGCTCGGCGAGGGCGACTTCTGGTGGATGCTGCCGATCACGATCGCCACCGGTTTCGCGGCCGGTGGGTTCGCCCAGGCCTTGCCGAATGCGATGAAGGCGGATGTGATCGATCTTGACACTTTGCGCAGCGGCGAGAGCCGTGCCGCCATTTATTTTTCCGCCTGGTCCTTTGCCCAGAAGGCATGTGCCTCGCTCGGCGCCTCCATCGCCATCTTCGGTCTCGCACTCTTCGGCTTCGAGGCGTCGCCGACGGCGGAGCACACGCCGGAAGAGCTGTTCGGGGTACGTTTCCTGTTCTCCACGTTCCCGTCGCTCTTCTTCCTGAGCGCGGCGGCGATCATGTGGACTTATCCGATCACCGAGGAGCGCCACGCCGAGATCCGGCGTGAGCTCGAATTGAGGGAGGCGGGTGCCGCCTCGGGCTGAAGTCCGTCAGTGCCCGAGCGTCAACGCGCCGGGCCGCCGTGGGTCCGAGGCGCCGTAGAAGCCGTTCGGTCCGCGCATGATGCTCTGGGTGCCCCCCATGGCGTTGCGCACCTCGACGTCGTGCCCGAGTGAGCGCAACAGGCGCAGCGTGTCCTCGCTTATCCCTACTTCCACCCGCAGTTCGTCCGGCAGCCACTGGTGATGGATGCGGGGCGCCGCACTGGCGGCGGC
This sequence comes from Pseudomonadales bacterium, assembly GCA_007131295.1. Classification (GTDB taxonomy): domain Bacteria; phylum Pseudomonadota; class Gammaproteobacteria; order Pseudomonadales; family Azotimanducaceae; genus SLTB01. Next base: position 14,363 of record SLQW01000139.1, on the reverse strand, counting down.
GATATTCATGTCGTGGTCGATGACGTTGAGCAGGATCTGCAGCACCGTGGTGATGATGTGGGAACCGCCCGGGCTGCCCGTGGCCAGGATGATTTCGCCGTCGCGGCGCAGCAGTGTCGGTGTCATGGAACTCAACGGCCGCTTGCCGGGCTCCACCGCGTTGGCGTCGCCCCCGATCAGCCCGAAGGCGTTCGGGACGCCGGGCTTCGCCGAGAAGTCGTCCATCTCGTTGTTGAGCAGGATGCCGGTACCGTCGGCGACGATACCGCTGCCGTAGCTGAAGTTGATGGTGTAGGTCGTGGCGACCACGTTGCCGGCGCCGTCCATCACCGAGTAGTGGGTGGTGTCGTTGCTCTCGTACGGCAGCGACAGGCCGGGGCGGATCTCGGCGGCAGGCCGTGCCCGGCTTGGATCAATGCCGTCCCTCAGTTCTCTGGCGTAGTCCTTGTCGATCAGCGCTTCGACCGGGACGTCAACGAAGTCGGGATCACCGAGATACTCACTGCGATCGGCATAGGCGAGCTTCATGGCCTCCGCGAGATGGTGGATTGCAGCGGCGCTGTTGTGGCCGAGTTCGGCGAGCTCTATGCCCTCGAGCACGTTCAGGATCTGGATCACGTGTACGCCACCGGAGCTCGGTGGCGGCATGGAGATGATCTCGTGCCCGCGATAGCTTCCGCGTACGGGCTCTCGCAGCGTCGGCGCGTAGTTGCGCAGGTCATCACGCGTGATCAGACCGCCGCCGCTTTCCATCTCGGCGACGATCCGCTCGGCGATCGGGCCGTCGTAGAAGGCGTCGGGTCCGTTCTCGGCGATCTGCCGCAGACTCCAGGCGAGGTCCGTCTGTACGAGCGTCGCACCTATGCCAAGCGGTTCGCCGGTCTCGTCGAAGAAGATCGCCCGACTCGCTGGCCAGGGCTCCATGCGATGGCGCAGCGCGGCGAGGGAGGTGGCCAGATCAGGTGTCACGGTGAACCCCTGTTCGGCCAGCTCGATGGCCGGCTCGATCAGCTCAGCCAGCGGCATAGTGCCGTAGCGTTCCGCGGCCAGGGCCAGGCCTGCGACACTGCCGGGCGTGCCCACCGCCAGATGGGTAAAGCGCGAGCGCATCGTCACCACGTTGCCGTCGGCGTCCAGGAACATGTCCCGGTGGGCGCCTGCAGGCGCCGTTTCGCGGAAGTCGATGGCGATGGTCTCGTCGTCTTCGGCGCTGTGGATCAGCATGAAGCCGCCGCCGCCGAGGTTGCCCGCGCGCGGAAGTGTCACGGCCAGAGCGAACCCTACGGCCACGGCTGCGTCGACGGCATTGCCGCCGCGTTCGAGGACATCCACGCCGATCTTCGTGGCAAGCGCCTCCTGCGACGACACCATGCCGTTTTCCGCGAACACCGGGTGAAAGATGTCGCGCGCGCTATAGATGGCCTCGTCGGCCTGCGAAGGCATGATGACCATGCCAAAGAGCAATAGCGGGATCAGGAGCCGGGTGGCGCGCATGCGAGTCCTCCAGTGCGTGTTGTGTTGGCGATGACACGCAGGGATCATGCCGAGGGTCGTCGGCGCTGTCACTTCCCTGTGACCAGGCCGATCGCGGGGGAGCTGGCATGACGGACACGGATGCAGCAGGCCGGATGCAGGACATCACGTACTCGCGCCGACACTTCTTCAAGTTCCTGCTGCCTTCGCTTTTCGGCGTGCTGATGTTTCTGCTGCCGTTTCCGGTAGGTGATTCCATCAATATCGGCATGGGGGTCCTGGCAGATGCTCTCGGCGCATTGCTCGGGGACGCCCTGCCGGCGATTGCCGTCGCCGTGCTCGTTGCCTCGGTGTGTGTCACCGGCTTCGTCAAGCTCGTGCGCCCGCGCTGGGCCGCGCAGGGGCCGCTTCGGGACATTTTCGATGTCGCACCAGTGTGGGTCGCCCTGCGCTTCCTCGGTGCGGCTTTCGGCGTGATGACCTTCTTCCAATTCGGTTTTGTCGCGGTCATCGCGCCGAGCACCGGAGGCGTCATGCTCAACGACCTTGCCCCGGTCCTGCTGACCTTTTTCTTCTTCGCCGCGCTGCTGCTGCCGTTCCTGGTGGAATTCGGCCTTATGGAGTTCATCGGCTCGCTGGCACGCAAACCCTTCCGCGCCGTGTTCAATCTCCCTGGCCGAAGCGCGATCGATGCCACCGCATCCTGGATGGGTTCAGCGACCGTGGGCGTGCTGATCACCTCGCAGCAGTATGAACGTGGCTTCTACTCCCAGCGCGAGGCCTCGGTGATCGCCACCAACTTTTCGATCATCTCCATTGCCTTCGCGTTGTTGATCACGAACTTCCTCGGCATCAACCATCTCTTTGTGCAGTTCTACTTCACGGTGGTGGTGGCCGGGCTCACGGCGGCGGTGATCATCCCGCGGCTGCCCCCGCTCTCGCGTAAGCCCGACAGTTACTATGAGCCGGTGGGCTGTCAGCTCGTGGAGGAACCTGGAGAGGCGATGAGCCTGCTGCGTCACAGCGTGCTTCTGGCCATGCGCCGCGCGAAGTACGCGCCGGGTCCGAAAGCGCTCGGCTGTAACGGGCTCTACAACGTCGGCGACATCTACTTCGGCCTGCTGCCGCTCGTATTCGCCATCGGTACAGTCAGCCTGATGCTCGCCGAGTTCACGCCCGTGTTCACCTGGTTGTCCTACCCGATGGTGCCGCTGCTGGAACTGCTCCGGATTCCCGAGGCCGAGGCCGCAGCGCCCGCAACCCTGGTCGGCTTCGCCGAGATGTTCCTGCCCGCGGTACTGGCGGCAAGCATTGAGAGCGAACTCACCCGCTTCGTCATTGCCTGCCTCTCGCTGACTCAGCTCATCTACATGTCGGAGATCGGCGCGCTGCTATTGAAGTCGCGTATTCCCCTCGCACTCTGGGAACTTGCGGTGATCTTCCTGCTGCGCACCCTGATTACCCTGCCCATCATCGCCGTGCTGGCTCACGTTCTGATCTCCTGAGGGCACCTTTCGGCATTCAGGCCGTCGGTGCCGGAGATTGACAATGCGTGTTGACGGGTGCTCGATAGAACGCACTTTTTAGAGGGGGCCTGACCATGCCGCAGCTCGTGACGCTTCCCGCCGACACTCCGACCGATGCGATCCTCGAGGTTATCCATCGCGACGGTGCGGCGATTCTCGAAGGCGCGCTCGACGCGGAGACACGCAGCCGTTTCCTCGCCGAGACCCGACCGTACATGGATGCCACAAGGCTCGGTCGGGATGACTTCGCAGGCCGATCGACGACGCGTACCGGTGCGCTGGTGGCGCGCTCACCTACCTGCCGCGACATGATCCTGGATCCGCGCGTTCTGGCCTGCGCTAAGCAGTTTCTAGCGCCCTACTGCCTGAGAATCCAGCTTCATCTCACCCAGATCATCCGGCTCAAGCCGGGGCAGGGCGCCCAGTACATCCACCGCGACCGCTGGGCCTGGGGCAAATACCTGAAGGACGTGGAGCCACAGTTCAACACCATTTGGGCGCTTACCGATTTCACCGAGGAAAACGGGGCCACGCAGGTGGTGCCGGGTAGCGTGGCCTGGGACGACGATCGCAAGCCCGCGCCTGAAGAGATCTGTCAGGCGGTGATGCCTGCGGGCTCGGTGCTCCTCTACACCGGTTCGGTGTTCCACGGTGGGGGCGAGAACCGCTCGGACGCAGAGCGCATCGGAGTCAATCTCACCTACACGCTGGGCTGGCTGCGGCAGGAGGAAAACCAGTACCTGTCCTGCCCGCCCGAGATCGCTCGGGACCTGCCCGTCGAGCTGCAGGATCTGCTCGGCTACACGGTGGGAAGCTATGCGCTCGGCTACTACACGCCGCCGCTGCCGCCGGGTGAGGGGCCGGAGTGCGTCGGTCCGGAATTCGCCCTCGGTCGTACCAAGCCCGGTGAAGGTTTCGGGGACGATGAGATCCTGAAGGCGGTCCAGAACATCTGAGCAGCGGAGCCACTGTCTCAAGCCTGCATTCTTGGTGCCGATAACGTCCTGAGGCTACTTGGGAATTCGGCATGTATGCAGGTCTACGCTCGCGCGCGCAGCGATCTCCCGCCGCAGCCGTCCGACTCGGGTTGGTGGCGATGCTGCTCGGCGTTACCGCAGCCGGTCTGACGGACGGTCCCGTCTGGCCCGGTGCGGAGCCCGATGCCCTGCAGGTGGCTTTCGGTAGTGACCCGCTGCAGGGCAATTGGGTCGCGGAGCAGGGAAACGGCACCTGCACCCTGATCCAAACTATTCGCGGTTATGGCGAGGCGCGCTTCTCCCGCAACGGCGCCGATGCACCAGCGTTCGAACTCGAGGCGCTGCGACCTCATTTCAATGGCGGTGAGGTGGACCTCGCCAGCGTGACGCCGGTCTGGCACCGGGCCTATCCGCAGCACCATCTGCTGGCGGCGGTGACAGCGGATGACGATGGCGCACTGCGTCTCGAGGGTCCGCTGGTGCAGCAGATGCTCATGCAGCTCCGGGACGGGCGTCAGCTCAGTTTCCGTCAGGGATTCGTGGATTCCGCGGCCATTGCGCTGAGCGTGGACGTGTCTCCCGTGCACTTTCGCCCGGTCTACGGCGAGCTGGCTGGATGCGGTACCGGCGGCGGCGCGGTCGAAACGCGCAATGGTGCCACCGATGCCGATTACGAGGCTGCGGACGACACCCGGGTTTTCTTCGACATCGACAGTTCCCGCCTGCTGCCGGAAAGTCTAGAACGGCTCGAGCAACTGGTGGCCGAGATCGAATCGCGCCTGTCTGCAACGCCGCCAGCGCTCGCTCGCATTCGTATCGAAGGGCACACCGACAGTACCGGTACGGAAGCCCACAACGAGGGCCTGTCCGAGCGCCGCGCGGAGGCCGTCGCTACCGTACTGCGCGAAGCCGGCATCGACGGCAATCTGCTCGAGCTCTCCCACCATGCCGCGCGCCGGCCAGCCGCGAGCAACGACACCGCTGACGATCGCCAGCGCAACCGCCGTACCCTTGTCACCCTCATCGAGCCCTGACGCTGCGCGAAGCCCTGGTGAGGGAGGGCTGCTTCGAGATCATGTTGCGCCGGCAGCATCGGTGGTCCAAGGGCGTTTGGGATCGACGCTGGCTACTTGCGGATGACATTGCTGCGGAGCTCCACCCTCGCCAGTTGCCGGATGCTTCAGCTGCGCGCAGAATCAAGCCGCTGCCATGCGTTTCATCCTTCGCCATTCTGATAAGGTCCCGGACTGGGTTGCACGCTTCACTGCGAGCCTGTCCGTCATCGGCGTCCTCACGGGCACGCTGTTCTTCGCCGCTTCGCTGACGCCGAGCCTGCTGCCTAGGACCTATCTCATGCAGGCCTTTCTCTCTGGCCTGTCGCTCAGTGCTGGCTATGGTGTCGGGGTATTCGTGAGCTGGCTCTGGGCTTACGTGGGCCTGCCCTCGCCACCTGCAAGGATCCAACGCTACCTGCTCTACGCCGCATCGATCGTGTGCGTCCTGGTGGCGTTCACCTTCCTCTGGCAGGCGAGCGGGTGGCAGAACACCGTGCGCGAGATCATGGAGCTCGAGCCGGTGGATACCGCACACCTGTTGCGGGTCGGTGGGATCGCGTTCGTCATCTTCCTGCTGCTGCTCGGCACCGCGCGCCTGTTCCATCTCCTCTTCCGCTTCAGCGCCCTGCGTTTTGGTCGCTTCATTCCCGATCACGTGGCCAACGTCGCCGGCGCGTTGGTGGCTATTGCTGTTTTCTGGTCGGTGATAGACGGAGTGCTGTTCCGTTACCTGTTGCGCGTCTCCGACACCGCCTACGCCCAGGTGGATGCCTGGGTCGAGCCGGAGCAGATGCGGCCTCACGATCCGATGCAGACGGGAAGCCTGACCTCACTGATCGACTGGGAATCCCTTGGCCGGCGCGGCCGCAGCTTCGTGGTCGGTGGCCCAAGCGTGGAGGACATCTCAGATTTTCACGGCAACGACAGCGTGCTGAAGCCGATCCGTGTCTATGTCGGCCTCAACTCCGCCGACACCATCGAGGAGCGCGCCGAACTTGCGCTCGCCGAGCTGAAGCGGGTCGGTGCCTTCGACCGCTCCGTGCTCATTCTCGCCACGCCCACCGGTACCGGCTGGCTCGACCCGAGCGCCATGGATCCGGTGGAGTATCTGCATCGCGGCGACATCGCCACGGTGGCGGTGCAGTACTCCTACCTGCCGAGCTGGCTCTCCCTGCTTGCGGAGCCTGAATTCGGCGCCGATACCGCCCGCGCCGTGTTCCTCGAAGTCTACGGCTACTGGACCAGCCTGCCGCGTGACGAACGCCCGCAGCTCTACCTGCACGGTCTGAGCCTCGGTGCGATGAATTCGGACCTTGCCGCCGATCTCTACGACATCATCGGTGATCCATTCTCTGGCGCACTCTGGAGTGGGCCGCCCTTCCGCAGCAGCACCTGGCGCACCGTCACCGACATGCGACGCCCGGATTCGCCGGCCTGGCTGCCGCGCTTTCGCGACGGCTCCATCATCCGCTTCACCAATCAGGACAACCATCTCGAGCTGCCGGGCGCTGCGTGGGGTCCGATCCGCATCGTCTTCCTGCAGTACGCCAGCGACCCGATCACTTTCTTCGAGACCGAGTCGTTCTATCGCCAGCCAGCCTGGATGGAGGAGCCGCGTGGTCCAGATGTCGCCAGCGAACTGCGCTGGTATCCGGTGGTCACCATGCTGCAGCTCGCGGTGGACATGGCTGCTGCCGATACCACGCCCATGGGCTACGGCCACGTCTATGCCCCCGAGCACTACATCGATGCCTGGGTCGAAGTCACCGACCCTCCCGGCTGGACGGCTGCGGACACCGCGCGCCTGAAGGCCCGTTTCGCGCGCTGAACGATTCGGCGCTTTAGACCCCGAGCTCCGATCCCGGCAGACCATCCAGCCGAGCGACAACATGTGGGAAGACGTGCCCGCAAAGCGGGCGCGCCGATCACCGTTCGCAATCGCTGACCACGGCGGAAGGTGACGCTCAGGGTGCCAGGCTCGACCGCGCCTGCACCCCCCAGTTGCCGTCCGAACCCCGCGTGACGATGTAGAGCGACGGGAACGTCCAGAGCACTTCGCCCTCGGCATCGAGGCGCTCGAACACCGTCTCGATGTGAACCTTCTCGGCATCCACCAGACGCACCTCGCGCTTCGCCCAGCGCGAGTGATCCCAGCCGGTCGCGGCGAGGGCCTCGAACGGCGACTCGGAAGCGAACTGCCCGGCGTCCGCCCAGATCCGCACTTCGCCGCTGGCGAAGCGGACGTGCGGGTAGTTCAAGGTCGCGGCCCAGGCGTCCATGTCGCGCGCGTTGAAGGCCTCCATGAATGCGTCCAGGGTCGCCATGGCCGCGGTGGCGGCGGCTTCGCGAGCGTCGGCGCGGGTCGCGGTTGCAGGCAGGGCGAGAGCGAGCAACAGGATGCCCGCGATTGCAGCGATTCGGTCCACGGTCGGTTCCTCGCGTGGCGAAAGCCGCTGAGTCAGTTATCGCATGATTCAACCGGTACCCGGAAGCTGGTGCGTTATCGCTTCAGCGGGGCTGAGCTCTGCCCGCAGCCGGAAGGCGAATGTTGACGCTGCATATACCTGGGCGGATCCTCTGCCGAAGCAGAAGGGAGGACCCGCCATGACACGCATCGAAGCAGGTCGGCGCGCCGCGAAGATCGACGGTGATTTCGTGGTGTTCCTCATCGGCGCGCGCATCAACCGCTTTCGCAGCATCGGCGCCTGGCTGCCGGTGGTCCGCGCCATGCCGCGCATGCTCGCCGAACTTGCTGAGCACCCGGAGCTCGGCTTGCTCTACGTCTGGCGCGCCATCGTCAGTCCGCGGGAGATCCTGCTGGTGCAGTACTGGCGCAGCTATGAACACCTGCACGCCTATGCCCGCGCCCGCGAGTCCGAGCATCTTCCCGCCTGGGCCCACTACAACCGGATGATCAAGGGCAATCCCGCGGTCGGCATCTGGCACGAGACCTACCTGGTGGCGGCCGGCCAGTACGAGGCGATCTACGGCAACATGCCGCGCTACGGCCTCGCGAATGCCGGGGAGCTGGTGGATGCGGTGGGTCAGCAGGGCTCCTCGCTCGGCCGGCTCGGGCGCTCGGATGGAGCCGATCACCCCACCGAAGCAGCGTGACCTGAGCGCATTCGAGATTGCTTCCTTATACGGAGGCGCGCGCCTGAGGTGGCTGACGTAAATCTCCCCCTTCGCTGAAGAACGTTTCAATTTGGCACTAATGGGAGGGCGGTGTGCGCCAGGAGATTGCTGTTAGGTGGGGCAAAATAAGCCTTTTTTGTCTGAGGGTAGGCCGTTCCGCGTCAGGTCCCGCTGCGCAGTCTGATTGAATCTATTGTTACGATTTGACATGGAATGCGCGCTGCGTTAATACGCCGCAAGGAAATTAAAGCGAGTGAATCATGCCTTGGTCGCGGTTTCGTGACCGGGCGGGTGGGTGAAGCGGGCAGACGCGATGTGTGTCCCTTCGCCTTGGAGGGCGTTCAGATTCGAGGCCTCGCACGGGTGCAGGGATCTGGACACTACTGGGTAGTAGAGGGGAGCGCCTTATGGGCACTTACGCCAATCGTCGTGGCGGGCCGCCACGCGCAGTGATGGGTGCGAGTCTGATTTCCGGAGCAGTGCTCGCAACAGGGGCTTTGGCACCGCAGGCCGGATGGGCTCAGGCACCAGTTATCGAAGAGATCATCGTCACGGGCTCCTACATCCGGCGAGCGCCGGAGGATGCCCCCTCACCGATCCGGGTGCTGGGTCGCGAAGAGATTCAGGCCGCTGGCATGCCCCAGCTCGGCGATTTCGTCCGCCACCTTCCGTCCGTGGTCGGCTCGGAAAACACCACATCCCAGGAGGTCAGCGTCGGTGGCGCCGGCGCGGCGAATATCAATATCCGTAATCTGGGCCTTTCGTCGACGCTGGTCCTGCTCGACGGCAAGCGCGTGAACGTCGGCACCTCGATTTCGAATCGCGGTGAGCAGTTCGTCGACATCAACCGCATTCCGTTCATCATGGTCGAGAACATCGAGATCCTGAAGGACGGCGCGTCGGCGACGTTCGGTTCCGACGCTGTGGCCGGCGTGGCCAACTTCCGGTTGCGCAACAACTTCGAGGGTTTCGAAGTCCAGGCCATGTATCAGGACGGCCTGCGGAGCAGCGAGTTGAACTTCGACAAGCTGCAGGATCAGTTCGGCCTGCCGGAGCGTTTCCGCGAGCCCATCGAAGCGGTTTCCGGTAACGACCACAGCGATCTCGACCTGAGTGCGATCTGGGGCTTCGGCAACGAGCGCACCCACATGGTGCTTGGCATCAATTACTTCGACCGCTCGAACCTGCAGACTCTGGACCGGCAGTTCGGACCCGAGTACGCGCTCGATGACAGCTTCGGTTCGCCAAGCCCCTTCAACCTTCCGCAGGACATGTTCGGGACCGGAGCGTGGGGGCCGACGATCATCCAGGATTCGTCCTGCCGTGCGCTCGGCAACTACCGCACCGTCAACAGCGGGCTTTGCAGCACCAAGGCCGACCTTTTGGTCCGTGACATGTACTCCGCGGAAACGCGCTGGCAGGGCCTGGCCACCTGGACGCACGATTTCAGTGAGCGTATCGAGGCGTACGGTAACTTCGGCTTCGCGGAGAACAAGGTGACCATCAATCAGTCGCCGTCGTTCCCGCTGACCGCACAACCGACCTTCAGCTCCGACAATCCCGGCTTCCGCCACGAGGTGGAGAACGGCCCCTTCCTTGCCGCGGCCAATGAGGACGCCGTCGGTAGCCGTCTGATCCCGGTGCCTTTCACGGTCTTCCCGTTCGCTGCACTCAACCCGGAGCTGGCGCCGTTCTTCGATCTGGGTGATCCGGCGGCCTCGATCGCCGGGGTGGACCAGATCACGTTCAACGGCGTGATCCGCCCCTCGTTCGCCGCGCTGCAGGAAATCGCCGGCATCGAGGATGCGGACGGCAACGTCTTCCAGCACCGCAACCAGAGCCGGATCACGCGCGACTCGAAGATCTTCCTCGCAGGGCTCAGGGGTGATCTCACGGACGATTGGAACTTCGATCTCTCCTACAGCTACAGCGACGAGGAGAACGAGAACCGCTTCCGCGATGCCGTCACCCAGCGCGTCCAGGATGGCCTGAACGGATTCTTCGGTCTCGACTGTGACCGCTTCGATCCCGATCAGGCACCGGGCGAAGGCCCCTGCACCTGGTTCAATCCCTTCGGCTCGTCCCTGCTGACGCCGGACGTGGTCGCGGAAGACGGCAATGGCAACCTGCACACGCTGGGCAACGACCCGGCCGCCGTCCGTGCCCTTGAGGGCCTCGGCATCGTCAACACCCGTACCCGCCTGCACGTGGTGGACTTCGTGACCTCCACGAACAACTTCATGGACATGCAGATGGGGGGTGGCGGCGTCGGCTTCGCCTTCGGTCTGCAGTACCGCAACGAGGCGATGAGCGTCGGCGGCAACGATCTCGCCACCGATCCGAGCTTCCCGTTCGCGTTCACCGGCCCGAGCATTCCGTTCAGCGCCTCCGACGACGTCTGGGCGGTGTTCACCGAGCTCGCGCTGCCCGTCACGCCTGATCTCGAGCTGCAGCTCGCGCTGCGCTACGAAGACTACGGCGGCCAGACCGGCGACACCCTGGATCCGAAGTTCGCGTTCCGCTGGAACGCCCTGGACGACCTGGTTTTCCGCGGATCCGTCGGCACCTCGTTCCGCGGGCCTTCACTGTTCCAGCGTTTCGGGCGATCCACCGGGCTGGCGTTCATGCCGCCACCGCCCGCAGAGGTCATCGATGCTAACTTCGGTGCAGGCGCTGCGGCCGCGAGTCCGTTTGGTAGTGGTGTGTTCACGCGCCTGCCGAGCTTCGGTAATCCCGACCTCGACCCGGAGAAGTCCACGAACTTCAACCTCGGCGTGATCTGGGATGCCACCGAGAACCTGAGCATCTCGGTGGACTACTGGAACTACCGCTTCAAGGACGTGATCATCGGTGACGACGCGCGCGGTTTGATCAACGACTGTCAGATCCAGTGGCAGTTCGCCGGCCGGCCTCCGGCTCGCGTAGACGGCGCGTTCAATCCTGACTATCTCGCCATCGAGGCGTGCAACTTCCGCGATCTCGATGGGGATCCGAGTACGCCGGATATCTGGCTCGACACCCAGGGTAATCCGCTGACGGCCCAGACGAGTTTCACCAACGGTGACAAGATGAAGGCGTCGGGCCTCGACTTCCTCATCCGCTATTCGCTGGCCACCGACTACGGTCTGTTCAGCTCGACGCTGGACCTGAGCTGGTTCCTGGAGTTCAAGGCTGATCGTATCGTGACGCCGTTCGATACCCGTCTGGAGCCAGGTGAGCGGCGCGATCTGGTCGGTAAGAGCGAAGCAGTCCTGGTGGCCCGGCCTCTGCCCGAGTTCAAGGGCACGCTGTTCAATACCTGGAGCTTGCGTAACCACTTCGCGACGCTGTCGGTGAACTACGTCAGCGGTGTGAACGAGACCAACTTCGACAACTTCAAGGTGAAGCAGCACACTACGGTGGACGGTTCCTACACCTACCAGTTCGACGACTTCGATCTCGCCGCCACGGTGGGTGTCGTCAACATGTTCGACCGGGATCCGCCGCAGGCGAATGGTGGCTTCAACGGCTACGTGCCTACGCTGCACGATCCGCGAGGCCGGTTGTTCTACGTTCGCGTGCGCTACGGTTTCTGATCGTCTCGCACATCTCAGTGCAGGGGGTTGCGGCCACGCGCCGCAACCCCCTCTTCGTTTCGTAAGGATCTTTCTGCGCGCTCAGAGAATGTAACCGTCCCCACTCGCGCGCACGGTAATCTCCCCGATGGATACGCCCCAGGGCTGGTCGATGGCATGCAGAATCGCATCGGCGATGTACTGCGGGGCGAGCGCGAAGTAGCGGATCGACTCGGGATTCGTTTCCTCGGCCGGCAATTGTCCCGCCGCCATGGCTTCGAAGCGCGTAAAGTCGGTAGCGGCATTCGGGCCAAGAATGCCGACCACGGCTTCGGGATTGACGACGCCGCCGGCAAGGCCGGTGGCCGGAACCCCGGTAGGCTTCACCGTCGTCACCTTGATTCGTCCACGTGACTCCATGCGCAGCGATTCGGAAAGGAAGTCCACCGCCGCCTTGGTGGCGCCGTAGACGCCGGCGCCGACCACGGGAAAGTTGCCGTAGATCGACGAGACGTTGATCACCTGCCCGCGGCCCTGTTCGACCATGGGGTCATGGGCGGCGACCATGCCGTTCAGGACGCCGCGGAAGTTGATGTCGATGCAGCGATTCCAGGCTTCCATGGCGCGCTCGTGGTCGGCGAAGAATGCCAGCGGCATGACGCCCGCGTTGTTGACCATGACGTCGATGGCGCCGAAGCGTTCGATAGCGGACGCAACGAGGGCCTGCTGCTGTTCGAGGCGGGTGACATCGGTCTTCAGTGTGGCGATGCTGCCGCCTGCGGCCGCGACCTCGGCCTCCAGCGCAGCGAGCGCTGGCTCGTCGATGTCGCCGCCCATTACGCGCGCGCCGCGCTCGGCTGCGGCGATGCAGACCAGCCGGCCGAAGCCTCCGCCCGCTCCGGTGACCACCACCACTTTGCCCGCCACATGGTCCGTCATGCCTGTCTCCTTCTAAGCTGATCCGAGCGCAGAGCATGAACGCAGCAGCCAGCCCTGACCATGCCGACCTGGGGCCGGCACAACTTCCCACAGTCGCGACGCGTGTCATGCGCTGGCCTTGTGGGAAGGCGTGCTCGCGTTCCGCGAGCGCGCCGATCGCCGACTGCCGCCGGCTTCGCGCGCTGCGCTCGGGCTGCCTGCCGCCGGATTCGCGCTGCCCTCGTGCCGGCTGCGCCGGCTTCGTTGCGCCGACCTGCGGCCGGCACAACTTCCCACAGTCGCGACGCGGGTCGTGCGCTGCCCTTGTGGGAAGGCGTGCTCGCGTTCCGCGAGCGCGCCGATCGCCGACTGCCGCCGGATCAGCGTGTCACCCTGTGCCTCGACGGTGCGCCGTCGCTTTGCGTCGCGCGGGCGGCTATCGTTGCGTTTCTTCAGCGGAGCATCCGGGGGCAGACAATGACGACGACAGCTGACATCGAGATTCACGGGCACTGCGCACCCGGCTTCGAAGGCGTGCGCGAAGCGTTCGCTGCGAACTTCGCCAAGGGGCTCGACGATGGCGCATCGGTGTGCGTGACCGTAGACGGCACTCCGGTCGTCGACCTCTGGGCCGGGACCCGCGATGCCGAGGGCAAGCTGCCCTGGGAAGAGGACACGATCGTCAACGTCTACTCGACCACCAAGACCATGGCGGCCCTTACCACGCTGCTGCTTGCCGACCGCGGGGCCTTCGACCTGCACGATCCCGTCGCCCGTCTTTGGCCGGAGTTTGCTGCCGAGGGCAAGGACGAAGTGACCATCGCGCAGCTGCTCTCCCACTCCGCAGGTCTATCCGGTCTCGACATGAAGGTCACGGCCGAGGATCTCTACGATCACGACAAGATCTGTTCGCTGCTCGCCGCCCAGGCGCCGTGGTGGCAGCCGGGCACCGCCAGTGGCTACCACGCGATTACCCAGGGTTATCTCCTCGGAGAGGTCGTCCGGCGGGCCACGGGCCAGAGCCTGGGAGCCGTTTTCAAGACCGAGATCGCAGAGCCGCTCGGGATCGACTTCCACATTGGCACGCCCGAAGACTGTGACGGACGCATCGGTGATCTCATTCCGCCGACGGAGAACCTCGGCGAGGCCGTGGGCGGTACGCCGGACTCTATCGCGGCCCGGACCTTCCGCAATCCCGCCACGAGTGCCCTGCAGTCGCGGGACATCGGATGGCGCCGCGCGGAGATTCCCGCCGCCAATGGCCACGGCAATGCGCGCTCGGTGGCGCGGGCGCAGGCGCTCCTTGCCTGCGGCGGCGAACTCGATGGCAAACGGCTCATGAGCGAGGCGGGCGCGCGCCGCGCGCTGGAAGTGCAGACCGACGGCAAGGATCTGGTGCTTGGCATGCCGACCCGCTTCGGCATGGGCTACGGCCTGTCTCAGCCCATGATGCCGCTGCCGCCCGGCGCAGCCTTCTGGGGCGGTTGGGGCGGCTCGCTGATCCTTGCTGACCTGGATGCGCGCACGACCTACGCCTTCGTCATGAACCGCATGGTCTCGACCCTCATGGGCGACCCGCGCACGCTCGGCCTCGGCATGGCCGTCGCCACCGCGCTCGCCAGCCGCGCCGCCTGACCAACATTGGGGTCGGACCAGTTCAACTATCTGATTTCAGATAAGAACCTTCGGTCGCGTGACGGTGCCCGCAGCAGCGCGGTGATGACG